>JANODX010000250.1:0-8616 GCA_031412915.1 Vicinamibacteria bacterium | reverse complement strand
TGAGGGCGGCCCGCCGATCCTGGTCCTCGAACGACCGGCCGGCGCCCATCGAGTGAACCAGGTAGTAGGCCACCTTCACATCGCGGAGAGCCCGGTCGAGACTGGCCGGATCCAGCGCGTCTCCCGCGACCACCTCCGTCGATGGCGCGGCCTTCGGCATGAGCATCTCCGGGCGTCGGGCCAGGCATCTGATAGGGCGGCCTTCGGCCTCCAGTGCCTTCAGCAGGCGTCCGCCGACATAACCCGTGGCTCCGGTGATGAGAATCAATGGTTCGGCGATGACCGGGCGTCCCCTCCCTCAGCCGCGCGTGCGCTCGATTTCCTGGAGGGCCAGGTCGCGCAGATCGCGCAGGGTGACGAGGTCGGAGGGATTGAGCAGGCGTGGACGGGTGTCGAGCACGCAGAGTGTTCCGATGCATCGGCCATTGCCGAGGATGAGGGGGGCGCCGGCGTAGAAGCGAATGCGGGGGTCTTCCACCACGAGCGGGTTATCCGCGAAGCGGTCGTCTCGGAGGGCGTCGGGAACGACGAGTTCTTCCCGGAGATGCACGACGTGGGCGCAGAAAGCCGCGTCCCGCGGTGTCTCCCTTACACTCATGCCGTAACAGGACTTGAACCACTGTCGATCTTCGTCGACCAAGCTGACCAGGGCGATGGGCACGTTCAGGGCAGCGCTCGCGATTCGAGTCAACCGATCGAATCTCTCTTCGGAGGGGGTGTCGAGAATCGCCAGCTCCCGCAAGGCCAGCAGGCGCTGGCCCTCGTCGGGGGGAGTCTGCGCCCGAACCCAGCGGCAGGCACTCCGCAGCACAAAGGCGCGGATCCTGGTGCGGGCATAGCTAAGGCTGAAGGGCGAGACCAGCCAGTCCGTGACCGAGGTCTCCTCTTCGCCCCTTGGGTCTTTGCGGCCCGGGTCATCGCCTCGGGCGACGAGCACCACCGGAATCTGGACCGCCTCGGGGCCTGCGCGCTGGCGCAGGGCCCGAGCTGTTTCTTTGCCGTCGATGACCGGGGGATTGTGCTCGAGGAGGATCAGCGCGGGCCGATCCTCGACCACGGCCTGCAGCAGTTCCTCGTCGCTTGTGAAGATTCGGCAGGGCAGCTCCTCCAGGGCGATGGCTCTCAAGAGGATCGCGGTGGCGGGGTCGTCGGACCGACGGAGAAACACAGGGTATCTCCCGGTCGCCGAGTCGATGGCGGTCCGGGCCTGGAACTGAGCCTCCGCCCGCCGGGTGGATCGGTCTGGATCGCCCGTGACCTCGAGACGCAGACCCTCGGCGGCGGCCCGCACTTCGAGCGCGGCTCCGTCCCGGCGAAGACCCGTTTGGACTTCTTCAAGAATTCGATCCACCGCATCGTCGTCGCGGAGCGGATCGTGATGGGTGAGAACGAGCATCTTCACACCGGCATCCCGGCACAGGCGCACCACATACTCGGCCGGGCTGTGTCCCCACCCGATCTTGGTCGGAAAATCGTCCGCCGTGTACTGCGCATCGTGGATGACGACGTCGGCGCCGGCCACGAAATCAGCATGATGCTGGTCCGCCCCGGTCATGGGAGCATGACCCGAGGCGAGAGCGGGCGAATGCGGTTCGTGATCGCAGCAATAGACCAGGCTTGCGCCCTCGGTCTCGAGCCGATAGCCCAGGGTCAGGGCGGTATGGTTCAGATAGCGCGTGGTGATTCTGACCTCGTCGATATCGAACGTTCCCTCGACCAGGTCGTGGTAGCGGGTGGTGGCGGTGAATTGATCGATGGTGACCGGGAAATAGGTGTGCTCCATCTGGCCGGCCAGGGTGTCGCGGAGCCCCTGGGACAAGCCCTTCGGACCGTGGATGTCCCAGCTGTTCCCGGGGAGGAACAGGGGGGCGAAAAACGGAATGCCCTGGATATGGTCCCAGTGGGTGTGGCTGATGAGGAGGTGACCTCGGCTCGCGCGGTTCTCCGCGACGAGGTGCTGCCCCAGTCCGTGACCGCCCGTCCCACAGTCGATCACGATGAGCGCGCCGGACGCGCAGCGGATCTCGACGCACGAAGTGTTGCCTCCATACCGCGCGGTGGTCGGTCCGGGTTTCGCAATGGACCCCCGCGTTCCCCAGAATGTGATCTCCATCGCGCGCGATCAGAATACGCTCCCCGGCTTCGAACGGAAAGGCGGGCTCGGCTCCCTTGGGCGGCCGGGCAGCGGCTACGCCTGGTCGTAGGCTTGCTTCAACCAGCCGATCAGTTCTTTGTCGACGTCTTTGGCCGAGCCCAGACGAACGCGGTGACTCACCATGGAGTTGAAGCTGCCCGACACCTCCAGGCGCCCGGCCGGAACCGCGCCTTTGAGGTTCAGGCCCACATCGAGACGAGTCGCGGTGGAAGGCTGCACGATAGCGAACTGCTTGTTCCGCCGAAGACTGACATACGCTTTCTTTGGCGAAACCTCGACGTCTTTCCCGAACTTCTGAACGCCGGTCAGAATGGCGTCGTAGATCGGACGGAGGGGCACCCTGGTTCCCGCATACTGTTCCGCCACGGGGTCGTCGCCGCGCGAGGGCGTCCCCCCGCCCGCGACCGAGTGAGCCACGAGATTCGCGTAGCCGTGACCAAGGCGGTGCTTCGACTTGAGGAAGGCAACCACGGCCGAGTGCTTCTCCACCTTCTCGGCCTGGACCAGTTTCACCCAGGCGGCCAGAGGCCTTCCCGTCTTCGCCTCGAGGTTCGCGATCATCTTTACGATCGCATCATCCACTTTTCCCATGCTTACTTTTCCCGCGAAACCGCGAACCGGTTGGAGCCGGCCGGCTTTCCGCCCGCCCAGGCCGTCCAGCTGGCCTCGATCGTCCCGTCGTTCAGAAAGAGGATCTCGCCCTCGTGGACATGAGAGTCCTTCGCGACGTCCAGGTTGGTCCCGCCGGCGAACTCGAAGACCAGCTTCGACGACGTCGATGCGGTTTTCGAAAGGCGCATGTGCGGCTGGGTGCCGCCCGAGCAGTAGTGCGTCATGACGAGGTCTCCCTTGTCGAGGTGATACATCGAACGCATCTCGTGGGGGGCGCCCGGGAATTGAACCTCCATCACTACGCTGCTCCCCGAGATCACCTCGTAGCGGATCTTTCCGGCGAGGCCGGCGGTCCGGCTGTCGGGATCCGACCATGTTCCGGCCAGGCCCTTCAGTTTTTCGAACGCGGCCTTGCCGTCGATCGTCTGGGCGGGGGCGCCCTGGGGCAGGAGCGCGAGGGCGGAAAGCCCGGCGAACAGAGAGCGGCGAGTCATGGTTGTGTTCCTTTCGACTGATGATTGGGGAGTTACTTCTGGTTGAGTTCGGGAATGTTCGCGCGCAGTGTGTCCTTGGGGGCCATGAACATGAAGGCCGACATCATGCCCAGCATAAGGCGCGCCTTGACGGGCACGTTGCCCGTTTCGACCACCGCCTTGATGTTGTTCAGGATGTCCACCCAGCTGGTGCGCACGGAATCCGCGGTCTTCTTCTGGTCGACGAACTTCGAGTGGGTCACGGTCACGCGTGTAACGCCCGCCTTCTCTTCGAGATTCCACTCCACCAGGGTGGGGGCCTCGGCGAGGTTCGTGAACCGGAAGGTGTGGACGAAGCGCTTCGGAGGCAGGAACTCCTGGACCTCGCCGAGGATGAAGACACGCTTGCCGTCGCGGCTCTTGTAGATCATCCGTGAACCCGGCCTGAAGTCGGTCTCGAGCACGGTGCCGAACATCGGCTTCTGGATCTGCTTGAGTTTCGTGATCTCCGCCCACACGTCTTCGGCCGGGGCCTTTATCTCGACGACGTGAACCTGACGCTCTTCCATTTGGGTCTTCCTCATTCAGGCGCGCTTCAGGCGCGGGGCTTCATTCTTCGCGGACTTCGCCCTTGTGGCCTTGGCTTCAAGGGTTCGTTTCAGGCCGACCAGGGCCGCGGCCCAGTCGCCTTGGTATCTCCCCACAAAGCGCTCGTAGATGTGCTGGATGGGAACCGGATTGAGGTGGTTGATCCGGCGCCGGCCGTCCGCTTCCACGGTGACGAGGTCGGCCTCGCGCAGGAGGTTCAGGTGCTGCATCACGAGGAAGCGGTTCTCGCCGAGGGCGTCCGCGAGGTCGCCGGTGGTGCAGGGCTTGTCGCGCAGGACATCGAGGATCCGCCGCCGATGCTGGTTGGCGAGGGCCTTCCAGACGTGATCGAGATCTTCATGTGGCATTGTCAATACGTAAAGATTATCTCACATGATGGGGTGCGGTCAAGCCCCTTTTTGCAAGATTCCAGACGGGCTGTCCCGGACCCTCAGGCGAGCAACGGTATTCGCCTGCGGACGAACCCGTTTCGGTGGCGTCTCATCCGCTATTCTGACGATCTTCAAGGAGATTCCCGTGAAAACTGAACGAATCCGTTCGCTCCTCCCCCTTCTCGCCTTCCTGGCCTTCGCGGCAAGGGTCGGCGCTGCCGACCTGCCGAGTCCCGAATCCGTCCTCGGCTTCAAGGTCGGCGCCGACCGCAAACTCGCTGATTGGACTCAGGTCGTCGACTACTTCCGCAAGCTGGACGCCGCGTCCGAGCGCGTGAAGATCGACGGAGAAGGCAAGACGACCCTGGGCAAGCCGTTCCTCGCGGTGACCATCACCTCGGAGGCGAACATGGCCAATCTGGAGGCGATTCGTCAGGCCAATCTCCGGCTCGCAGATCCGCGCGGCCTCTCCGATATCGAGGCGGAAAGGCTGGTGGCCACCGGCAAGACCATCATCGCCCACAACCACGGTATTCACGCCACCGAAGTCGCCGCCCCCCAGACTTCGATGGAACTCGCGTACCTTCTGGCCAGAAGCGAGGATCCGCGGATTCTGGAGATCCTCGACCAGGCCGTCATCGTCATGCTTCCCGCGCACAACCCGGACGGCACGCAGATGGTGGTCGACTGGTACAAGAAGAGCCTGGGGACGGCGTGGGAAGGCGGGCAGGTGCCGTTCCTGTATCACCATTACAACGGCCACGACAACAACCGCGACTGGTACATGTTTACCCAGGCCGAGAGCCAGGCCACCGCGACCCTGCTCTACGATCGCTGGAAGCCCCAGATCGTCCACGACCTCCACCAGATGGGCAGCAACGCCGCGCGCATCTTCGCGCCGCCCTACGTGGACCCCTGGGAACCCAGTGTCGATCCTTCCTTGATTGCGGCCACGAACTCCATCGGCGCCTACATGGCGGCCCGGCTCACCGCGGAAGGCAAGGCCGGGGTGGTCGTGAACGCCATGTACGACGGCTTCTCGCCGGCTCGGCAGTATCCGGTGAATCACGGAGGGGTGCGGATCCTGACCGAGTGCGCGTCCGCCCGGATGGCCACCCCCATCGACATCAAGTTCGAACAACTCGGCCGGGGCATTGGCTACGACGCGAAGAAAGCCACCTGGAATTTTCCCGCCCCCTGGATGGGCGGAACCTGGCGTCTGCGCGACAGCGTCGACTATCAGCTCTCGGCCTCCCTGGCTCTTCTCGAGCACGGCGCCCGAAACCGCGACTACTGGCTTTCGAACTTCCTGGCCGTCAATCGTCGCGCCCTGGCCCGGAACGAGCCATTCGCCGTGGTGGTGAGCGTCGACCAGAAGGATCCGGTGGCCGCGGCCAAGCTGCTCGAAGTGATGAAATGGAACGCGGTCGAGGTTCAGCGCGCCAAGGCTCCGTTCACGGCCGAGGGGAAGTCGTATCCGGCCGGATCCTTCGTGATCTCGATGCAGCAGCCCTCTTCGGGCATCGCCAAATCGCTCCTCGAGAGGCAGAAATACCCCGACCTCCGCCAGTATCCAGGGGGACCGCCGCAGCGTCCCTACGACGTCACCGCGCACACCCTGCCCCTGCTGCTGAACGTGGACGCGATGCCGGTCACGGCGCCGTTCGCCGCGGACCTCGAGAAAGTGTCCGAAGTCGCGGTCGCCAAGGGCGGCCTGACCGGCCAGGGGACCCACTTCGCCTTTGGCCACCGCAACAGCGACCTGATGGCGGCTTTCCGGTTGATGAAAGCGGGCGTCGCGGTGAGTTGGGCCGCCGAGCCGTTCGCGAGCCTGGGCAGCACGTATCCGGCCGGAACCCTGTTGATTCCCGCGTCCTCCCGGGCGAAGGCCTTGCCGATCTTCGAAGCCCTGGGGGTCAAGGCCGAAGGCATTCGGGCGAAACCCGTCCCGAAGATGCTCCTTCTCAAGGTCCCCCGGGTGGGGCTGTACCAAAGCTACGTGGCGTCGATGGACGAAGGTTGGACGCGCTTCATCTTCGACAAGAGCCTGGCCCTCGACTACGCCACGCTGCACGACCGCGATATCCGCGCCGGCGATCTGCGCGCCAGGTTCGACGCCATCATCCTTCCGGATTCGAGCGCCCGGCAGATGATCGACGGTCATGCCAAAGGCGAGATGGCGGACGAGTTCACGGGAGGCCTGGGGGCCGAGGGGGTCGTGGCCCTGAAGGCGTTCGCGGAATCGGGGGGCACCCTCGTTGCCTTCAACACCGCAACCGAGCTTCTGATCCAGATGGGCGCGCCGGTGAAGAACGTCCTTGCCGGCTTCGGCGGGCGCCGGGGCGGCGGCAATTCCCTCGGTCCCGATTCCGCGCAGTTCTACTGCCCGGGCGCCATCCTCGACGCGAAGGTCGACCAGGCGCATCCCCTCGCCGCCGGTCTCGATCCTCGTTCGATTGTCTGGTTCGAGTCCTCTCCGGCCTTCGAATTGACGGGCGGCCGAAGTGTTTTGACCTACGACTCGGGCAACCCGTTGCTCTCGGGTTGGCTCCTAGGAGGGGAATTACTCAACGGCAAATCCGCTCTGGTCGAGGCGCCCATCGGTCGGGGCAAGATGGTGCTCTTTGGCTTCCGCCCGCAGTATCGGGCCCAGTCCTGGGCCACCTATATCCCGATGATGAACGCGCTGCTGCTGTCGTCGGCGACCCCGCCAGTGGCGAAGTAACGGCACCGGCATTTACACTCCGGATCACCAAGTCTCCGCCCGGCCCGGCCCCTCCGTGAGTCGGGCAAAGCCCGCGACTACCTGGTCACGCCAAAGGCGAACACCGTCTGCGAACGGTAGGCCGATCCAGGCCGCAGAATCGCCGACGGAAAGTTCGGATGGTTGGGCGAGTCGGGATAGTGCTGGGTTTCGAGACAGAACCCGGACCGGCGCTTGTACGATGTGCCGCCCTTTCCGGTGACCGTCCCGTCGAGAAAATTGCCGGAGTAGAACTGGACCCCGGGCTCGGTGGAAGACACATCGAGCGTACGGCCGCTCGCTTCCTCGGTGACGCGCGCCACGTGAACCAGTCCGGGCGCGCTCCGGTTGATCACGAAGTTGTGGTCGTAGCCGCCGCCATTCGCGATCTGTTGATCCCTGGCGTCGATGCGCGCGCCGATCGCGGTTGGTCTCCTGAAATCGAAGGGTGTTCCCTGCACCGGAGAGATCTCGCCCGTCGGAATCAGCGTGGCATCGACGGGGGTCATATGGTCGGCGTCCATCGTCAGCAGGTGGCCAAGAATGTCTCCCTTTCCGGCCAGATTGAAATAACTGTGATTGGTCAGGTTGAGCGGCGTCGCCCGGTCGGTGGATGCCTCGTAGTCGATCACGATCACATTGCGCGCGCTCATCAGGGTGTACGTCACACGGGCCGCGACCGTACCCGGATATCCCTCGTCCCCGTCGGGGCTGACCAGGGTGAAGGCCAGGCCCACGCCTCGGTCGCTGCGCGTCGGCTCGGCCGCCCAAACCGCCTTGTCGAAGCCGCGCAATCCGCCGTGCAGGGCATGGGGACCATTGTTGACGGCCAGCGTGTACTCCTTGCCGTCGAGCATGAAGCGTCCCCGGGCGATGCGGTTGCCGTAACGTCCCACCACCGCGCCGAAGTAGGGCGAACTCTTTACATACCCGGCGAGCGAATCGAAGCCAAGCACGACATCACCCACCGCACCCTGGGCATCGGGCACCCTGATGGAAAGGATGGTCGCGCCATAAGGCATGGCGCGCACCTCCATCCCGGTCGCGTTGGTCAGCGTGAAGGCCTCCACCGCCTTGCCGTCGGGGGCGATGCCGAACGGCGCGCGGCTAACCGTGGGGAGCGCCGGCATCGTGGAACTCAAAGCGATACTCCTGGGGCCGGAGGCGGCAAGCAGGGCTCCCCAAAGAAGAGCGAAGCGAAAGTGCGGGACGGTCATGACACAACTGCTTCCATGATAGTCATTTCAGTGAACTCCGACCGCGGTGTTCCTGCGATCGGGTTGGTGTGCGCCATCAAAGCGAAAGAGTGCCGATGGTCATTCCCGGCCGGGCCGCCCTCTTCCGCGCCTCCGCGACGGGTGCGTCCCCCGCCAACGCGCCGAGGTGTCGCCGGTGCTCAGGACGTCTCGGTGCTATCGCGCCTCAACGGTGCCTGGCGGCACGAAACACCTCGGTTCAGGACGAACCTCTCAGGCTTCCGCTTTGGATGGCGCGATACGCGGGGGCCACGGGCGGGTGTGCGACATGGTTGTGGGGCGATCCTGCAAGACCCGGTGGATGCCGGTGGCTGAGCTTGTCGAAGCCACCCCCAACGCCGGTCCCTTCGACGAGCTCAGGGACCGGATGCGATCGGCTTCCCCTGAACGTCACCGA
>JANODX010000249.1:0-15917 GCA_031412915.1 Vicinamibacteria bacterium | reverse complement strand
CGAAGGGACCGCCCGTGGCTTCGACCGTTCGACCGGCTCACGGCAGGCAAGCTCAGCCACCGTTTCACCCCCGTGGCTTCGACAAGCTCAGCCACCCTTTCACCAGAAAATGCCTGGAATGGGCCACTCAGGATCGTGTTTCTTTGCGAGGAGTTCGCGACCGCGAAGTCATCCAGAAAGCCCCGGTCGCTTCGGCCGAAGTGACTTGGTCCTGGGGCTGTATCCTGTTCTCCGAAGAATCCGCTGAGCGACCAGAAAGGGTCGTTGAGCGTCCTAAAGAATATGCGGCCGGCACCCGAGGCGCTCCTGGTGTTTCTGGTCCTGAGCGCCGCTTTGGCCGGGGACGCTCGGCCACTGTCTCAGAGCCCGGCGCCCGCGGCGTCGCCCTCTCCATCGCCTACCCCTCGCTACAAGCTTTTGCCGTATGGGTTCGAGAGTCCGAAGGAGCGGTCCACCGTGCCCCTGTTGCGGTTCGAAGACCAGGCGGAAGTGCGTGCCCTGGAGATGAACGCGGCGATCGCGAGGTTCTTCGACAAGAGCAACGAACGGGGCAACATGCTGCGTGGGGCCACCCCGGGGGGAGCCCCGACCCTTCGCGACATGACGGCGTATCGTCCGCATGTGACCCCGGCCATCGACCTCCTGGGCGTGGCCGCGGCGGCGGTGAGGGAGATCAAGAAGCGGATCGACCTGCGGCGGGGGATGCCTGCGGCCGAAGCATCACCCACCCCCTCCCCTTCGCCGTAGGGTCGAGGCCACTGGCGGTCCCTTCGACTGGCTCAGGGACCGTTGAGCGGCGTCTCTCCCGAGCCGCCACAGGCGTAGCCTGTCCCCGGGTAGCCGACACGGCCAATGCGCGATGAACAGACTCCATTGCAACCTCTGGGGGGAACCTCGCCAACTTCCCGGGACCGAAAACACCAAGGCGCCGGCAGACTCCGATTGAGGTCGGATCCTACTCAACTTTCGGGGACCCGATGGTTTGGAGACCGTCTTTTGACTTGACCGCGGCTCCCGCCTACAGTCCCAGCGATGAACGTCCTTCGCCTCGTTCCGGAACTGGGTGGCGAGGCCATTACCATCGACCGGGAAAAAGTCCTGATCGGGCGCGACCCGGCCTGCGACGTCCAGCTCGGGGACGGATCAGTGTCGCGGCGACATGCCGAGATCCAGCAGGCCGATGACGAGTGGGTCATCGCCGACCTGAAAAGCGGAAATGGTGTCCTTGTTGACGACGTTCCCGTGACCCACGCGGTCCTGCTGCCCGGCCAGCGCGTGCAGTTCGGGAACGTTGTCTTCCGCGTGGAGATCGACCGCGGCGACGACGGGTCGACGGTGATCCTCGGCCGCAGTCCACTCGCCCGGGATTCGACGATGATGTCCCCCGGCCAGCCCGCCGAACCGGCGATTCGGGGGCAAAACCCCCTGCCCGTTATCGCCCTCGTGGCGGCGTCTGTCATGGCGGTCGCCCTGGGCCTCGCCGCCGCGTTCTACGTCTTCCGGCGGCCGCCGCAGAAGCGGGCGGCCACGCCCGCTCCAACCCCCGTCGCGGTCGCGAGCGTTCGGCCCGCACCGACCCCCGCTCCACCCACACCCACACCCACGCCGACGCCAAAACGCGAGGTCGCGCGGCCGAGAGGCTCTCTTCTGGTCTCGACCGACACCCGCGCGGTTCTCCTCATCGATGGCCAGCGCCACGGCACGATTCCGGCCGGCGGATTGCGGCGCATCGAGGTTGCGCCGGGCGAACACATCGTGAGTTTCCTGGTCGACGGAACGCGGCACGACGAGGTGGTCCGCGCCAAGGCGCACGAGCAGAGCGTCGTCCGTTTCCTCGGGAGCACGCCCAGTCCGGCCGCTCCCCCCATGTCTCCGACTCCTCCCGCGCCGGCTCCTTCGCCTTCCCCGCTCGCCCGCGCCAGTCGGGCCTCGCCCTCGCCCTCGTCCACCCCGATCCCGGCGCGATCCCCAACTCAGCCCGGCGCGTCCCCGGCCGATTCCCAAGTCAAAGGTGCGGGCGCATCAGACGAAGGCCTTCGAAAGGGCATCGCGGCGACCACGGCCGGGGACTTCCAGGGAGCAGTCCTCCTTCTCCGGGACGTAGCCAAGCGGCTTGAAAAGGACCGAAGCGCGGGACGGGAACTCGCGCAGGCCCAGGCCTATCTCGCGTGGGCCTATCACGGCCTCCGTAAATCGGGCGATGCCAAAAAAGCAGCGAGAAAGGCCGTCCGGGCCGACCCCGGTATTCTCGCCCGCCTGGAGGGTTTCCCGGCGCCGGTGGCCAGCCTCTTACAGGACGCGCGCTGACCTGCTCGAAGGCAGACACACCCATAGGTAAGATCGCGGCGTGGCGGACCTCGAACGCGAAACGATCGCCTCGGCGTGATGCTGAGGGCGACCTTCTTTGGCCTGTTGCTCGCCGAAGGTGCCGTCGCCCTTGGCCCCGAATTCATCACCCTTGAAAATGCCTGGCGGGCGGGGCTGCGCGAGGGGTTCACCATCGCCACCGCGCGTGACGCCCTTCGCGCGGCCGACCTCCAGGAGATGCAGACGCGGTCGCACTTCTTCCCGAAGATCACGCCATCGTACTTCCGCAGCGAGAACGAGAGCGGCTGGGCGGTCGCCGCGTCCCAGGCCATCCCCTGGCTCGGCGGCGAGGTGCGGGCCGAGCGAATCAATCGGACCTTCGAGGGAATCCCGACTCCCTCGGGCCGGGCCAACGACACCTTCGTGACCTGGACCCAGCCCCTTCTCCGCGGATTCGGACCGAATGCCTCGCTGTACGATCTTCGAAACGCGCGCCGCGCGCGCGCCGCGCAGGAGAGGAATCTCATCCTCGCCAAGCAGCGCTTCATGGTCGACGTGGCCCGCGCGCACTATCAGACCCTGGCGCAACGGGAACTCCTCTCCGTGGCCCAAAAGAGCGCGGCCCGCAGCGTAGCCCTGCGCCTGGCTTCGGAGGCGCGGCTGGACGTGGGCCTCTCGAACAAACTGGATGTGTACCGGGCCCAGCTCTCCGAGTCGCAGGCGGAACAGAGCACGGTCCAGGCGGAGACGGCACTGCAGTCCGCCATCGAGCGGTTCCGTTTCCTGCTCGGCCAGGCCCCCGACGATCCTTCCGAGCCGGCCCCCGGGGACATCGCCTCGCCCAGGACGGACGACCTCGGCCCCGTCGAAACACTCATCGAGATCGCCCTGACCGCGCGCCTCGATCTCGCCGAGGTCCGCGACCAGATCGACGACGCGCGCCGGACCGCGTCGCTTTCACGACAGAATCTCCTCCCCGACATGGCCTTGAACCTGCGTTTCACCGAACAGAACGGTTCCGGCCCCAGCGGTCCCTTCATAGCGACCAACCGTCGCTGGGAGTCGTTCCTCTCCGCGTCGCTCCCCCTGGAGCGCGCCTCCGACTTTGCTCGCCTGCAACTCTCGAAACTCGACGTCGCCGCGCGCGAACGCGCCTACGCGCAGCGCCGGTACGAGGTCGAGTCGGAGGTGCGAGCGACCCATCGCGACCTGATCGGCCTGTCGCGGAGCATCGCCACCCAGGCCGGGGCGGTCGACGTTGCCGAGCAACAACTTCGCCTGGCCAATCTCCGCTACCAGCGCGGCCTGGCCTCGAACTTCGACGTGGTCGACGCCGAAGGCAGCCTGCTCGCGGTGCGCAGTTCCCTGGTTCAACTGCTCGCCGCCTACCAGGTCGCGCGGCTCGACCTGGAACGCGTGGTCGGACGGTTGAATGTGAATCTGGACCCGCAGCCATGAGCCGCCGCGCGTGGGTTGTGGCGGTGGCCGTGGCAGCGGGCGGGCTCGCCGTCACCACGGCGCTTCGAAGGGCGACGGGTGCGGACCGTGGGATCGCGACCGCGGTGGCCCAGGAGGGTCCGTTCGACCTGACCATCGTGGAGACCGGCGCCCTCCAGGCGTTGAAGTCGGTCACGTACGCCTCGTCCATCCAGAGCAACCAGGCGAAGATCGTGGCCCTCGCACCGGAGGGCAAGGTGGTGGCGAGAGGCGACCTGCTGATCCTTTTCGACTCGACCCCCTTCGAGGAGCAGATCCGCGAGACCGAGGCCCTGCTCTCCCAGGCCCTGGCGGAGTCCGTCAAAGCCCGCCAGGACCTGGCCCTTCAGCAGGTGCAGAACAGCGAGGAGATCGCGGCCGCGCGCCAGAAGGAAGACAAAAGCGGCCTCGAACTGCGGGACGTCGAAGAGGGCGGGGGGGTGTTGCGCGAGGACGAGGCGAAGGCCGAACTGGCGGAGGCGGATCGACAGCTGCGTCGAACCACCGGGGCGCGCGACGATCTGAAGCCGCTGCTCGCCGAGGGGTTCATCACCCGGCAGGAGATGGACCGGGCGGACCAGGAGGTGGAGAAGGCGGAGGAGAAACTCGCCATCGCGAAGCGAAGGCACGACTCCTTCTTCGAGTTCAGCCGGCCGCTCGAAAGGTCGCAGGCGCGCGCGGAGGCGCTCTCCTCGCGGGAGTCTTCGAAGGCTCTGGTGTCCGCGGCCGCTTCGCGCCTCGAACAGCGCCGGGCCGCCATCGACAGCGCCGCGAGCCGCATCCGCGAAGCCCAGTCGCGCCTCGACACCGCCCGCGCCCAACTCGCCCGCTGCGAGGTCCGCGCCGACGTGCCCGGCATCGTGGTCTATCGCCCGGTCTTCTTCGGGACGGAGCAGAGGAAGCCGCAGGTGGGCGACCAGGTCTGGGCCAACCAGCCGTTGCTGATCCTGCCCGACGTTTCGAGGATGACGGTCGAGGCCCGGGTGCGTGAGACCGATGTCCACCGCGTGAACCAGAACCAGAAAGTGCAGGTCCGGGTCGCGGCCTACCCCGATCTGCGTCTCACCGGCCGGGTCACCCTGGTCGGCACCCTGGCCCAGGAGGATTTCGCGCGGCGAAACGCCAAGTACTTCGGCATCACCATCGAGGTCAACGAGCGGGACGAACGCCTGCGGCCAGGCATGACCGCAACGATCGAGATCGAGGTCGAGCGCAAGGAGAAGGTTCTCTTCGTCCCCATTCAAGCGGTGTTCGACCGGGAGGGAAAGCGCGTCGTCTACGTGCGCGAACTGGGCGGTTTCCGCGAGCGCGAAGTGGTCACGGGCTCGGTGAATCGCGACTTCGCGGTGATCGCGAAGGGCCTGAATACCGGCGACCGCGTGGCCTTGTCGGATCCCAATCTCGCAGGAACGGACGGCGATCGTTTCTAGTGTCCCCATGGACCGCGCCCCCGCCCTCGTCTCTCTGGACGACGTCCACAAGGCGTATCGGAAGGGCGATGCCGAGATCCGCGCGGTCGACGGCGTGACCTTGAGAATAGAGGCGGGTGAAAGCCTCGCCATCGTCGGCCGGTCGGGGTCGGGCAAGTCCACCCTGATGTCGCTGATCGGCTGCATCGATATCCCCACGTCCGGTCACGTCTCGTTCAAGGATCGCCGGGTCGAATCGCTCTCCGATCGCGAACGATCGAGACTGCGGAATCAATCGATCGGTTTCGTGTTCCAGTCCTTCCACCTGATTCCGGAATTGACGGTCGAGCAGAACGTGGAAACACCGCTCCTGTATTCGGAGATTCCCGAGTCCTTGTGGCGCGAGCCGGTGCGGCGCGCTCTGGCTTCGGTTTCCCTCGAATCGCGAGCGACCCACTTCCCCGCGGAACTTTCGGGCGGAGAAGCGCAACGCGTGGCCATCGCGCGAGCGCTGGTGCGCGATCCGGAACTGGTCCTCGCGGACGAGCCCACCGGAAATCTCGATTCGGCGACCGAGGCCGAGATCGCGGACCTCCTTTTCTCGCTGCCGCGGAGCGGGAGGGCGCTGGTGCTGGTCACCCACGACCTGGCTCTGGCCGCGCGCGCGCAGCGGCGGATCGAATTGCGGGACGGTCGCCGCGTCGAAGGGGGGCCATGACCCGATCCGCGCTAACGGCCCTCATCCGTCGCGCGGTCGCCAGCCTAAGGGCCCACGCCCTGCGCTCGGCCCTTTCGATTCTTGGCATCCTCTTCGGAGTCGCCTCCATCACCGCGATGTCGTCCGTCACCGAAGGGGCGAAGCGCGAGGCGCTGTCCCAGATCGGCGAACTTGGCGCCGACACCCTCGTGGCGCGGGTGCGCGCGACCACCGCCGGCGCGTCGCGGCCCGAACTGACCATGGAAGACGCGGCCCGTCTTCGCTCCGCGTTGCCCGGCCTGCTGACCGTCGCACCCATCCGAGCCGCCGCCGTCCTCATCCCCGGACCAAACGGCGCCATTTCCGCGACCATGGTGGGCGCCTCCGAGACGTATGCCCTGGCCGCGCGTTACACCCTGGCCCGAGGACGACCGCTCACCTCCCTCGACGTGGACGAGAGACGAAGAATCGCGATCCTCGGCGCGGAGATCGCTTCCGCCGCGTTTCCGGAAGGCTCCCCGCTCGGCCAGCGGATCCGAGTCGGCGACGACGTTTTCGATGTGGTGGGCGTTCTCGAACCGCGGGCCACGCGGCGAAGGAGTCGCTCGCCCCTGCCCGTCCTGGGCCGCGACCTCAACCGGTCCGTCATCGTGCCCTGGAATTCGATCCCGGGCACGGGTTCGGAGAGGGCGATCGACGAGGTGCTCATGCGCCTGGAGCGATCCCGTGACGCACAGGCGGTGGCGGCGGCGGCGCGGCGCACCCTCGAACCGTCGCTGGGCCGCGACGCGGTGGAACTGGTAGTGCCCCTCGAGGTCCTGAGGCAGCAGCAGAGAACGCAGACCGTGTTCGGGGCGGTCACCGGGGCCACGTCGCTGATCTGCCTTCTGGTCGGCGGTGTCGGCATCATGAACATCCTCCTCGCGAGCGTCTCCGAACGAGTCCGCGAGATCGGGATAAGGCGCGCGGTGGGAGCGACGCGGGAAGACATCGCCGCGCAGTTCCTGGCCGAGGGCGCTTTGCTGAGTGCTTTCGGCGGCGTCCTCGGCCTTCTGTTAGGGGCGGCCGCGGCCCTGCTGATTCAAAGTTGGGCGTCGTGGCCCATCGCCGCCGCACCTTTTGTGGTGGCCCTCGGATTCCTGACTTCGATTCTCACCGGGGTTGCGGCCGGGGGTTACCCGGCGTGGAAGGCCTCACATCTTCAAGTGATGGAGGCCCTGCGTCGGGCCTGATCCCGTTCGCCGGTCGTGCTGGTCGTGGTCGCGATCGCCGACAGCGAAGTCTCTCCGATGGCGTCGGCCCTGCTTTGGTCGCTCGTTTTTCAATGGGCACTCGAATAGGGACAGGCTGCCTGGGCGACCGCGGGAAACCCGTGACTGGCCTTATCATCGAAGTCCGATCGCGCGCCGCAGACCGGCGTCCGAAGGCCTGAAACGACACCCCTGCACGAAATCGCCATGGCACCGAACGTCCCCTCGTCCGCGTCGTCCGCGGAGATACTCGCGCGGTACTTGAATCGAGCCGACTGCATCTGGATGGCGTCGCCCAGCCTGGCTCTCTTGTCGGCCCTCGTAGCCGGACGCGTGCGCCCCACGAAGTTACTGGTTCACGAGGCCTCGCCACCGTTCGCGGCGGGCCTCGGCCGTATCGTGGGTGCGATTCCGGAAATGACGCCGGGTGAGGACGGCGCGGAACTCCGGCACGCGCTGAGACAAGTCGCCTCCAACCCCGACGGGGTCTGGGGAATCGCCACCCACCGGCCGGGGGCCCTGGTTTCGCCCGACTGGTTCGCGGCCTTCGAGGCCAGTTCGATCCCCACGATCGAACTCTGTTTGAGCGGCGCCTTCGATCTGGCCGGGCGGGACCGGCCGCGCGCAACCGTGACGATCGTGTCCCTGGACACTCAACCGCCGTTCGAGGGAGTGCAGATCACCGGCCTCCTGACCGACGATGCAGCCTTCGCCATGCGTCTGCGAGCCTTGTGTTTCAACCAGACCGGCGGCGACAGCGCCGTGTTCGACGCGACGCCGCGCGGACTCATGGCCGACGAGGACGCCCTTCGGACCGTGCTCGAAACGTCGATCGCCCGCCACGAGACGGAATTGAGAGAGAGGTTCTCGCGGAAGGCGGATACTCCAGCCACCGCCCCCCTCAGCCTGGTCTGGCGTCGCGTGTTCAAAGGGGGCGAAGACGAAACTCCTCGAGACCCGCACAGCGGTATCGAACCGCCGGTGCTTCGCGGCGGAAACAGCTTGATGGCCCGTCTCGCCGAGGCCGAGCAGCTCCATGGCCGGACCGTGGCCGAGTTCAACGCTCGCCTCGAGTCCGTTCACGCCCAGAGTCGCGAGCAGGCGGCCCGGTTCCAGGCGGATATCGAGACGCTGGAAAGGCGGCGAGCGGAGGCGGAGGCCGCAACGAATGAACGCGCGCAGCAGGACAGCGTCGCTCTCCGTGCGGCGCAGGACAGAATCGCTGAGTTCGAACGTCGGTTCGCGGATCTGGGCGCGGCGGCCTCCAGCAGGGATTCGGCGGCCGAGATCCTGGCCAACGAGAAGGCCGTTCTGCGAGAAGCGCTCGAAAAGGCCACGAAGGATCTGGAGAGCGCCAATGACAAGGCTGGCCGCATCGAGGGTGAACGCCTCGCGGCTCTGGCGGAGATCGGCCGCCAGGAAGAGGCGCTTTCGGCCGCGAACGAGCGAACCGCCGCGATCGAAGCCCAATTTCGTGGCGCGCAAGACAAAGCGGGGGCGGAAGCCGCCCGGGCCGCCGCCGCTCATGCCGAGAGCCAGGCCCTCCTGGAAGCGGAGATCCGGTCCGTGCGTGAACAGCAGGCCAGGGAAGTCTCGCGGCTCAACTCCGAACTGACGGAAGAGCGAGCGCGTCTTCAGGCCGAGAACAAGACGAAGAGGCAGGCCAGGGAATCCAAAGATAAGGATCGTGAAAAGGAGATCGTCCGGCTCGCGGCGTCTGTGTCGGAGGGTGAAAAGAAGCGTGCCTCGCTGGAGGCGCGCACTCGCGAACTCGAAAAGGAACGCGCCGACGCTCTCGCGAATCTGGCGCGGGCCGAAGAACTAGCGGCAAAGCTGAAGCAACAAGAGGCGGCGACCACCGAAGAACGCGAGGCCGCGCTGGCCCGTCTGGCGAAAGCCGAGGCCAGCCATGAAGAGGCGCTCCGAGTCGCCGAAGCGCGCATCGCCGCCATGCAGGCGCTGCAACAGGAAGGCACGGAGGAGGTCGCAGTACTCAACTCCGCCATCGCCGACTTGCGGTTGCGGTTCGACGCCGCCGCCGAAGCATCGGCCCAGGAAACCCGGGGGATGGAAGCGGCTCACGCGACCGCGATGGGCGGGCTTGCCGCGTCCGTGTCGGAGGGCGAAAGGACGCGTCTTACCCTGGAGACACGCAATCGCGAACTCGAGAAAGAACGCGCCGACGCTCTCGCCGACCTGGTCCGGGCCCAGGAACAGACGGCCAGGCTAAAGGAACAAGAGGCGGCGGCCGCCGAAGAACGCGACACCGCGCTCGCCCGCCTGGCGAAAGTCGAGGCGAGTCATCGCGAGGCCACCCGGCTTTCTGAAGAACGCCTCTCCGCCCTGGAGCACACGGGAGCGGATGAGGTGGCCGCCCTCAACTCCGCCCTCGCCGACTGGCGAGTCCGGTTCGAAGGGGCCGCCGACGCCTCCGCCCGGGAGAGCCGGAGAATCGAGACCGCGCACGCCGCGGTCATGGCCCGGATGCGGGAAGAGGCGACCGAACTCCGCGCTCAAGCGGAACTCCGCGCGAAAGATCACGAACGGGAGACCGCCCGACTCGCGGCCACCGCGGCGGACAGCGAAAACAACCGCCTCGCGCTGGAGAAGCGGGCTCACGAGCTCGAACAGCAACGCGCCGAGGCCCTGGCGGACCTGGCCCGGGCCGAAGCGCAAGGATCGACGTTCGAGGAGCAACACGAAGCGGCGGCCCGCGAACGCGATGACGCGCTGAAGAGCCTGGCCCAGGCCCGGGAAGCGGGACAGGAAGCGCTCCGCCTGGCCGAGGAGCGCGCCGAGGAAATCTCGCGGCTCAACTCGGAACTGGCGGAGCATGAAAAGCGTCTCCAGACCGCTGCGGAGATCTCGACCAAGGAGACCCAGAGAGCCCAAGCGGCGCAGGCGGTGGCGGCGGCCCGGATGCGGAAAGACGCCGCGGAGTTCCGGGCCCAAGCGGAGCGACAAGCCCAGGATCACGCACAGGCGATCGCCCGGCTCGCCGCCTCCGCCGCGGAGAGTGAAAAGAACCGTCTCGCTCTGGAGGCGCGCGCGCGCGAACTCGAACAGGAGCGCGCCGAGGAAATCTCGCGGCTCAACTCGGCACTGGCGGAGCGTGAGAAGCGTCTCCAGACCGTCGCGGATACCTCGACCAAGGAAACCCAGAGAACCGAAGCGGTGCATGCGGTGGCGGCGGCCCGGATGCGGAAAGAGGCCGCGGAACTCCGGGCCCAGGCGGAGCGACAAGCCCGGGATCACGAGCAGGAGATCGCCCGGCTCGCCGCGTCCGCCGCGGAGAGTGAAAAGAGCCGTCTCGCGCTGGAGGCGCGAGCGGGCGAACTTGAACAGGACCGCGCACGGGCCGAAGAACAAGCCTCGCTTTTCAAGAAACAGCAGGAAACGGCGGGCCGCGAACGCGACGCCGCACTGAAGAGCCTGGCCCAGGCCCAGGAAGCGGGGCAGGAAGCACTCCGCCTGGCCGAGGAGCGCGCCGAGGCAATCTCGCGGCTCAACTCCGAGCTGGCGGAGCGGCAAGCGCGTCTGGGAGCCGCGGCCGAGGTTTCGACCAAGGAAACCCAGAGAATCGAAGCAGTGCATGCGGTGGCGGCGGCCCGGATGCGGCAAGAAACCGCGGAACTCCGGGCTCAAGCGGAGCGGCAGGCCCAGGATCACGGACTGGAGATCGCCCGGCTCGCCGCCTCTGCCGCGGAGAGTGAAAAGAACCGTCTCGCGCTGGAGGCGCGCGCGCGCGAACTCGAACAGGAACGCGCCCAATCGCTGGCGAGCGTGGCGCGGGCCGAGGAACAGGCCTCGCTTTTCAAGAAACAACACGAAGCGGCGGCCCGGGAACGCGACGAAGCCCTGGCCCGCCTGGCCCGAGCGGAGGGAGGCCATCAAGAGGGACTCCGGCTGGCCGAAGAGCGTATCGCCGCCGCGCAGGCGTTGCAGCAGAAGGGCGCGGATGAGGCCGCGGCTCTCAACGCCGCCATCGTCGAGTGGCGGACCCGATTCGACGCGGCCGCCGAAGCCTCGACCCGGGAAACCCGGAAGATCGAAACGCTCGTCGCGCAGGGAGATCGCGAAGCGGCCGCGCAAAAGAAGGAGATGGCCGCGGTCGCCGACCGCGCGGCTCTGCTTCAGAGCGAGAAGGCCGCCCTCGTCTCCGAACGCGACTCGATCCGCGCGCGCCTGGCTCAGGTCGAAGAGGCTTCGCGGCAGGCCCTGGAGCTCGTGGAAAAGCGCGCGGTGGAGGCCCCGTCGGCCGAACGAAAAAGAATCGAGGAGATCGCGAAGCTCTCCGCGGCTCTCGCCGAGTCCAGGAGAGTCGCGGAGGCGGAGGCCAAGCAGGCGGCCGGCGCGATCAACAGCCTGGAGACACGCCACGCGACCGCCGCGGCCAGGCTGCAGGAAGAGGCCCTCCACTCGAAGGGACTGGCCGATGCGGCCTCGAAGGAAGCGGCCATCCTGGCCGCGCGATTCGCGGCGGTAGAGAAGGACCGCGCCGCCCTGGTGCGGGAACGGGACAGTCTGACCGCTCGCCTGGAGCGGTCGGAGGCTCTGAATCGAACCACCGTGCAAGTGGCGGAGGAACAGGCCTCCGCCCAGGCCCAGCTCGCGATGAACGAGATTTCCGGGCTCAAGGCGGCGACCGCCGACCTGCAATCGCGATTCGATGAAACGGCCAAGGCCGCCGCCGCGGAGTTGCGCCGTGTCACCGACCTCCATTCGAAGCAGGTGGCGCAGCTCGAGACCCAGGTCGCGGCACTCAAGGCGGGCGATGCCAAAGGGCAACTACCTCAAAAGGAGGCGACGGACCTCCGCGAGCGGTTGTTGCGGCTCGAACGGGACAACGCCACCGCCCTTTCGGAGCGCGACGAGGTCCACGCGCAGCTCAAACAGCGGGAGGAGGAGCACCGAGGCGCGTTGCGAGCGATCGAGGAGCGCGCGAACCGAGCCGAGCTCGAGAAGGCGGGCGAAAAGAAACGTCTGCTCGCGGAAGTGGCCGCCTGGCGAGGGCGCTTCGATGGGACGGCCTCGGTCGCCGCGGAAGAGAAGCGTCGGCTCGAGGAGAGTCACGCCGGCGCCCAGGCGGTGTTCCAGGAAGAGCTGGATCGAGTGAGGCAGGACACGGCCGTCCGCGATCGCGAGCTCAAGGCCGCCCGGGATCTGGCCGACCGTCTCGCCGCCCTCGAACAGGAGAATTCGAGTCTCCGAAGCAAGCTGAAGGAGACGACTGCTCGTATGCGCAAGCGGGAGGAGCACCGTGGCGAGACTCTTCCCTCGATGGAGAATTGGATCTCCGAATCGGAAAAGGCCGAGGTGGCGTCGAGTGTCGCCGAAGAGTGGCAGTCCCGCCTGGCTGCCGCCGTCGCGGCGCACGAGAAGGAAATGACCACACTGCGCGCGCAGCTTTCGTCCCTCGGGGGAGAAGCCCTCGCTAAGGCGACCGCTCCCGCCGCGACCGATTCGGCTCCACCGATGAGCGAGATCAGCAAGATCACACCGACCAGCACCTCCCCGCCCAAATGGCAGTTCGAGAAGGTCATCCACAGCATGCCCGCGAAGAGGCCGCGAACCCTGCTGGAAAGGGTGAGCCGACGTCTTCGCGGGAAACGCTGACCCGAACTGCTCAAACGAGTTCATGGGCCCGATCCGGCTCCGTCATTTCTTCCGTCTTTCCGCTCTGGCGGGGCTCGGCCTCGGCCTCTCCGGTTGCGGCGGCGCGGACCCCGCCCCCTCTTCCCCCTCGGCTCCGACTGCCCCTTCGACACCTCCTTCTTCCTGCGCCTCAGGCGCGGTCGTGCCAGGGACACCGAGCCTCATGGCCACTCGCGTGGTCGGAGGACTCAGTGCCCCGCTCGACCTTCAATCAGTGTCCGGTGAGCGGGGCCGTCTATTCGTCGTGGAACAGGCGGGAAGGATTCGAGTGATACGCGCCGGCGCTCTCGTGGCCGCGCCGTTTCTCGACATCTCCGCCCGCATCTCGTCCGGGGGCGAACGCGGTCTACTCGGCCTGGCCTTCCATCCCCAGTTCACTTCGAACGGACGCTTCTTCGTCAACTACACCGATCGCAACGGGGATACGCATATCTCCGAATTCCGCTCGACGGCACCCGGTGGTGACACGGCCGACGCGGCGAGCGAGCGCGAGGTCATGTTCGTGCGTCAGCCTTTCGCGAATCACAACGGCGGAGGTCTCGCCTTCGGCCCCGACGGCTTCCTCTACATCGGCATCGGAGACGGAGGTTCCGGGGGCGATCCCCAGGGCAATGGCCAGAACCTGAGTACACGCCTCGGCAAGTTGCTGCGGATCGACGTCAATAACGCGACGCCCTACGCGGTCCCCTCCGACAATCCGTTCGCGAGTCGAAGCGGGGCGCTGCCGGAGATATGGGCGTATGGCCTGCGCAATCCGTGGCGGTTCTCCTTCGATCGCGGTACGGGCGACCTCTACATCGGCGACGTCGGCCAGAACGCCCTCGAAGAGATCGATGTGGGCCTGTCCTCGCGCCGGGGCGGCGAGAACTACGGCTGGAACACCATGGAAGGCTCGCGCTGCTTCAACCCCTCGAGCGGCTGCAACATGTCCGGCCTGACCCTGCCCGTCATCGACTACGGTCGCAGCGACGGCGTCTCGGTCACGGGAGGTGTCGTCTATCGCGGCTGCCGGATGCCCGGTTACTCCGGACACTATTTCTATGCCGACTACGGCTCGGGAATCATCCGCTCGTTTCGGCTCGAAGCTGGCCGCGCCGTCGAACCGCGGGAGTGGACCGCCTCGATAGGCGGCTCGCCCCGCGTGATCCGCAATCCGAGTTCATTCGGCGTCGACGCCGACGGCGAGATCTACATCGTGGACTACGGGGGTGCTTTGTACCGAATCGATCCGATGAGTTAGGCGCGAGGAGTCGAAACTAAGCCGGAATTCGGTTGCGCCAAGATTTGGTTTGACAAGTCACAAAGACCAGGCCTATCGTCTGAACGATTCCCCCGTCCGTGTCGAGAAACCCAGCAAACAACTCTTGTCGCTCACAGCCTCAGGAGCAAATTGTGAAGTTCGAGTTTGGCGTTTCCGGCTTGGCCGACGTGGATGAGACCAGTGTCGTCATTGTCGGCAAACCTTTTCGCTCTCTGGAGGTCGTTTATGAATAGAAGCATCCTGCACATAGGACTGAGCGCCGCCGTCGCCGCCGCGGTCGCCGCAGTCGCGATCGACGCCGTCGTCATGCCATCCCCACCAGCGCCTTTGGCCTCCGGCCCCGCGGCCAAGGGCCTGCGGATCGGCAAGAGCGTCCCCCCCGCGCTGGCGCGCAAGCTCGCGGCGGCCGCTGCCTTTGCGCCCGGCTCCGCCTCGTCGATTGAGGACATGGCCGGCAGCTCGGGCGGTCAGGACTGGCTGGAGCACGCAACACCAGGCGACGACATCCCGTTCTCGGCATTCGCGGGCGCCCGCAACGACTGGGGCGGCCTCAAGGCCCGCCCGGCGGTTGGCGGCGGCGCCTGGACGCGGCTCGGACCCACCTACGCGAAGGGCGCGGTGAACCCCTACCGGGACCGGTCGGTCTACAACGCGGGAACCGATAACTTCAGCGGACGAACCATCGCGGCGGAGATAGACCCGAATTGCGTCGCCGGGAACTGCCGTCTCTGGCTCGCCAATGCGGGCGGCGGCGTCTGGCGGACCAACGACGCCCTGGCCGCGGAGCCGGCATGGCAATTCGTCTCCCAGACGTTCGAGCACAACAACGTTGCCGCCCTGGCTCTCGACCCCAACGACGCGACCTCGAACACACTCTGGGCCGGGACGGGCGAGCCCAACGCCTGCGGCAGCGGTTGCACGGCGGGTGTGGGCCTGTACCGCACCACGAACGGCGGCCAGTCTTGGACAGGCCCGATTGGCGCGGCGCAGTTTGCCGGCCGGGCAGTGGGTTCGATCGCCGTCCAGCCGGGCAACCCCAAGGTGGTCTTCGCGGCTTCGGGCCGGGGCGTGCTGGGCGTATCCAACACCTGCTGCGGCGGTGTTGATGCCCTGATCCCCGGCGCCCCGCACTTCGGGCTGTACCGGTCGCTGAACGCGGGAAAGTCGTGGCAGCTCGTCAACCAGGGCGCGCCGGCGCTGTGCACCGCGTCAACGCCTGACCAGGTGGCGCTCAACCAGACGGCCTGCGCTCCGCGCGGCGCACGGCGAGTGGAGTTCGATCCCGTGGATCCGAACACGGTTTACGTCTCGTTCTTCTCTCGCGGCATCTGGCGATCGCGCGACCTCGGCAACACCTGGGAGCAGATCATGCCTCTGCTCGGCGGCGGCACCGCGGAACGGGCTGAGTTCGACGTGGTGCAGCTTGGCGGCGAAACGCGGATGTATGTGGGGGTCGGTGGTGGCGGGTTGTTCGCCCGCTTCCGTCGCAACGACGCGGTGCGCAGCGTTTCTGCAGCCACGGTCGCCGCGTCGTGGATCGACCTCACCAGCAGCAACGTGGCCAGCCCTGCTGGCTTCTCAAGCTTCGGCTACTGCGACGGACAGTGCAGCTACGACAACTATGTGCACGTGCCGCCCGGTGCGGGGCCGGACACCGTCTACTTGCTCGGCTCCAACCAGTACAACGAGAACAACTACGTCACCGGCCGATCGAACGGCCGCGCCGTGCTGCTCTCAACCAATGCCGGCGTGCATTTCACCGACATGACCGAGGACGCGTCCGACCAGTTCTACGCCGTGCAGCTCCACCCGGACCACCATGCCCTGGTGACCAATCCCGGCAACTGGCAGCAGTTCTTCGA
>JANODX010000248.1:0-1796 GCA_031412915.1 Vicinamibacteria bacterium | reverse complement strand
CGTTTATCGGAAAGCAGTGCATAATCGTTGGCGATGACAAGCAGATCACGCCCCGAGCGGTTGGGGTTGAGATTGAGGAAGTGATTGCGTTACGGACGCAGTACCTTGATGGCGTGCCTTTTTCCGGAACAATCGACCCTCGATTGAGCTTCTTCGAGCAAGGGAGAATCAGGCTCGGTAATCTGCTGTCCCTTCGTGAGCACTTTCGCTGCATGCCAGAGATCATTCGCTTTTCCAACGATCTGTGCTACTCCGACACGCCTTTGATCCCGCTGAGGCAGTAGGCCCTGTCGGAAATCTTGTGTCAGCTAGCAGATTACTGCGGCTATCATGACTTTTTCCTCAACAGGGAGACGGACGCATGGATGCTTCTTTTCAGCAGCGGGCGGAAGCGTTGGCGGGGGAGTTTGCCAACCAGGCGACGACGGCCGAGGAAGTGAACGGCCTGATGCGGTTGATGCTCAAAGCGGCGCTCGAGCGGATGCTCAACACCGAGATGGACGTGCATTTGGGCCGGCGGCCCGCAGCCTTGCCCGCGGTCGCCGCTCCGCCGGGCCTCGAGGCACCTGCGGCGGTCCCCGGCCCGCCCAATCGCCGCAACGGCCGGTCGAAAAAGACGGTCCAAGGCGACCTGGGCGAGCTGACGTTGGTCACGCCCCGCGACCGCGACGGCACCTTCGAGCCGCAGGTGATCGGCAAGCACCAGCGCCGCGTGCCGGGCTTCGACGAGAAGATCCTGGCGCTGTATGCCAAAGGCATGACGACCCGCGACATTCAGGAGGTCGTCCGCGAGCTCTACGGCGTGGAAGTCTCTGCCACGCTGGTCTCGGAAATCACGGCCGATCTGGACGCCGAAGTGACCACCTGGCGCACGCGGTCCCTGGCCGCGGTCTGGCCGATCGTGTACCTCGACGGCATCGTGGTGCACGTCCGCGGGGTCAACGGTCGCGTGGCGCCGCACACGGTCTACGTGGCTTTGGGCATCAATTTGGAGGGGAAAAAGGAGCTCTTGGGGCTCTGGCTGGGCGAGAATGAAGGGGCCAAGTTCTGGCTCTCCTGCTTGACCGACCTGCAGAATCGCGGACTCCGCGACATCTTCGTGGTCTGCGTCGATGGCTTGACCGGCTTTCCCGAAGCCATCCGCGCCGCGTATCCCCAGGCCAAGGTGCAGCTGTGCTTGGTGCACATGGTTCGCGCGGCGCTGCGCTACGTGAGCACCGAGGACGCGCAGCCGGTGGTCGCCGACCTGAAGAAGATCTACCGCGCCGCGACGGTGGTCGAGGCGGAGCAAGCGCTCGAAGCATTCGCTCAAGCCTGGGATCACAAATATCCGACGATCTCCAAGCAGTGGCGGGCCAAGTGGGCGGACCTGATCACGCTGTTCGACTACCCGCCGGCGATTCGCCGCGTGATCTACACGACCAACGCCATCGAATCGGTGAACAGCGTGATCCGCAAGTTCACACGCAACCGCAAGATCTACCCCAACGAAGAGTCGGCCTTGAAGCTCGTCTACCTGGCGATCCACGAGGCCTCGCGCAAATGGACGCTGCCCATCAAGCACTGGAAGCAGGCCCTCAACCACTTCGCGATCCTCTTCGAAGGACGCCTCCCCGAACACCTCGGCACCTGACCTACCCAGCTAGCTGACACAAGATTCCGGACAGGCCCAGGTGCAACACTTCTGCGAACTCCGGCCACTCGTCCATGGAGCCCGCGATGTCGTCAAGCCAGGCGCGAGGCTTGCGCAGCGCCGCCAACTCACGCTTGACCCCTTGCAATTCCGACTCGATGGC
>JANODX010000247.1:0-28998 GCA_031412915.1 Vicinamibacteria bacterium | reverse complement strand
CTTCTTGGTCTTCTTCGCCTTCCCCGCGGCCTTCTTGGACTTCTTGCTCTCTTTAGCCATTGGTTTCAAGCCTCCTTACTTTCCGGCGGGGTAGATGAGGATGTTGGAGTATTCGTCCACCACACCCTTGTGTTTGGGATGGATGAGCGTCGTCGAGTCTTCCTCGAGGACGATCGCGGGGCCCTTCACCACGTGGCCGGGCGAGAGCCTCGCGCGATCGTAGATCTTCGTTTTGACCCAGGCGCCTGTGAAGTAGACATCGTGCGATCCGGTGACCGCCTGCTTCGGATCGTGCTTGCCCTTCTTCTTCTTCGCGAGCTTGATCTGCTTGGTCTTGCCGATGCCGATGGCGCGGAGGTTCACGATCTCGACTTCGACGTCCATCCTGAATTGATAGAGCCGCTGGTGCGTGCTGTGAAACTCCTTGAGGAGCGGTCCGAAGCCCTTCAGGAGTCTGTCCGGGTTGACCACGATCGGGAGTTCATAGCCCTGACGGTAGTAACGGACATCGGCTTCGTAGCGGATGTGCTGAGCCTTGCCCGTGATGCCTTCCGAGGTTAGCCAGTCGGCGGCCTTCCGGCCGAGTTCCTTGATCGCCTTGACGACATCTTCGGGCTTCGTCTTGTCGACGGTCGACGTGAACGTGCGCGTGAACTCGTTGCGGTACTCGGAGGAAACGTCGCCCAGAGCGCAGAGCACGCCGGGTGCTGGGGGAACGATGACCGGCCACGAGCCCATGATCGCGCCGAGGGCGTTACCGTGGAGCGGTCCTGCGCCGCCGAACGCGACCAGGGCGAACTCACGCGGATCGTGACCGCGTTCCACTGAGACGAGGCGCAAGGCGCCGCACATCGACTCGTTCACAATGTTGATGATGCCTTCCGCGGCCGCGTGGACTTCGAGGCCGATCGCGTCGCCGACCGTCTTGACCGCGGCCTTCGCTTTCTCGACATCGAGCTTCATCTTGCCGCCGAGGAGCTGAGGAGGCAGGTGGCCGAGGACGACGTTGGCGTCGGTGACGGTGGGCGCTGTGCCGCCCTTGCCGTAGCAGGCGGGGCCGGGATCGGCGCCCGCCGACATGGGACCGATGCGCAGGGCCCTGGTGAGTGCGGGGACGTGAGCGATCGAGCCGCCGCCGGCACCTATGGTGCGGACATCGACCGAGGCCACCTTGATGGGAAGAACGGTGTTCTGGGAGGCGAAAGTGGCGATGTTCGTCTCGCGGCCGATCGACGCCTCGCCCATGTTGAGCGAAACGTCGGTCGAGGTGCCGCCCATGTCGAAGGTCATCACATTCGGAAAGCCGCACTTGTTGGCCACGAGCAAAGCGCCGGTGACGCCGCCCGAAGGTCCGGACATCAGGAGGTTGACCGGCTTGTCCTCGGCCGCGGCGATGGACATGAGCCCGCCGTCGGACCGCAGGACGTTGAGGATGGCCTTGAGCTTGGCGCTCTTCAGCTTGGTCTCCAGGTTGTGGAGGTACTTGCTGACATTCGGGCGGATGTACGAGTTCAGGACCGCCGTCTCCGCGCGTTCGTACTCGCGGAACTGGGGGAGCACGTCGTACGAGCAGGTCACGGGCAGCCGGGGCGCCACCTGTTTCGCGATGTCGCGGATCTTGTACTCGTGCCCGGGATTCGCGAACGAGTTGATGAGGCTGATGGTGAGCGACTCGATGCCCTTCTTGACCAGGCCCTCGATCTTGGCCTTGATGTCGGCTTCGTCGAGCTTACGGACTTCGTTGCCGCGAGCGTCCATGCGCTCGTGAGCTTCGACCGTATCTTCAAGACTGGCGCGCGGATCCGGCTTCATCATGATCATCCACCCGGCCAGAGGCCCGGGGGTCTGCCCTCGGGCCAGATGCAGGATCTGCTCGAAACCGATGGTGGTGACGAGACCCACGCGTCCGCCCTTGCCCTCGAGGACGGCGTTCGTGCCGACCGTGGTTCCGTGGATGATCGAGTCGATCGCGTCGCGTTTGATGCCTGCGCGTTCGCAGACCTGGTTGATTCCGGCGAGCACGCCGATCGACTGGTCGGCCGGCGTCGAAGGGGTCTTCGCGCGCCAGATCTGGCCGGTCTCTTCGTGGAACAGGAGCAGGTCGGTGAAGGTGCCGCCGACGTCGATGCCGAGTCTGTAGCCCATGGGTTTAGGGTTCCTCGAGTAAGTTGCTTTCGGGACTTCGTTCTGGGGTGAGTGCTTCAGAAAAGCGACCACGGCCGCGCGGTCCTATTCTTATAACAATTAAATCATTGTCGCCGGCGAGGGCGGTTGTCAAGGCCCTGGCGATTCGAGCTATCGGCGGGCGTACAGCTCGGCCCTGGTCCCCACGCGCAGGACGTAGGAGGGAAGTGGCCGGCCCAGGAAATCCTGGACCTTTCGCGAGGCTTCGCGGACCTTTTGAAGATCCACGCCGGTCGAGACCCCCATCTCCTCGAAGAGGTTCACGACGTCTTCGGTCGCCACGTTGCCGGTGGCCCCTGGAAAGATCGGACAGCCGCCGAGACCGCCCAGACCCGCGTCGAACGTGTCGATCCCCGCCTCGAATCCGACGAGAACGTTCGCGAGGCCGAGACCGCGGGTGTTGTGAATATGGAGGGAGAGGGCCTGGTCGGGAAGCGCTCTCCGAATTCGCTCGACCAGCCGCCGCACCTGCCTTGGGTTTGCTATGCCAATCGAATCGGCGAGCGAGAGCCGCTCGATTCCCATGGCCGCGGAAGCGCGCGCGATTCGCTCGACCTGCGCCTCGGGAACCGGACCCTCCAGAGGGCAGCCGAACGAACAGCCGATCACCACCTGAACCGGGACGCCCCCGGCCCTCGCGGCATCGACGATGTCGCGGGTGGCCGCGAGCGACGCCTCGACGGACATGCCGACATTCTTCTGGTTGTAGCTCTCCGAAGCCACGATCACGACCTCGAGGGCGTCGGCCCGGGCGGCTATGGCGTGCGTGGCGCCCTTCAGGTTGGGAACCAGGGCCACGTAGCGAGTGCCCTCTCGGCGCGTGATCCGGCTCATGACCAGGGCGGCATCCGCCATCTGGGGAATCGCTTTGGGGCTCACAAAAGACGTGGCTTCGATTCTGGCGAGGCCGGCCGCGGAAAGAAGATCGATCACCTCGACTTTCAGTTCCGTGGGCAGGAACGCTTTCTCCATCTGGAAGCCGTCGCGCGGACCGACTTCGACGATGGTGACTCGATCGGGCGAGCTCATCGGATTCGAAACACCCGGCCCGCCTTCGCCTTGGCGCCTCGCCCCTTGAGCTTGAGGAGCACTTCGGAAAGCGATTCGACGTCGCCGTACTTGCCATCGATGTCGATGAGGTTCGCTTCGTGGGGCCCGGGGGCGCGATCGCCCACGCAATCGCGGGCCACGATCACGCGCAGGCCGTTCTGCATCCCGTCCACCACCGTGGCGCGGACGCACCCGCTCGTGGTGCAGCCGGCGACGATGAGGGTGTCGACGCCGAGGACGCGCAGGGTCGACGCGAGTGACGTGCCGAAGAAGGCCGACGCGTACTTCTTGTCGACCACGATCTCGCCGCCCCCTGGACGGAGCCTGGAGTCGATCTCCACCCAAGGCGAGCCCGCGCGCAGTGTCTTGAGCGACGGCACCTTGCGGATGAAGATGCCCGCTTCCAGAAAGTCCGGGTCGTAGGACGTGGTCGTGAAGAACACGGGAATGCGGGTGCTACGCGCGGCCCGCAGGAGTTTGCGCGTGGCCAGAACTTCGGCGTCGAAATTGCCGGCGAGCGGCGACCTCAAGTCGGTGAACCCTCTGATGAAGTCGATGATGATGAGGGCGGGCCGCCGGCCGAAACCGACACGCGCGGCGAGGCCCTTCTTCTTGTAGGCGGCAAGGACACTGCTCGAATCGCCGCCGGACACGTCAGATGACTCCGTCTTTCACGAGCTGGTCGATCTGGGCCGGGTCGAGTTCAAGGAGGCCGCCGAACACCTCGCGATTGTGCGCACCCACTTCGGGGCCCGGCCAGTCGGTGCGTCCCGGTGTTTCCGCGAGCTTGGGGGCCATGGCGGGAATCTTCAGCGGACGTCCTCCCACAAGGACCTCCTCGAACATGCCGCGCGCCTGATAGTGCGGGTCCTGCGCGATGTCCCGGGCGTCGTAGAGACGGCCCACGGGAACCCCCGCTGCTTCCATTCGAGCCAAAACCTCGGTGGCGGGCAGCGTCGCCGTCCAGGCCGAGATCGCTCCATCCACCTCGAGCTCGTGCTGAACGCGAAGGGCGTTGGTGGCATAGCGCCCGTCCTCGGCCATGTCCGCGCGGCCCGCCGCCTTCATGAGCCTTTTGAAGATGGAATCGCCATTGCCGCCGATGATGATGTACTGACCGTCGGCGCACAGATAGGTATTCGTCGGCACGATGCCGGTGAGCTTGGCGCCTTCCCTCTGCCGCACCACGCCGAGCCGGTCGTATTCGGGGATGACGCTCTCCATCATGTTGAAGACCGCCTCGTAGATCGCCACATCCACAACTTGACCGGTCCCTGTGGGACCCCCTCGACGGCCGTCCCTTTCGTAAAGGGCGAGCAGAATGCCAAGAGCCGCATGCAGCCCGGCCAGGCTGTCGCCGAGGCTCAGGTTCGGACGCACCGGAGGGCGGTCGGGGAAACCGGTCACGAAGCGAAAGCCGCCCATCCCCTCGCAGACCGAGGCGTAGCCAGGCCGGTCCGAGTAGGGACCGTCCTGGCCGTATCCTGAAACCCGGGCGTAGATGACCTTCGAGTTCGTCTTCTTGACGTCGTCCGGTCCCAGGCCCCACTTCTCCATGGTTCCGGGCCGGAAGTTTTCGATCACGACATCGCAGCGGGCGGCGAGCCGTCGCGCGAGGTCGCGCCCGGCCTCCCGCCGCAGATCGACGGTCACGCACTTCTTGTTGCGACCGAGACTCCGCCACCAGAGCGACATGCCCTCATCCATTCCGCGCCACGCTCGTACCGGGTCGCCCGCGCCGGGGGGCTCTATCTTGATGACCTCGGCGCCGTAGTAGGCGAGAACCGTGCCGGCGAAGGGACCGGCCATGAGCTGGCCCATCTCGAGGACACGGACCCCGTCGAGAGGGCGGCGACCGGCGGGCGCTGACATTTGCGTGTTCTTCGCTCTTTGGGGAACGGCTGCCTGGAGGACGACGGCCGCGTGCTCCCGAAGTCTAGTATTTCAAGTTCCAATTGTCATAAAGTCATAACAATGATGGCGACGCCGGCATGAGCGAACAGACGCGAACGGTCGCCGATCGCGCCTTTGATCGGTTCAAGGAGGGTCTCGCCACCGGCCGGTGGCAGGGGTTTGTCGACCTGCTGGCCGACGACTTCTCCTTCTATTTCCCGACCGGCCGGTGGCATGGCGAGTGGCAGGGCAAGGCGAAGGCCGCCGAGTTTTTCGAGTACGTGTCGGCGGTCTACCCCGGCGGCCTGGAACTCGTCCTCGATCGGGTCCAATGCGGCGAAACCACTTGCGTCTTCGAGTTCCGCGACTGGGGGACGCTGGTCCTCCCGGGCCAGCCGCCCCGACCCTACAAGAACCGGGTGGCGGTCTCGTTCGACGTGAGGGGCGATCGGATCGTCGCGTATCGCGAATACTTCGGCAGCGACGGTCATTCGAGCTGAGCAGAAACGGTTGGCGAAGTGGCTAAGAAACCGAAAATCCAGAAATCAGTCGGAACCTCTCCAACCGGATTGAAGGGCGGAGTCGCGATCGTCACCGGAGCCAAGGGCGGGCTGGGTCGCGCGATCGTGGCCCATCTTCTCTCGTTGGGCGTGCGTGTCGCGGCGGTCGACCTCAAGGCGGCGAAGGGGCGGCGCCGATCGAGCAATCTTCTGGCCATACGCGCCGACGTCACGGACGAGGTCTCCGTTCGCGAGGCGGTGGCCGCGACCATCGACCGTTTTGGCCGGCTCGACATTCTGGTCAACAACGCGGGACGCGTGGGCCAGGGCCGCGTCGAAGATCTGAGCGGCGAAGCCTGGGATTCGCTTCTGCGCGTGAACCTGACCAGCGTGTTCTTCTGCTGCAAGCACGCGATTCCCCATCTGCGCCGAACGCGCGGGACGATCATCAGCATGTCGTCCACCAACGGTCTGACCGGCGGATCGGCGCTCTCGGGCCCCGCCTACGCCGCGGCGAAGGCGGGGATCATTGCCCTTACGAAGAATCTCGCCCGGGACCTCGCCAAAGACGGAATTCGCGTAAACGCCATCGCCCCCGGGCCCATCGATACGCCCATGCTGGACCGCCTCGGCGACTCAGGTAAGGCGGCGCTTCGCGCGAGCATTCCTCTCGGTGAACTGGGCCAGCCGAGCGATGTCGCGGAGTTGGTCGCGTTCCTCGCCTCCCAAGGTGCCCGCCACTTGACCGGCATCACGATCACGGTCTCGGGCGGCCTGGTCATGACGCCGTGAAGGACCTGGCGAGCTTCCTGTCCGGCACGGAAGGCGAGATGGTCAGGATCGAGCAGCCCATTTCGGTGCGGTATGAAGTCACCGCCTTGCAGCACAAACTGGGGATCGAGCATCGCCATCCCGCTCTCCTGATCGAACAGCCACGGCTGTCGAATGGATCCGTCAGTTCCTTCCGGGCCGTGACCAATCTGAACGCCCGCCGGGCGCGCGTGGCCTTTGCCCTTGGCCTCAAGAGCCATCGCACCGCGGCCCTCGAACTGGCCGCCCGGATGGGTGCGGGCATCGAACCCGTGCGCGTGTCCCGCGCGGAGGCTCCGGTGAAACAGGTGGTGATCCGTGACGACGACCTTTCCCTCGGAGCGATGCCGGTCTTCACTCAACACGCCGGCGACCCTGGTCCCTACCTCACCGCCGCCCACGCGACGACCTACGATCCGGACACGGGGGTCGACAACACCGCCATCCAACGCGTGTGGGCGAAGCCCGGAACCGAACTGCCTTTCTACCCGTATCCCGCCTCCCACAATCGCGCGAACCTGATGAAGTTCTGGGCCCGCGGAGAGGACGCGCCCATCGCATTCTGGATCGGCCATCATCCCGCGGTGTCGATCGGCGCGCAGGCGAAGCTCGGCTATCCCGAAAGCCACTGGGCGACCGCGGGTGCATTGGCCGGGGAACCCGTCCGGCTCGTGCCCACCGAACTGTTCGGCGATTCTCTTCTCGTACCCGCGGACGCGGAGATCGTGCTCGAGGGCCGGGTCCCGCGGAACCGCTTCGAGCCCGAGGGGCCCTTCGGCGAGTACACCGGCTACGCGGGCGAGGCGACCCTTGGCCCGGTCTTCGTCCTCGAGCGCATCACCCACCGCCGCGCCGCGATCTACCACGACATCGCATCGGGGCTTCGGGACGCTCTCGTGCCCGACGACATGCTCAACGAGGCCCGGCTTTTCGCCATCGCGCGCGGTGTTTCCGAGGCGGTATGCAACGTCCACGTGCCGAGCGTGAGCCGCCGGTTTGTGGCGGTCGTGCAAACCGGCGAGATCGCCCCCGCCATCGCCCGCGAGGTGCTTCGCCGCACCCTCGAGTATCGCCGGGTCAAGACCGTCGTTCTGGTGGGCGAGGACATCGACCCTTTCGATCGCGATCAGGTGGAATGGGCGATGGCCACGCGAGTGCAATGGGGCCGCGACACCGTCCTGCTCCAGGGGATGCCGGGCTCGTTGCTCGATCCCTCCTTGTCCCCGGGTTCGTCCGAGACCGCCAAACTGGGTATCGACGCGACCTGGAACGGGGGCCGAAAGGCGCCTCGCAATCGCGTGCCCGAGGATGTCTGGCGGCGTATCTCGATCGCGGAGCACCTCCGATGAAACCGTCTCCCCGGCATCGATGGGTGATCGTCGGCCTTCTCGTCCTCGCCACCACGATCAACTACATCGACCGTCAGGCTCTCTCCGTCGCGGCCCCCGTGATCAGCAGGGAGCTCGGCCTCACCGCCACCGACTACTCGTGGATCGTCTTCTCGTTTCTGCTGGCCTATGCGGTGATGCAGGTGGTCACCGGCGCTCTCGTCGACCGGCTCGGCGCACGGCTCGGCTTCGCGATCGCGATCGCGGGCTGGTCGCTCGCCAGCATGGCCCACGCCCTGGGGCGGGGCGTCTTGAGCTTTTCCGCCTTGCGGTTCGTCCTCGGTTTCTTCGAGGCCGCGAACTATCCCGCGGCACTCAAAGCCATTGCCGTGTGGTTTCCTCCATCCGAGCGGTCGAGTGCGGTGGGCTGGGTCAACGTCGGACCGGGCCTCGGCGCCATCCTGGCGCCGCCACTCATCGCGTGGCTGACTCTTCAGTGGGGCTGGCGCTCGGCCTTCGTGGCCACGGGCGTCCTGGGTTTCGTGTGGCTCGCCTTCTGGCTCTATCTCTATCGAGACCACCGGCCGGACGAGGGCGCTTACGGTCCCGCCGGCTCGGAGCCCCTGGTCCCGAAGCCGGTGCGCGTTTCCTGGACCAACCTCCTGCGCGACCAGAGGAGCCTGGGCCTCATGCTGGCTCGATTCACTTCCGACGGCGCCTTCTACTTCTTCGTGTTCTGGCTGCCCACGTATCTCGCCTCCGTGCGCGGGTTCGAGATCCGGCAGATCGGACTCTTCGCCTGGGTGCCGTTCCTTTTCGCGGACCTCGGCGCCCTGGTCGGCGGATTCGCGGGCACGCGCCTGATTCGGGCCGGGCGGTCCATCGACGCATCGCGCAAGATCGTCATGTGGGCGGGCGCCATCCTGGCCGCCTGCGCCCTTCCCGCCGCGACGGCTTCGACACCCTACGCGGCGCTTGCGTGGATATCGGTGGCGCTCTTCGGTATTCAGGTGAAAAGCTCCTCGCTTTTCACGGTACCCGCGGATATCTTTCCCCCGGGCGCCGTGGCCCTGGCCTGGGGGCTCTCGGGTGCCGCCGGGAGCCTCGGCGGCATGCTCTTTCAACTGTATGTGGGGCGGATCGTCGACACCGTCGGTTACAACCCGGTGTTTCTCGCGGTCTCGGCCATGCACCTGGTCTCGGTCTGTTTCGTGATGCTGTTGATCCCCAATATCGGCGTGCCGGAGCAGGCTTGATTTCCCGCGCGGTCATGTCGCGGTTCGCCGCCTCCGGCCGCCTCCGGATCACCTGGCGTTCCCCCAGAGTCGAGTGGTCAACCGGAATCACGAGGTCAAACCCATGAACGAATCCCTTCTCGCCATGCCCGTCCGGGTCGAGTTCCGAGCGCGGCTGGATCGAGCCCGCGAGGAGTCATCCTCTCTCGAAACGTCCTTCTCGCAGGAGTGGGCGGCGGGCCGGCTGAACCGCGGGCAGATGGGCTTCTGGGCGATGCAGCATTGGTACTACATCGACCGGATTCCCCAGCAGTTCGGCGTCATGTACGCGCGCTGTCCGGACGAAGACGCGCGCGCCATCATCCTCGAGAATCTCATGGGCGAAGAGACGCCCGGAGGCAGGCATCCCGACCTTCTCCTCGATTTCGCGGAGGCCTGCGGCTACCCCCGGGCGGAAGTGAGATCGGCCGACCGCGATGGCCGGATTCTTCCCGCGGTCCGCGGAATGAGGGCGTGGATCGAGGAACTCGTCCAGTCGCGGCACCTGGCCGAGCAGGCGGCCGGCATCATGGTCGCTCTCGAGGGACAACTGCCCGCGATGTACACCCGCTACGTGGAACATTGCCGCACCCTCGGCTTCACCGACCGGGAGCTGCGGTTCTTCACCGTTCACATCGAAGGCGACGTCGAGCATGCCGACGTCGGATATCGCCTGGCGGAACGCTACGCGACGACTTCCGAACTCGAGGCTCTGGCGGTGGGAGCGTGCCGTGCCTCGGCTCAGATGAGGCGCACGTACCTCGAGGCGGTCACGCGGTCGATTAGAGATCGGGCCGGCGACCACATCGCGGCGCGCTGAGGGATAGAGCCAAATGACGTCAACCCGCAACCTGGTCAGAGCCCTTCACCGCTGGACGAGTTTCATCGTGGGCGTGGTCGCTCTCGCGGTCGGACTCTCCGGTTCGATCCTGACTTTCCGCGAGGAGATTGAGCACGCCTTCTACGAACCCCGCGTGGAGGCCCGGCCGGAAGGGGCGAGCTTGTCGGCGGCGCTTGCGAACGCCGCGGCCCTCGATGTCACGAGACGCATCTCGTTGATCGTCCTCCCCGAGGCCGCGGACCGGCCCCTGGAGTTCATACTCCAGCGGAAGGGGGCTCGCACCCTCAAGGAGGCCGACCAGTGGAGCGTGTACGGCAATCCTTACGACGGCGAGGTGGTGTCCTGGCGGCGTCGGGAGGGAAGTTGGGTCGCGCGCCTCCGGGATCTGCATTTCGCGTTGTTCGCGGGCGTGACCGGCCTTCTCGTCAATGGATGGATGGCCCTGGTTCTCACCTTCATTTCACTCTCGGGCCTGGTTCTGTGGATCCAGACCGCGGTCAAGGGCCGTCTCTTCAGGGTCAACTGGGCGGGTTCGTGGAAGCGAACGGTGTGGGATCTGCATCGCCTTGGAGGCCTCGTGGCCCTGATCCTCCTCACCACCGCGGCTCTCTCCGGGGCCTACTATGCATTTCGGGAAACCGTGACGCGTCTGCTCGTTTCGACGACCGGACCCCTGCCGCCGCGATCGACGCCCACGGTAGAGGCCCGCGTGGATACGGAACGGCTGACGGCCGACGCGGTCGTGGGAAAGGCCAGGGTCGTGATGAAAGGCGCGCGCCTTGCGGTGTTGCGTCCTCCGTCGCAGCCAAACCAGGCCTGGGCCGCCACCTTTCATCGCGAGGGAGACGAGGGAGAAAGCGTGGACAGCGGTCCCACCGCATTCCTGGATCCCTACACCGGAGCGGTTCTGCGCCTCGACGATCGCCTCACCATGAACTTCGGCGGCCGCGTCCTGAAGACCATGGAACCTCTTCACTACGGCAAGCTTTTCGGCCTTCCGGGAAAGATCCTGTGGTTCCTGGTGGGCCTGACTCCCGGGCTCCTGTTCCTCAGCGGATTGTCGATGTGGTGGAACCGCACGCGGGTCGGCCCCAGGATTTCGTCCGCGTCAAAGATCTCCGCCGACTCGAATCAGCCACTTCCCCACTAGCTCCCGCCGTTCGTATCGGGCGTGGAGTTCCCGGACTTCGTCGAGACCCACCTCTCCCGCGATGGGCACGCGCCAGCGGCCGGTTCGGAGAGCTTTGTGGATCTCCGGTTTCTCGGCGCCTCGGGTCGCGGCCATGGCCACGTAGCCGACGTAGCCCCGCACCGCGATTGTTTTTGCATAGAGCTGACGGGAGACATCAACCGGGGGCGGATAGCCGCCCATGGCGCCGATGTAAATTACCTGGCCCAAAGGCGCCGCCGCATCGTAGTTTCTCGCCGCGTTCGGGCCGGCTACGCCATCGACGATCAGATCTGCGCCTCGCCCGCCTGTGAGGTCCTTGAGTTGCTCCACCCAGGTGTCGCTCCGCGAGTCGAGAAGTTCCGCATATCCGTAGGGCCGCGCGAAATCCATCTTGGTTAGACCGCAAAGGCCATACACCGTGGCTCCCGCGTCTCGCGCGATCTGGGCCGCGAGTATCCCGACCGAACCGGCGGCGGCATGGAGAAGAACCCGGTCTCCGGCGCGGACCTTGCCCACGGTGTGGATGAGGTGCCACGCGGAGTAGGCACTCGTTTGAAAGCAGGTTCCGAGCCGCCAGTCGAATCCCTCGGGGATGATGGCCAGCCGATCGGCGGTCGCGATCGCGTACTCCGCGTTGCCGCCCCATTCACCCACCGAGACGACGCGCTTGCCCAGCAGGTCCGCCGGTGCTTTAGCGCCCAGGGCCTCCACCAGGCCGCTCCATTCGTAGCCTGGGGTGAACGGAAAAGTCGGGGCGTTCCAGGAAACACGCTGGGCGCGAGCGTGCGTATCGAGGGGATTCAGGTCGGAATAGGCGACACGGACGCGGACCTGACCCGCACCTGGTTCGGGTACCGGCAGGTCTTTGACTTCCAGAACCTCCGGTCCACCCGGCTTCTCGGCACGAACTGCGCGCATGTCGTTCTCCTTGACTAATTGTCCTGAACTTATAACAATTAGCGGCGTTACCGAGCATCATCAAGGAGACTCGCATGAAGAAGTCGTCCGTTCTCTTCAAAACTGCCCTGTTGGTCATCGCCCTGACCCTGTCGGGCGTGGCTCTCGCCCAGAGCACGTCCAAGTCCTCGGCCAGGCCGGCGAGAGCACCCGTGGCGCCCAGGCTGGACCTGACGAAACCGGAGGACGCCGTGAAGGCCTTCCGAAAGCTTCAGGCCTCCCTCGTGGACGGCAAGCCCGCGATCTTCTGGTTCCAGGGGAACGTGTACAGCCGGGTCGCGGGAGAGCCGGACAAACATCTCTTTTCCTATCAGGCGTTCAACATCCGCGCCACCCACACCGCACCCGATGTCGGTCGAGGCTATGGCTTCCGGCTGGTGTCGAAAGAGTTGCTGTTGTACATGGACCCCGGAACCGGCGAGGTGCTCAGGACCTGGAAGAACCCCTGGACCAACAAGGACGTGGAGGTCGTCCATGTGGCCAACAACCCGGTCAACCAGCGGCCCATGTATGCCCAGAGCGACCGGGGACCGTTCAAGTTCACGGGCACGGTGAAGTACGGCACGGTCATCCAAAGCGCCGAAGTTCCGCTCTTCTATACGAATCCGATGGGCGGCGATTACCAGCAGTACGTTGGGGGCACCTATCACGCGATCGAGCTTTTCAACTTCTACGCCTCGGAGGACGAACTCCTGGGATCGCCCGATGGCGCCGAGAATGCGGCGGTGAGCTGGGCGCGGGTATCGCAGTGGTTGCCCTGGATGGAAATGGGCGGGCGAGCCGGCTGGCTGATCTTCAACGGGGCCGGGCGTCGCATTTCGACCCTTGACGCGCTGCCCGAGTTGGTCAAGCGCGAGGTGGAGGCGAGCTACCCCGAGTACAAGACTCCTCCGCCCGGAGACGACCAGCGCCCCAACGAAACGAGCTGGACCTACTTCAAGAAGAGGATGGACGCGAAGAAGAAGTAGTTCCGGCCTTGCGGTCCGGTTCATAGATACGGTGACGCGAATGCCACCGTATCTATGGATCGGGCCGCCTAGCCAGGCGCTGTCCGAGGAGGCGGCCAAAGACGAGTGCCGGCGTCACCATCATGCCGCCGCAGAACGAGTGGCCGCAGGTGGCGGCGGCTCCGATGATCTCGCCCGCGGCGTAAAGCCCGGGAATGATGTCGCCGCTCGTGGTTCGCACGCGCATGAGGGCGTCGACATCGAGACCGGCAAACGTGATCAGAGTGATGCCGTGGTTCTCCATCGCATAGAAGGGCGGAGTCGCAATCGGTGCGGGCAGATGCCGCCGGCCAAAATCAGGGTCGCTCTGCCTGCTCACGAAAGTGTTGTAGCGCGCTATCGAGGACTCCAGACCGGGAGGGTCGATCCCGGCCTTCTTCGCCAGTTCCGCGAGGGTTGGTCCGGTGAAAACGCCGGCCCGGCGGCCGGCTCTCTCTCGCAGATCGTTTGCGGACCAGCCCACCACCATATTGGGCGAGGCATCCACAGCACGCTCGTCGAAGACGGTGAAGAAGGTGAGGTCCGGGATCGCGGCCAGGGCCTGCTCCTTAAGGTCGATGCTCGGTTCATCCTCCGCGATCCAGCGATGTCCCGCGCGGTCCACGTAGATCTCCCAGGGTGGCCGCTCCGTGGCGACGAGGAGCGGACGGTCTTTCCACTGCACGCGCCCGGGATCCTCCGCGGGCAGACCGCCGAAGGTGGGGAGAAACGCGCCCTGTCCGGCCAGAGCCGCGCCCAGCGTTCGCGCCATGCGGAGGCCGTCGCCCGTGGCCGTGGGCTGAGCGGCCGAGACCAGGGGTCGTTTGTCGATCTCGGCGAATAGATCCGGGGCCGAACCGTACCCGCCGGTGGCAAGGACGACCGCGCCCGCCTCCGCTTCCTCTTCGCCGCCGCCGGCCTCGCGGAAGACCACGCCGGACACGCGTCCGGACTTCAGGCACAAGCGTGAGGCCGCGCAACCAAGGCGCAGAGTCACCGCACCCGACTCCAGGTGCGGAGCGAGAAGCCGCTCGAGAACGGCCAGGATCGACCGGCCTTCATCGGCCCCGTAGTACGTACGCGGAGTCGAATAGGGTTCGTGGCCGTACACCAGGCGCGGCGTCTCGGGCGCGAAATCGAAGCCATGTTCTTGAAGCCAGTCGACCGTCGCGGAGGCTCGTTCGAGGACCGCGTCCACGATGTCGCTGCGCACCGTGCCTCGGCTGATTCGTTCGATGTCCGCGCGATGAGACTCGCGCGAGTCCGCGATCCCCTTCTCTTGCTGCCGCTTCGTGCCCGCCGCCGACATGTGCCCGCCCGAAACCTGCAGCGTGCCCCCGATCGACTCGGCCTTCTCGATCAGGAGAACGCGGCCGCCGCCCCCCGCCGCCTCGATAGCGCAGGGAAGACCGGCGGTCCCCGCACCCACTACGATCAAGTCGTATCCGGGCGGATTCATTCTTCTCTGACCGTTCCGGTCTTCAGCCAGTCCCCGGTGCCGTAAGGATCGGCGGCGGGCTGGGAGAGATGTTCGTGAACGATCTTCCAGACGCCCGAAGCCTCGCGACGGTAGACATGGGTAGCGCGCAGAACCACCAGATGCTCGCCCTCTTTCGATCGAACCTTGAGCTCGACGATCCCCACCGTGAACCCGAAATCCTCGCCTCCCCCTCCCCTCGGTCCTTCGGTCCAGCGCCAGGACGTCAACTGGAACGGCGCCGACGAATAGGCGCGCCAGCCGGAGGCGATGCGATCGTGACCCTGGGTCGACCACCGCGGTCCCTCCACGAAGACGTAGGTGTCAGGCGAAGACGCGTAGCGTTCGATCACCGCTTCGGTGCGAAGGGCGACGGCGTTATCGAAGTGCTCTTCGGTCAGGCGGATGAGACCGAGGCTCGCGTGCGCATCGTGGTCGGGCGTCATCGAATGCATCAGCGGAAGATGAACTGGTGACAATGCGGGCACTTGAGGTTGAAGACGGAGATCAGGGTCATGACGATGATCAAGGTCCAGATCAGGAACACCCAGGGCAGGCCCCGGTTCATGTCGCGCTCGATCTGCTGATTGAGTTCGTCGATGTTGGCCGCCCCTTTCTTCATCGCTTCGAGGTTGCGCAGCGCGGTGCCCGAGACGGGGACGAGCACGATCGCGGCCACCACGATGAGGCCGTACATCAGGTGTTTCCAGTTGAGCCAGTCGGTCGAGAAGAGCGGTGTGTCGGTGAGCCAGGCGAGGGCGATGCCGATGGGAAGGGTGCCGACGAAGATGTAGGCGACCACGGTGTCGATCGCGTGCATGATGTGGACACGCTCGAGCCGCTCGGAGAGATCGGCGCGCGCGTCCTTGATCTTGAAGTGCAGCCAGAAGACGATGAAGTCGAGGAGCAGCCAGGCCGCGACCGTGAACGAGTGAATGCCGCGGAAAGCGATTTCGGTGACGTAATGAACGTCCATCAGCGTGCTCCCCGACGAGTGGCGTTTGAAATGAGGCGCAGCAGGCGCGGCGCTCCATAGAGGGCGACCCCGAGGTAGAGCACGGCGTTCAAGGCCACCACGATGTCGAAGCCTCGGGTCGCGAGGCTCATCGCGGACGAAACCCCCATGATCCCGCCGCTGCCCACCACGAAAATCCACAACAGCCAGACCATGAACAAGGCAATCACCTCAAAAGAGCGGAGCGCTCCGGCCACCCAAGGGGTCGATCAGAACCGACTTCAACTCAGTGTAGGCCTCGTAGCCGTGATGCCCAGCCTCGCGACCCAGGCCTGACTGTCCGTAGCCGCCAAACGGCATGTCGCCGAAGATCGCCGCGTAGGTGTTGATCCAGAAGGTGCCGCAGCGTACCCGGCTGGCCACGAGACGCGCCTTCTCCGCGGAGCGGGTCCACACCCCCCCGGCCAGACCGTAGGGTGTCGCGTTCGCGACCGCCACCGCCTCCTCGACGTCGCGCACGCGGATCGAAGTCAACACCGGGCCGAAGACCTCGGTCTGGGCGGCCCACGAATCGGACCGGGCTCCGGTAAGAAGGGTCGGTCGATAGAAGAAGCCGGGAGCGAGTTCGGCCACCGGGCGCCCGCCCGCCCGCAGGGTCAAGCCGTCCGCCTGCGCTCGCGCCACGAACGACTCGACCTGCTCGATCGCGGACCGGTCCACCATGGCGCCAATCTGAGTTCGCGGATCGAAGGGATCTCCGACCACCAACGCTTCCGCGAAGCGGGCCACTCCGTCTTCGATCGCGCTTGCGATCCCTTCCTCGACGATGAGACGCGACCCTGAAAAACAGCGCTGACCGGAATTCCTGAAGATCCCGGCACAGATCGCGGGAATGGCCGCGTCGAGATCGGCGTCGGCGAGGATGATGTGGGGCGACTTGCCGCCGAGTTCCAAAAGGAGGCGCTTGATGCGGGGCGCGGCCGCGCGCATCACCGCGGTTCCCGCCGGCGTCCCTCCGGTGAGCGTGATCATGTCGGTGCGCGGATCGTCGCAGAGTTGGGTCGCGACATCCGTTCCACCCTGAACGAGGTTGAGCACGCCCGCGGGCAGGCCCGCGTCGGACGCGGCTTCGCACACCGCGATGGGCAGCAGGGGTGCGCGCTCGGACGGTTTCAGGACGATCGAGTTTCCGGCGGCCAGAGCAGGCGCGCACTTGAGTGCGGTGAAGGGCAGGGGCGCGTTGAAAGGCGTGAGCGCTGCCACCACGCCCACCGGCTCGCGCCACACTTCTTTTTGCACGCCGCGCTCGTCCGGGATCCTGACCACGCTCTGGTCTCGGGCGCAGCGGGCGCCGTAGCGGAAAGTCGCGACCGCGGCCCGCACGTCGATCTCGGCCTCGCTCAGGGTCTTCCCGTTGTCGAAGACCACTCGCCGCGCCAGATCCTGAAACCGGGCCTCGATCCGATCGGCGACGCCCTCGAGGACCTTGGCCCGCGCAAGGCCGCTGCGCTGCCGCCAGATCCCGGAGTCGAAGCTCGATCGCGCCGCCTGCAAGGCCTCTTCGACCTGCCGAGCGTCGGCCGTTTGGAGATCGAGGAGAGTCTCGCCGGTTAGAGGAAACGAGACTTTCAATTCGGGCCCATGCCCGCCCTCGACCTTGCCGTTGATGAAGAGGTGGTTGCGCCCGAAGGACGGAATTTGGCGTTGGGCCAGGGAATCGAGCATGCGCCTTTCGCTCACAGATTGGAACCTTTGTATTAAGGTTATAACATTTGGCTCGAGCGGCCGGCAAGGCTGGCTCGGAACGAACTGACGAAGATGCGCCCCCACGAAACTCGATGACGCCAAGCTCGAAAACGAACGATGGCCCGCTCCAGGGTCTGCGCGTCCTCGACGTGGCGACTCTGTTCGCGGGCCCTCTGGCCGCGACCCTCCTCGGAGACTTCGGCGCCGATGTGCTGAAGATCGAGCATCCGAAGGGCGACCCCGTGCGCTATCACGGACACAGCAAGGGCGACATCCCTCTGTGGTGGAAGATGATCGCGCGCAACAAGCGGGCGATCACTTTGGATCTCGGCCACCCAACCGGTCGAGAGGTTCTGCTGAAGCTTGTGGAAAGCGCCGACGTGATGATCGAGAACTTCCGGCCGGACACTCTCGAGAAATGGGGCTTGGGCCCGGCGGAGCTCCATGCCATCAATCCGCGACTGGTTCTCGCTCGCGTCACGGGTTTCGGCCAGATCGGCCCATATAGGCGACGGCCCGGCTTCGGCACCCTGGCCGAGGCCATGAGCGGCTTCGCTTCGATCACGGGAGAGCGAAACGGCCCGCCCACGCTCCCGCCCTTCGGCCTCGCGGATGGCATCACCGCCCTCGCCACCGCCTCGGCCATCATGTTCGCTTTGCGCGGGCGCGACCTCACGGGTCGCGGCCAGGTGATCGACATGGCCATCATCGAACCCATCCTCACCATCCTCGGACCCCAGCCCACCTGGTTCGACCAGCTCGGCATCGTGCAGGAACGAGCGGGGAACCGCTCCGTGAACAACGCGCCCCGCAACACCTACCGCACGCGCGATGAAAAATGGGTGGCGATCTCCACGTCGTCGCAGAGCGTGGCCGAGCGGGTGATGCGCCTCGTCGGTCACCCCGAGGTGATCGATCAGGAGTGGTTCCGTTCCGGAGCCGAACGCGCCCGTCATGGCGACCTTCTCGACTCGATGGTGGGTGAATGGATCGCCGCCCGCTCGTTCGTGGATGTCATCGCGGCCTTCGAGGCCGCCGACGCCGCGGTGGCTCCGATCTACGACATCAGAGATGTCATGGCCGATCCGCAGTTTCAGGCCCTTCAATCGATCGTGACCGTGCCGGACGAGGATCTGGGCGAGGTCAAGATGCAGAACGTGATGTTCCGGCTTTCGCAGACGCCCGGCGGCATCCGCTGGACGGGACGCCGGAAGGGCCAGGACAACCAGGTCGTGCTCGGTGAACTCGGCTACTCCGCGGACGCCATCGCCGAATTCGCTCGCAACGGCGTGATATGAGCCGAGAAGGCGTGGCCGTCTTAGAGGATGCGACCCGCATCTCGGCCCCGCCGTGCCGTTCCTATCTTTTCGCGCCCGGAAACTCGGAGAAGCTCCTGGCCCGGGTCTTCGAAGCGGGCGCCGACGCGATCGTTCTCGATCTCGAAGACGCGGTGCCGGAATCCGAGAAGGAGAGGGCTCGCCGGATGGTCGCGGCGGCGATCGGCGAGAACGCGAAGGCCGGAGAAACGGGAGGGCCGCAGATCTGGGTTCGCATCAATGGGCCGGACGGACGGTGGCGCGACGACGTGAACGCGGTGGTTCGCTCCGGCCTGTTTGGAGTGAGGCTCCCCAAGGCGGCGCGGTTCGAAGATGTGGTCGCTCTCGACCAGACCCTCACCGACGCCGAGGTGAGAAACGACCTCGCCCCTCGGTCCCTTTCCGTGGCCCTCACCATCGAATCGGCGCTTGGAGTGGTCGCCGCCCGGTCTCTGGCCAGAGCACCGCGAGTGCGCCATCTGTGTTTCGGCGCCACCGATCTTGCCCGCGACCTCGGCGTCGAACCTGGTCCCGATGAGATCGAGCTGCTGCTCGCGAAGCAAGAACTGGTGATCGCCTCGCGGGCGGCCGGAATCGATCCGCCCGTGGCGTCGGTCCACACCGATCTGATGGATGCCCCGGGCCTCGCGCGAACGACGCTTCTCTCTCGCCGTCTCGGCTTCTTCGGGCGCTCCTGCATCCACCCGAAACAACTGGAGACCGTGCACGAAGCCTTCGCCCCCGATGCCGAGACAATCGATCGCGCTCTCCTTGTCCTCGCGGCCTGGAAGGAAGGGCTCCGCCGGGGGTCGGCCGCCACCGCCACGAGTGACGGTCGCTTCGTCGACCAGGCGGTCGCTCGCCGGGCCGAGTCGGTCCTCGCCTTGGCGAAGGCCGTTTCTCGCAAAAACTAAGGACGTAAGGAGAGCAAACACCCTTGAACACGTTGTGGGAACAGGCCGCCAACGCGCGCGTCATCGATCTCGCCAACCCCATCGAAGCGGGAATGCCCGTGTCGCCCAACCATCCCGGCTTCAAGATGGCGCTGCAGCGTCGGCACGGGGACATGGTTCGCGCGGACGGCGGCTCGGCCGCGAACGAGATGATCATGATCGGCGGCCACACCGGCACCCACGTGGATGCCCTGTGCCACGTCTCGCATCAGGGAAAACTGCACGGCGGTGTCGATGCCATGGAGGCGCAGCAGGGCGGCCGTTTCCGCGCCCTCGGGGTCGAGACCATTCCCATCACGGTCTGCCGGGGCATCCTGCTCGATGTGGCCTCCCTGCGCGGCGTTTCCTGCCTCGAGGCGGGAACCGCGGTGACGGCGGACGATCTGGTGAAAGCGGAAGAGCGCGCGGGCGTTCGTGTCCGCGCGGGGGACGCGGTGTTGATCCGCACGGGCTGGCCCAAGCACTGGAACGATGTCGAGATCTTCCTCGGCCACCGAGGCGGCGTTCCCGGTCCCGACGAGTCAGCCGCCAGCTGGCTCGCCGATCGCAAGGTGAGGATCACCGGCGGCGAGACCATCGCCTACGAGTGGATTCCCGCGGGCCGCGGCCATGCCCTCCTGCCCGTGCACCGCATCCTTCTGGTCGAGAGCGGGATCCACATCGTCGAGGCCATGAACCTCGAAAATCTCGCCGACCTGAACATCACGGAGTTCCTCTTCGTGATGACGCCCCTCAAGATCGTGGGCGCGACCGGCGTCCCGGTCCGCCCCATCGCCATCGCCTAGGCGCCAATCGTGAGTGAACCCGCCACGCTGAGTCTTGCCCTCGCCCGCTTCGCCACGGGGGTCTCGTTCGAGGGTTTGCCGGACGAGGTTGTGCGCAGTATCCGCGAACGTCTCCTCGACACGATCGGCCTCTGCCTCGGGGCCCATCCGCTCGATACCAGCAGCATGGCCCGTTCGCTCGCCCTGGCCTGGGGCGGTCCCAGGGAAGCGACCACCATCGGTTTCGGCGATCTCTTGCCCGCTACCGGTGCCGGCTTCGTGAATGGCGTGCTCGCCCACTCGCTCGACTTCGACGACACTCATCTGCCTTCCGTCCTGCACCCGAGCGCTTCCGTTATTCCCGCCGCGCTGGCTGCGGCCGAGGCCGTTCAGGCAAGCCTCGAGGCAACGATCGCCGCCGCCGCCGCGGGATACGAGGTCTGCATCCGCACCGGAATGGCCGCCTACGACCGCGAGCTCGGCAATTCGATCTTCTTCGAACGGGGCTGGCACGCCACCTCGATTTGCGGAACCCTCGCCGCCGCGGTGGTGGGAGCGAAACTCTACGGCCTCGACGCGGAGGGCATCGGCCATGCGCTCGGTATCGCTTGTTCGATGGGATCGGGGATCATCGAAGCCAACCGCGCGGGAGGATCGGTCAAGCGGCTCCATTGCGGGTGGGCGGTTCATGCCGGACTCATCGCCGCGCAGTGTGCGCGGGCCGGAATCACGGGCCCGCCCACCGCCCTCGAAGGCCGCTTCGGGTTCTATCAGGCTTTCTGCTCAGGGCGATTCTTTCCGGATGAGATCGTGCGCGGGCTGGGAAACGAGTGGTGCATTCCCGGCATCTTCTACAAGCCCTACCCTGCGAACCATTTCACCCACGCGGGCATCGACGCCGCGCTCCGATTGAGAGAACGCGTCGACGTTGGCCAGATCGAATCGCTCACCCTCGGTGTCGCCACTCCGACCGTGCGCACGATCGGGGAGCCTCGCGAGGAGAAGATCCGGCCGCGCTCGGGCTACCACGCGCAGTTCAGCGGTCCCTTCACGGTGGCCGCCGCCCTCATTGGCGGAGGCGGCCTGGGAGTCGATCTCGACGACTTCACCGACGCGAACGCGCTCGCTCCGCGGTATCTGGAACTCGCGTCCAAGGTCACGGTGGTGGCCGATCCCCGGTGCGACTCCATCTTCCCCAATCAGTTCCCCGCCATTCTGAGCGCACGCCTTCAAGACGGCTCCGTGATCGAGGAGGTGGTGCTCGTGAACCGTGGAGGGCCGGACAATCCGCTCTCCCGGGAGGAACTGACGGTGAAGTTCACCGGCAACGCCACGCGCACGATCTCGCGCGACCGCGCCCTCGCCCTGGCCGATGCCATTCTCGAGGGGCGCGCTCTTTCTACCCGCGAGCTCATGAAGGCCACCCGGGCCCAGCCCGGCCGTCGGAGCTCTGAGGAATAAGGGAAGGATGCACTCATGAACGCCTACCATGCCGTCGCTCTCCAGACCCGTTGTGTCGCCGTCAACGGTGCGGCAAACCGCGACGAAGCGCGCGCCCTCATGGCGCGAAGCCTCGATCGCATCCGCGACCAGGTGATGGCCGCGGTCAGCTGGGTCTCGCGAGAAGACTGCAAGCTGATCGTCCTGCCCGAGTATTTTCTGACCGGCTTTCCCATGGGCGACGCCATCCCGGCCTGGGCCGACAAGGCGGCGATCGCGCCGGAGGGGCTGGAGTACGAGACCCTGGGCAGGATCGCCCAGGGAGCGAAGGTCTATCTCGCCGGCAACGCGTTCGAAACCGACCGCCACTTTCCCGGTCTCTATTTTCAGTGCTGCTTCGTGATCGATCCTTCGGGCCGGGTGGTGCTCCGCTACCGGCGGCTCAACTCGATGTTCTCCCCCACCCCCCATGACGTGTGGGACCGATACCTCGACATCTACGGTCTCGACGGGGTCTTCCCGGTGGCCCGAACCGAGATCGGCAACCTGGCGGCGGTCGCCTCCGAGGAAATCCTCTATCCCGAGGTGGCGCGCTGCATGGCCATGCGAGGCGCGGAAGTGTTGTTCCATCCGACCTCTCAGGCGAACGAAGTCGCGAAAGGGGTGAAGGAGGTGTGCACGATCGCCCGCGCGGTGGAGAACATGGCCTATGTGGTTTCGGCTAACTCGGGCGGCCTGGAAGGAACTCCCTTCCCGGTTTCCTCAACCGACGGCGGCTCCAAGATCGTCGATCCTCATGGCGTCGTGATCGCGAAGACCGGCTTTGGCGAGAGCCTCGCCTGGGCCGAGATCGACCTCGATGCTCTGCGCCGGTTCAGACGCCGGCCCGGAATGGAGAATCTCCTCTCCCGTCAGCGCTTCGAGGCCTACGCGGAGAGCTATGCCGCTCACCATTTCTATCCCGCCAACACCATGGCGGAAGGCGCGCCGCCGCGGTCGCATTTTCTCGACACCCAGACCGAGACCATCCGAAAACTGGTGGCCACCGGTCTCATCGGGGCCAAGTAGGGCCGCTTCGGTCATGATCTCCGAGGTCAAAGCAGTCACCCTGAGCGTCGCTGATCTCGATCGAACGCGCGGAGTGTTCGTCGAGGGTCTCGGGTTCGAAGTCGATCACTCGTGGGAACTGGACGAGGATGCCGACGAGGCCCGGCTCTGGGGGGGCCGGACGCCCGTTCGCGGCCGGGCGCTTTTCCTGCGCCAGCCAGGCGCCCCGTTTGGCGCGCTCCGGATCGTCGCCCTCGACCCGTCAAGCCCGCATTGCGTGGGCGACGGGGCGCGACCTTACGACCACGGCTATCTCAAGAATCTCGACTTCTTCACCGACGACGTCGCGCGCCTGTGCGCTCGGCTGAAGGAGCAGGGGGTCGAGTTCCCCGGGCCGCCGGTCGAGTACGCCCTGCCCTGGGGCGGGCAGAGGGTCACGGAGGCCCACACCCGAAAGATCGAGGGGTTCAAGCTCGCGGTGGCGCGTCTTCAGGGCGCTCCGCGCAAGGCGATGGGTGAGGCCTCGCCCGCTGGTGTCGCGACCGAGGTCGCGGCGGCGACCCAGATCGTCGGGGACTACGACCGCGCGGTCGATTTCTACACCCGCGTTTTCGATTGCGTTCCCGCGGCGGAAACGGTGGTCGAAGATCCCGCGTTGACCCTGGCCCTCAACCTGCCCCCGGGCACTCGTCTGCGAATGTGTTTCATCGGGCATAAGGCCGCGATCGGCGGAAAGGTCGGCCTGGTGGCGTATGAGGGCCCGGGACTCGCGGACCGAAGCGCGGTCGAATTCGGATCGCGACCGCCAAACCGGGGTGCGGTGGGTCTCACGTTCGAAACCGACGAGATCGACTCGCGTTACGCTCGCGCTCTGGCCCTGGGAGCGGCCGAGGTGACCCCGCCAAGGGACGCGACCCTCCATCCCTGGGGAGCCGTTCGCGCCGCCTCGTTCCTCTCGCCCGACGGCGTTCTCCACGAGTTCGTCGATCGCGGGGTCGGTCTCGACTGGTTCGCCGTGCTCGACGCCTCCACCCTTGAAGAGGGCTCGATGCGCGGGATCCCCGGCGTCCTGCCGTGGGGCCGGGTTCTTCTCTCGCGCGTCGCGGGTCAGGTCCTCGCCTGGCGCGATCGCTGTCCGCACGCGGGCGGGCCTCTTTCTCTGGGAAGCATCGAAGGCGGCCGGGTGATCTGCCCGTGGCACGGCTGGCGCGTCGATCTCGTCACCGGTTGCGCCCTGGGCGGACACGGATCGAGGGCGTCAAGCGTTCCCGTGCGCGAGCGAGAGGGGCAACTCGAACTGGGTCGCGCGCGGAACTGAAGCCCTGCCGCTAGACTTGTATTGTTCTTATGACAATAGATCCTTGGCCCGCAGAGCGTCCATCCCATGAATCCTGAGGCCGCGCGGTCGACCTGGCGCTCCTACTGGTCGGAGGTGCGCGGCTATCCGCTCCGCGCCTTCCTCATCTGCCTCGCCGGGGTGAGCCTCGAAAACATGGACCAGGCGTTCTTCGCCTTCGTGCTTCCCCAGCTCTCGAAGGAACTGAACTGGACCGTGGTCGAGCGAGGCTGGTATCTGACCCTGACCTTCACGATCGCGGGAATCTGCATCGCCGGTCTCGGGGTTCTCACCGATCGGGTGGGCCGCAAGAAGGTCTTCGGCGCTTCGATGCTGATCGGGTCCTTGTTCGTGGCCGCGATGTACTGGGCCCGGAGCACGTTTTCAGTGGTGACCCTGCGAACTCTCGGTTTCGCGACCGGGGGCATCATGTCGCCGGTGGTGGGCACCATCGTGGTCGAGGAATCTCCGCCGCGCCTTCGCGGTCTGCTCTCCGGAATCCTGCAGATCGGCTATCCGATTGGCTGGTTCCTGGCCTCCCTGGCCACGGTGTTCGTGTTGGGGCGCTGGGGCTTTCGGTCGGTCTTCCTCATCTCGCTCCTGTCCGTTCCCTATATGTGGGTGATTCAGCGCTATCTGCGCGAAACCAGCGCCTTTCTCAAGGCGAAGGGGCTTCGCGACTCCTCTCACGAAGAGAGCCGGAAAAGCTCGTTCCGCGAACTGTTCAGCGCTCGTCTGCGCTTTCGCACCCTCATCCTCTTCCTGGGTGAGTTCTTCCATGTCTTCGCCTACGGCACCACCATTTTGCTCACCGCCTACTTCCAGGAGCATCGGGGCTGGCCGCCCGCGGAGGCGGTGATGCTGGTTGGATTGTCCTACGGCGTCGGTGCTCTTGGCTACATCGTCTCCGCCTACGTGGGGGAGTTTCTGATGAAGAGACGCAACACCATCATCCTCTGGGCCCAGCTTGGCTCCGTGGCTTTCGCCGCCATGATCTGGCTCACCGAGAGCTTCTGGCCCACCGTGATCGCCTACTGTCTGATGACCGTCTTCTTTTACGGGACGACCGCGGTGAAGTTCACCTACATCGCGGAGAACTTTCCGACCAGGCTCCGGGCCACCGGCGTCACTTTTTCGGGCTCTCTCGCGGTGAATCTCGGAATCGCCTTCGGACCTCTGGCTCTCTCCTACGCGGTTCAGGCGTTCGGCTGGAACTGGGCGTATACGCTCTGCGGCATGCTTTCGATCAGTGTTTCGGGATTGTTCTTTCTCCTGCTTCCCCAAGACCCCCTCGGGGTCGCGGAGGATGAGGAAGAGGCCCGGCTCCTGGCCACGCCCGAGGCGGCCCGATGAGGCTGTCTCGAGTACGGTTCCACAATGCGCCCGGGTACCGGATCGCGGCGTTCGCCGGGCTTCTGGCCGCGGTCGCCGGGGGGGATTCGGGGCAGGCGGATGCGACGACAGCCGCGCGCCGCGAGGAGGCTCGTCGTGTGGAGGAGGAAAAGAAGGTGTCAAAGCTCGAGTACCACACCGGACGCCTGTCCTATCGCCGGAAGTCCACCGGTGCGGAGCGTGGCCGCGAAGACTTCTCCGTGACCCGCAACCGCGATGGTTCGCTGACCATGCGTGCGGTCGCCATGACCGACGACTCGCACTTCATCCGCGACGTCATCTACACGGCGGGAAAGGATCGACGCCCCAAGGACGCCTTCATCCGCCTTCAGGTGGGCGACCGCGTCCAGGGAACCGGCTACTTTCAAATCCTGGGAAATCGACTGCGCATCACCACCGACGCCTCGGACACGGGTCGAACGGTTCAGGAACTCGAAGCGCCGGAGCGATTCCACATCATCACCCACGCGGTGATGCTGGATGGCTGGCCGTTCTGGGCCCTTGACCCCAAGGGGCCGAACGAGCAGAGAATCGCCGTCTACAACACGTCGACGAAGTGGAACGGGACCGACGGCCCGCTCGGGCGCATGGAAACGCTGGTCATCCGATACATCGGAGAAGAGGAGGTCACGGTTCCCGCGGGCCGCTTCCCGTGCCGGCACTACCGTTTCGAATCCCCGGATCTGCCCTCCATTCCCGTGTCCGATGTCTTCGTCCACGGAGACCTGAGCCTGCTGGTTCGCTACGACTGGGGAGGCCTCGACCTCGAGTACGTGCTCACCCGCCTCGACCGCGAAGAACACTGAAGGGGACCCAAACACGACTATGCCCGCACTCTCGAGCCCCGAATTCGCGATCATCGGCGCCACCAATCCCGCCGCCACCTGCGCCTTCCTGAAGCGCTTCGATTTCGAAGAGCAGGGAGGGGTTCATGTCCCGGCGGTCGCGGCGCAGCGCCTATATGGTCTGGACGACGCGACCGGGGGCGTCATCCTCGGAACGCCCGGCGCCCTCACGGGCCGGCTCCAGGTGATCGCAACGCCCATGGCGGCGTCGGCGAGCGAACCCACGGATCAAGGGGCCCACGCGATCGATCTCTACACCCGCGATATCGAGGAAAGCCTGCGAATCGCCAAGGCGGCCGGAGCCCGCGTGAGCAGCGTCAGCAGCTACAAGGTCGGTCCCCTGACCCTGCAGGAGGCCAAGGCGGAGGGATCCGATCACCTTCAACTGGTCTTCCTTCAGGTCGACCGACGTCGTTCGAGCCGGCTAGACACCATGGAATCCGCCCTGCACTCGGAGCTTCACAGCTTTGTCTGGGTGGTGGGTCGTATCGACCTGAGCCTGCCTTTCTGGCGCGACGAGGCGGGTCTTCAGGCGTTTCTCGATGTCACGATACGCGAGCCCGCCGTCGCCCAATTCATGGGTCTGCCGCGTGCCGACACCCCCCTGCGCCTTGCCATGATGGCGGACGCCGCGGGACAACCCGCGCGTCTCGAGTTGATCGAATTCCCCGAGGATCCGGGCGCGAGTTTGCCATCGTGGCCCCTGCGCGGGGGACTCTTTGCTCCCGGCTTTAGAGCGGTGAGCCTCGAGTCCGCGACCAAGGTCCTGGCCTCGGCCCGTTTCGGCGAACCGGTTGAGGTGGTTGAGAACGGGACACGCGTGCTCGCAGTCTCAGGCCTCGCCCCGGACGGTGTGCGCTTCGAAGTGCGTCAAGCATGAACCGTTCACGACGAACCTTCTCGACCGTCCTCAGAGTGAAGTGCGCCACGCCGAGGCCTCGACCACCCTTGGATCCGTGGAGTCCTGATCGCCTTGAGCGCTGATCGAACCACGAAGCCGTCGCGACAGAATGTGGTGCGAGTGGCTCGCCTGCCCGTGGGCCTTCCCCAAGAAACCGATTTTCAGATCTCGAGCGAAGCCGTTCCCGAGCCTCAGGACGGCGAGTTCCTCGCGCGTGCCGTCTATCTTTCCCTCGATCCCTATCTTCGAAGCCGGCTGGCCGGGCGCCATCTTGGAGCGGCGGTGGCGGTGGGCGACTTGATGCCGGGGCGGTCTCTCGCCCAGGTGGCCGAGTCGCGGAACCGCGCGTTCCCTGAAGGCGAGTACGTCGTCCTCGAAACCGGCTGGGCCGAGTGGGCGGTATCGAACGGCGGGGACGCGCAGAGGTTCGACCCGGCCCTCGGTCCTCTCTCAACATCGCTCGGCATTCTGGGCATGCCGGGACTGACGGCGTGGGCCGGAGTCGCGGAACTCGCACGGCCCCGCCCCGGAGACACGTTTCTGGTCTCCGCGGCGGCCGGACCCGTGGGTTCGACCGCTGGTCAGCTCGCGCGCATCGCGGGTTGCCGAGTCATAGGAATCGCGGGCTCCGCCGAGAAATGCAAACACGTGAGGGAGACGTTCGGCTTCGACGCGGCGCTCGATCACAAAGCGCCCGACTTCGTGTCATCGCTGCGAAGCACTTGCGCGGAGGGCGTCGATACCTATTTCGACAACGTGGGCGGTGGTCTCCTGCAGTCCGTCTTCTCTGTCTTGAGTCTCGGGGGAGCGGTCATCATGTGCGGTCTGGTTTCCCAGTACAACGCGGAGGGACCGCCCCCGGGCGTGAACCTCGGGCCGGCGATTGCGCGGCGGGCCCGCCTTCTGAGCCTCGTCGTCTACGACTATCAAGACAGGTACGACGCGTACCTGCGCCGCGCTTCGGACTGGGTAAGTTCGGGCCGTTTGCGCTATCTCGAAGACCGCGCCCTTGGAATCGGGGCGGCGCCCCGGGCATTTGTGCGGCTCATGCGCGGAGACAACGTGGGGAAGTCGCTCGTCGTGGTGGGACCGGAGCGAATCTGATCCGACGGGAGGGCCGTGGGCTCGAGCCCTGCGGACGCCAGCCTCGTAGTCGAGGCCCAGGCGGGAGAGTGCGGTCGGGGGGTGACCCTACTTTTCGAGATACTCGTACTTCGCTCCGACGAGATCGTAGACCCGCGCCGCACGAAGGTCGCGGGTGATCAGCGTTGCCCCGGCATGTCGAGCCGTGGCGCCGATAAGAGCATCGTAGATGGCGCCTCCGGCGAGACCTGATGCGGAGATCTGCTCCAAGAGGGAGGCCTGCGCCGCTCCGGGCAGGGTGAGCGGGGAGGCTGTAAAACGCTGTTTGAGGAACGCGACCACCAGATCGGAAGGTGCTCGATGCGGTGGGGGCAGGCGAGTCAGAACCGCATAGGTTTCCAGCATCACGTGCGCGGGGATGCGCGGTTCCCGGGCGAGACACAAAGCAGCGCTCCGGTGCGCTTCGTGCCAGGAGGCGAACGAAGCGACGACGACGCTGGTATCGAGGGCAATCAACGCCGCGATCGTTCCATGGCGTTGCGAACCATGTCGTCGGTCAGAGGCGGCAAGAAGGAGTCCGGCACCGCGACCAGGCCGTGATTGCCCGATCGCAGTTTCATGGGGGCGGGTGTCGCCTCGATCTCGAGAAAGGCGTCGCGCTCCCGGAGTTCGATGGCCCCGCCGGGGATCAGGCCCAGGCGCTGCCTGAGGGCCTTTGGAATGACAATGCGTCCGGCAGAATCAATGGT
>JANODX010000246.1:0-3101 GCA_031412915.1 Vicinamibacteria bacterium | reverse complement strand
GGACGGAGGGTAGCCACCCATGATCGGAAGATTGACGATGGCCGCGGCCGACAGCACATTCACAATCGCCCCGCCGCCGTTCCGGGCGAGAACGGGTGCGAGGGCGCGGCACATGGCGAGGACGCCGAAATAGTTGACTTCCATCTCCTCTCGCGCGCCGCTCATGTCCGAAGCGCCGATGAGCAGGCGGTTGGTGAACGAGCCGGCGTTGTTCACCAGCAGGTTCACGTCACCGCAGCACGCCGCCGCCGCCGCGATTTCCCCCGCATCGGTGACGTCCAATTCGATCGCCTCACACCGCCCGGAAAACTCCGCCACCAGGTGCGCCGCCGCATGGCGATCACGGGACCCGGCGTACACCTTGCGCGCACCCGAGGCGAGGAGGACGCGCACAAAGCCCTCGCCGATCCCGCGATTGGCGCCGGTGACGATGGCCACGCTGCCGTTGATATCCATGGTCTGCGGGCGTTTCGGGCCTAGGAGGCAGGCAGAATCGTGCTTGGATCGGACGGGTCGGCGTAGAGACGTTCGACATCGGCCGCGCGGCGCTTTAGAGCCACGCGCTGGTTGATGGTGCCTTTGTCCGACACCTCGTGCGCGTCGGCCCTCGGCGGCTCAACGAGCAGGGTCAGGCGTTCGATGCGCTCGCTCGTCCCGCGGCCGGCATTGAATACGGCGAGCCGCCCGGCAAGTTGCGGGGCCAGACCCTCACCCATCTCGCGACCCGCCGGACTGGGCCAGGCGAGAATGGCGACGTAGGCATGGGTTTCGCCGCACACCAGCACATCGGAAACAAGGGGAGCAAGGGCCTCCAGCAACTGCGGGCGCAACCTCCCCGCCGAAACCCAGGTGCCGCTTGCAAGCTTGAAGTCCTCGGCCAGACGCCCCGCGAACTTCAGCCCTTTGGCGATGTCTCCTTCATCGTGGAACTGCGCGGTGTCGCCCGTGCGATAGAACCCTTCTTCATCGAAGATGTCGCGATTGGCCTCGGGGTTTTCAGCGTACCCGGACATCACCATCGGACCGCGCAGGCGAACCTCGTAACGGGAGCCCGTGGGCACCAGCTTGAGCGAGAGTCCGGGCATGGGCAGACCGATCCCGACGTCGTCGGTCGGGAAGTAGATGGACATGCAGCCCGACGTCGTCTCCGTGGCCCCGTAGCCGGTGGTGAAGAAGATCCGCTCTCCGGTGGTCTCGATCGACATTTTCTGAATCCGGTCGTAGAGCGCTTGCGGCAGGCCGGCGCCTCCGTACAGAACCATGCGGAGCTTCGTGAAAACGCGCTCGCGCAGGACGGCGTCGCGTTCGAGAGCGTCGGCGAGCATCGCGTACCCGAGCGGCACGTTGACGTAGAACGCCGGCGTGATCTCCGCGAGGTTCTCGATCGACTCCTCGAACCGGCCCGCCACCGGAAGGCCGCCGTCGATGTAGAGGGTGCCGCCGCTTACGAGCACGCCCATCTGGGTGAAGGCGCCGGAGACATGGTTCCAGGGCAGCCAGTCGAGCATGACGTCGCGCCAGCCCGCGGTCTTCCCCAGCACCTGGCGCCCCTGGGCGAGATTCGACGTGATCATGCGCTGGGTTTGTTTCACCGCCTTGGGCAGACTGGTGGAGCCGGAGGTGAGCATGAAAGCACTCGGTGCGTCTGGATCGAGGGCTTCGATTGCCCGCGATACCGCTTCAGTGAGAGGGGTGGCGAGGACTTCGCGGAGTGCGATCGCGGGGCGGGCGAGGGCAGAGGGATCATCGGTGATCACCACGGTATCGCCGAAGTCCACGACCTCGAGAGCCTTCTTGAACCTCTCGGCCTGCTCCGCGAACACCACCTTTGGACGAACCAGGCCGATGACGTGACGCAGCCGGCCGAAGTCGCCGCCCATCAAGGAGTAGTTGACGCTCACCGGGCACACCGGCACACCCGCGGTCATGGCCCCGAACTTGACGATGGAATGGGCGATCGAGTTCCCGGAGACAATCAGAACCGAGCGACCCGACTCGACCCTCAGGTCCAGCAGCCACTGCGCCACCGCGTCGGCGTCGCGCTTCATGGCGCGGTAACTGTGCCGGGTCCACGGCGCACCGCGCTTCGAGCGCTGGGCGAGATACGTCTTGTCGGGCAGGGCCATGGCGGCCCGGGCGAGCTCGACCGGGATGCTCGGCGTGAACGGCTCGAGCTCGAGGACGGGTTCGACGACCATCGAGCCGTCCGCGCGTCGCTCGACGCGCATCTCGGCGGACGGGAACCAGGTTTCCTTGAAGGGCGCGGTGCTGCTCATGAGAGCCCCGGTAACCCGTCAGAACCGTTCGTAGGAAGGGTCGGTGCGGCCTTTGCGACCCTCCCGCATCCCGAGCTTGCCCGGCTTGATCATGCCGTTCACCCAGGCCTGGTTCGAAGGCGTGTCGCGATTCCAGTCGAACACGGTCCAGCGGTGGGCGATCTTCCAGGCCCCGTCACGGCGTTCGAAACGATCGACCAGCCGGCCGCCGGTGAACGTGTCGACCTCGCGCTCGTCGACCTTGATTCGCAGGAACGTCCAGACGTAGGTCTCGACGTACGCGGTGTCGCCTTTGAGGTCGATGTGGCTCGAGCCGAGGAGGTGCTGCATGGCGCCCATGCGCTCGATGCGCGGCACCGCGCCGTCGACGTAGACGTGAGCGTTCCCGGTGTAGTTTCCGGCGTGCTCCTCGATGGCGTCCGCGTGATAGCACGACCTGAGCAACTCCGCATCTCCCCGATCGACGCCACGGGCATAGGCGGAAAGCACTTCGCGGATCTCATCGCGGGCCAGCATTCGCTCGATCGCCATCGCGGCAGGTTGCATCTTGCTCCCGTGTGTTCCGGCGGATATGGTCCAGAACGTCGACGCCGAAGACTGACAGCAAAACCCAGGATGGTCAAGCATCTTCAGACCGTCGGCGAGGCCGCGCCACCCTAACCTGCGATCCGCAAAATGCTGGCAGGGGGTGTGCGACATGGTTGTGGGGCGATCCTGCAAGACCCGGTGGATGCCGGTGGCTGAGCTTGTCGAAGCCACCCCCAACGCCGGTCCCTTCGACGAGCTCAGGGACCGGATGCGATCGGCTTCCCCCGAACGTCACCG
>JANODX010000245.1:0-27763 GCA_031412915.1 Vicinamibacteria bacterium | reverse complement strand
GTCCGGGTTCCGCCACGGCCCTTCGATCAGCACGTTGGCGTCCGTGATGGAGAGGGTGGTCGAGCCTTGAAGGCCGCTCTGCTTCTGGCCGTCGCGGTTCTCGACGAGGAGAATCGACGACAGGCGATCGCCATACTTGGCCGGAAAGGCCCCGGCCGAAAGTTCGAACTTCTCGACCGTCTCCGGATTGAAGGCGCTTGTGAGTCCGAACAGGCGATAGGGATTGTGAATCTCGACCCCATCCATGACGGTGAGGTTCTGGTCGGGTGTTCCACCGCGCACGGCCAGGCGCGAACCGAACTCCTCGGTGGCGGCCACCCCGGGCAAGGTCTGGAGCGCTCTGAAGATATTGTCGACCGCGCCGGCCACCTGGAGGACCTGCTGGGGTCTGATCGGGATGGAGGCGGGGGAGGGATCGTCCTTCTGAACCCCGAACACTTCCACGATCTCCTCACGGCGCACCTTGGGATCGAGGAGCAAAACCACGGTCGAAAGCGATTCGACCTCCGAGACGTCCCGTATGACCGGCGTCTGACCGGGTCGGGAGAGGGCGAGCCGGTACGGCGGGGCTCCCTTTCGGATGGAGAACTGCCCGGCCGAATCGGTGGTGACGGCCTCGTCGCCGAGGCGAACCTCGATGCCGGGCAAGGCCGCGTCCGAAACGCTGTCTCGAACCTCGCCGGTGATGATGTGAATTTCAGTTTCGGATGAAGCCTGGCCGCGCCCCGAACCGGCGAGCAGGATTCCCAGCACAAGGGCGCCACGGGCTATCCGGGTTCGCAGGTCTTCCATCACTATATTCTACTCAAATACTGCGCAAACAAGTAATCGACCGTTCGTTTCGGCCGCGGCTCGAGTTCCAGGCTCACGAAGCGGATTGAGGTTTCTTCACGGGCTTGCCGCCTCTCCGGTCAGCGGCCTTCTTCTCGATGCGAAGTTTCACCTCTCTGGCCGCTCCGATGGCCGTTGCCTCTCCCCGCAGTTTCGAGAAATGGGCGTATCGCTCCCCATTGAGTTCCCCGCTTTCCGCGGCGGAGCGGACCGCGCACAAGGGCTCGGTCTGGTGTGTGCAGTTGCGGAACCGACAACGCTCGGCCAGGGCCTCGATGTCCGCGAAGGCGGAGGAAATGTCCTCGGCGCTGGACCAGAGTTGCAGTTCCCGCATCCCCGGCGTGTCGATGGCGAGGGCGCCGCCCACCAGCCGGAACATCTGACGCTCGGTGGTGGTGTGCCGGCCCCTCGAATCGGCTTCGCGCACTTCGCGGGTGGCCTGGCGTTCTTCGCCGAGAAGCGCGTTGATCAGCGTCGACTTGCCCGCCCCCGAGGAGCCCAGGAAGGCGATGGTATGCCCGGCGCCCAGATACGGGGGCAGTACGTCGAGGCCGATTCGTGGCTTGGCCGCGATCAAGTGCACCGGAATGTCGCCCGCGATCACCGCCACCTCGCCCAGCGGCTTCGTGGCATCCGCGCATTTGTCCGACTTGTTGAGCAGGACCACCGACCGGGCCCCGCTCTCCCGGGCCAGGATCAGATAACGTTCGACTCGCCTGGGCGAGTAGTCGGAGTCGAGACCGCACACGATGAACACGGTATCGATGTTCGAGGCCACGATCTGCTCCTCGGTGAGGTGCCCGGCCGCCTTGCGTTTGAAGGCGGTGGCTCTGGGCAGCACGAGTTGGATGACCCCCCGCCCCTGCTTGTGGCCCTCCTCCCGCACTTCCTTGAGGGCCACGAAATCCCCGACCGCGGGAAGATCAGAGGCGTGCTGCGCGTTGTGCTTCAGTCGCCCCGCGGTGGTGGCGATGAGTTCGCCTTCCGCCGAGCGGGCGCGGAAGTAGCCCCGATGGTCGCGCACCACGCGGGCCGGGTAGGCCCCCGCGGGCGCCAGGCGTTCGAACTTCTGGTGCCAGGCTTTCGAATATCCCCAGGACTCGAGTTCCGCTGGATACGGAAACTTCACGGATTCACGGAGAAGCTTGTCTTGAAATCGATCGCGGGGTTGAGCGAGTGCCAGACCGAGCAGTACTTCTCGCGCGAAAGCTCGATGGCTCGGGCCACCCGGTCCTCCGGGATATCCCCTCTGACCACGAAGTGGAGTTCGAGGCCGGTGATTCCTCGCGGTGTTTCACTGGCCCGAAAGACGCGCAGGTCGCCGGTCAGGGCTTTCACGGGAAGACGCCCCTTCTCGATCACATCGACCACATCGATGGCCATGCAACCGGCGAGGGCCGCGGCCAGCGCCTGCACGGGAGAAGGTCCCGCCTCCCGCCGGCCGTCCAGGGTCATGGTCAGGTCGCCCGAGACGCCGCTCGCCGTGCTTTGGAATCGCTGGCCGCCTTGCCAGATGAGGTTCAAGGAGAAGTCGGCTTTGGGCGTCGCGGTCATCTGAGGCTAGATGCTAACGACCCGCGCCCGTCCCCTCCAAGCCTGGCGAGGCTTTCCCTGCACTTCCGCGTCCGCTCCCCTAAACTCCGCGCCGCCAGGCATGAGGGTAATGAAGTTCGGAGGCACGTCGGTCGGTTCACCCGACCGAATCCGCGGCGTGGTCCGCCTCGTTCGCGAGACCGCGGCGAAGGAACGAGCCGTCGTGATCGTGTCCGCGTTCGGCGGGGTCACCGACGCGCTGATCGAGGCGTCAAGGAAGGCGGTCCGCTCCCAGGACTGGGGCGCCGATCTTGAGAAGGTGGAGCGACGTCACACGGAAGCCGTCGTTGAACTCGCGTCCGCCGAAGAGCGAACGGAGCAGCTTCTTCTTGTCCAGCAGGCCTCCCTCGATCTTCGCGAAACCCTTCACGGGGTTTCCCTGGTCCGTGAATGCACTCCTCGAAGCCTTGACCGCATTCTCAGTTTCGGCGAGCGGCTCTCCTCCACGATCGTGGCCGCGGCGTTTCGTGGGGAAGGTGTTGCGGCTTTGGCCTGCGACGCCCGAGCGCTGGTGGTGACGAGCGCCGACTTCGGCTCGGCCCGCGTCGATTTCGGCAAGACGAACGACCGTATCCGGCTCTTCTGGGAGGAACAATCGGCGCTCCCGGTGGTGACCGGCTTCATCGGCTCCACCGAATCGGGCGAAACCACCACCCTCGGGCGCGGGGGTTCCGACTACACCGCCGCCATCTTTGGCGCCGCCCTCGAGGCCTCGGCCATCGAGATCTGGACCGACGTGGACGGCGTTATGAGCGCCGACCCCAAGATCGTACCCGGCGCCTTTTCGATGGCTGCCCTCCGTTACGACGAACTCATGGAGTTGTCTCATTTCGGCGCCAAGGTGGTGTATCCGCCGACCGTCCACCCCGCCCGGACGAAGAACATTCCTCTCGTCATCAAGAACACGATGAATCCGAACTTCCCGGGAACCTGGATCCGGGAGGAAGCCCCACCCGCGCCCAAGGGGGTGCGCGGTGTCGCTTCGATCTCAAGGGTCGCCCTGCTGCGGCTGGAGGGCGATGGCATGGTGGGGGTCCCCGGCATCGCCATGCGGCTGTTCGGGGCTCTCGCTCGCAGGAACGTCAGCGTGATTCTCATTTCTCAGGCCTCGTCCGAGCATTCGATCTGTTTCGCCATCGAACCGGCCGCGATGGGACCAGCTGAGGAGAGCATCGCCCTCGAGTTTGCCCTCGAGCGCCAGGCCGGACTCATCGATGATCTCGTGGTGGAGCCGGACGCCTGCGTGATCGCGGTGGTGGGCGCGGCCATGCGCCATACCCCAGGGAGCGCGGGCCGGATCTTCGGCGTTCTCGGCGAGGCTCACGTGAACGTCCGCGCGATTTCCCAGGGCTCTTCGGAATTGAACGTCTCGTGCGTGGTCGGAAACGAGGACGAGAAACGGGCGGTGAACGCGATTCACGAGGCGTTCTTCGCCGATCACCGCACCGTCTCGGTCTTCATCGCCGGACTCGGTCGGGTCGGTCGCGCCCTGGTCGAACAGATCTCCGCTCACGGGGAGGGGCTGCGGCAGCGCCTGGGCCTCCGGTTCGAGATCGACGGGGCCGCCACCAGTCGGCGCATGCTCATCCGAAACACCGGCATTTCCGGGACGGATCTCAGGCAGACCGTCGAGAGTGAAGGTCTGCCGACGGACCTCCAGGCCATGGCAAACGCGGCGATTGGAAGCCCAAGGTCGAGCGCCGTGTTCGTCGACTGCACGGACAGCGAAGAGACGGTTCTGCAATATGCGCGGCTGCTGGACGCGGGCGTTCATATAGTTTCCGCGAACAAGCGTCCCTTCGCCGGCGATCTGGCCACGTACCGGTCGATCAAGGCGGGCCGACTCCGCGGCCGGGGCGGCATGTTTCACGAAACCACGGTGGGCGCGGCCCTTCCCGTGATCGGGACGCTGTCCGACCTGATTCGCACCGGCGATCGGATTCGTCGGATCGAAGGTGCGCTTTCCGGCACGCTCGGTTTTCTGATGACCAGAGTGGCCGACGGAACGGCTTTCAGCGCGGCCCTCAAGGAGGCGCACACCCTCGGCTATACCGAACCCAATCCACGCGAAGACCTCTCCGGCTCGGACGTGGCCCGGAAGATCCTGATCCTCGCCCGCGAGGCCGGCGTGCCTCTTGAAGCCGAGGCGGTGAAGCGCCAGTCCCTCCTTCCTTCGGAGGAATGGGACGCCATGGACATCGACGAATTCTGGCGGCGGCTGCCCGAACTCGACCAGGCTATCGAGAAACTCGCGGGGGAGGCGTCCGCCAATGGTGGCCGCCTGAGCTATCTCGCTTCGATGGAGGAGGGCGGGGCGAGGGTCGGCCTGCGCAAGGTGGAGTCGGCGAGCCCCTTCGCATCGCTCCGGGGCGGGGACAACATGGTGGCGTTCTGGACGGATCGCTATCTCAACTCTCCCCTGGTGGTGCGGGGTCCAGGTGCGGGGCCCGAGGTCACGGCCTCCGGTGTCTTCGCCGACATCATCAAGGCCTCGTCCCTCGCGCGCTAGTCGGGTCTCTCGCCCTTGGGGGCCGACCCGCGAGGGCCCTATCGAATCGAGGCCTGGACCGCGCTCCAATCGATGGGAAGGGGCTCGGCTCTTGCCGCAGCGGAAGGGCTACTTCGCTCCCGCAGGGCGGCGGCCCGGCCCGCGCTTGAAGGATGGGTCGACAGAAATGCGGCGGGGGTTCCTTCGCTTCGGGCCAGGCGATCGAAGAACCGGGCCAGGCCTTCGGTAGAGATCGAAGCCGCGACCAGGGTATCGAAGCCGATGCGATCCGCGTCCTCCTCCTGAGCCCGCGAGAACTTCAACGCCGAGAGCTGACCGACGTCGCGAACCAGACCCGCCGCGTCCGTCCGACCAACCAGGAGCCCCATCAACGGGAGCAGACCCGCGCCATAGATCATCTGGCGCATGGAGTGACGCTTCGCGGTGTGCGCCATCTCGTGAGCCAGAACGCCGGCTACCTCCTCGGCGGACCCGGCTTCGCTGATCAGACCGGTGTGAACCACGATCAGGCCGCCGGGCGCCGCGAAGGCGTTTACTTCCCGGTTGCGCTGAACGCTGACCTTGAACTCGAGTCCCTTCTCCGGGCTTGCCCTCTTCAGCCGGTCGACGATGAGCTGGACCGCGCGCGTCGCCTCGTTCTCCTCGACCGCCTCCTTCGAATTCAGGAACCTTCCCTCGAACATCTTCCCCACGTCCTGATCGACACTTAGAGGGATCCGTTCGAGGACACTGTCGATGATCCGATCTCGGAAAATGAAGAGGCCGAGAAGAAGCAGGGCGGGCAGCATCGTGATCACGGCGATGAGGGTCAGGCCGAACCGGCCGCTTTGCCGGGCGGTCGCCTGGGCCCTTGCGGCGGCGGCGAGGGACGTCTCGAAGCGCGGAACTCGGGCCAACTCGTCCTTGGCGCCGGGGTCCTTCGCGGACAGAGCCCACACCCCGCCCTCGCCGGGCCAGACGATCTGGAGGGACGCGCGGTCCCATCCTCCCGCGGTCAGTTCGCACTTCACGGGGTCGACCCGAAACGTCTCCCTCGCGCCGACCACCTCGAGGGATGACCCCAGCACCCGCACGGACACCCGCGAGGAGTTGGTCGTCCGAGGATCGAAGAGGATGGCGTCGAAAGGCATAGGGAAATTATCCCTCCATCTTCCCCGGGGATGGCGTGTCCCACCGGGACCGCGGAACGCCTCGGGTCAGGGGGGTGGCCCCGGGGACTCCCGGGCGAGCTAACCGTTCGAGCGCAGGGCGCCCAGCAGGTCGTCAAGCCGAACGCTCGCGATGGCCGACGACCGGTCGCTCACCGCGAAGGGCAGGATCAGCTCGCGCCCATGAACCAGCGACCCGCAACTGTAGACCACGTTCGGGACGTAGCCCTCGCGCTCGTTGCCCTCGGGGGCGAGCAGAGGTTTGCTCAGCCTACCGATGACCTTCGTCGGGTCGTGGAGATCCAGAAGAACCGCGCCGATGCAGTACTTGCGCATCGGCCCCACGCCATGGGTCAGCATCAGCCAACCCGCCTCCGTCTCGATGGGCGATCCGCAATTCCCGATCTTGACGCTCTCCCACATCTGGGCCGGCCGGAGAATCAGCTGCGGGTCGTTCCAGTAGTGGGGAAGGTCCGAAAACATGATGAAGAGGTTCTCGTCGTCCTGCCGGGACAGCATGGCGTACCTCCCCCCGATCCGTCGCGGAAACAGGGCCATGCCCTTGTTCTGAACCGCGTCGCCGTTGAGGGTGAGAATGCGGAAATGCAGGAAGTCCCTGGTCTCGATGAGCTGGGACACGACGGCGCGCCCGTTGTACGCGGTGTAGGTGGCGTAGTAGGTGACCGTGCCGTCCTCGTCGGTGAATCGGACGAAGCGCGCATCCTCGATGCCGTTGCTTTCGTTCGGCGAGACCGGGAAGATGATCCGTTCGCTCATCGCGAGGGTCTCGGAGAACTGCAGCTCGTAGTTGGAGTCGGCCAGCCACTGGATGCATTCGAGGGTTCGCCGCAGGCCGCGATCGTTCGTGCCGCCCTCGGATCGAACGGTGGCGACGCTCTTCTTGAGTTCGCTGCGGGTGAAGGTCGCTCCCAGGGGCTGGAGCACCGCCTCCGAGAACTCGTCGCCAAATCCCATTTCGGCCAGCTTGATCGCGAACCGTCTCCGGTCGTACCCGGGGTTCGGGAGCACCTCCGGCGCCGACACGAAACGGGAGACCGGGTCGAGGGTTATTCGTCCATCGGGGTCGATCTGACCGGTCCGAAACTCGATGGAAGAGATGTGTCCCTCTCCGGTCGCCCGAAGGCTCATGATGAAGCGCAGACCCCCGAGGGGAAGACCGGATTGATCGGGGTGCGGGACGATCGACGGATTGAAGATGGCGGCGGACTCGAGCGCGTATTCGTTCGAGAAGAACGCGCCGATCAGGAGTTCGCGCGAGGAGGAGAGAGGCTGGTCCGTGAAGACATGTTTGCGGACCCGGTCGTAATGCGTGCGCAGGATCGACTCGAGGTTGAGATGGCGCCCTTGGAACTCGCGGAGGACCGTGCTCAATTGGCTGACCACTTCATCCTCGGTGATGGCCAGGGCGCGCCCGATGATCGTGGCGATCTGGTGGGACGTGCCGGGAAGGAACGGCCGGAGGATGACGCGCGCGCTCTCCGGAAGCAGGGACACCTCATGTCGACACAGCCGGACCGGGTTCATGGGGCGGGCGTCGCCCCGGGGGCGATCCAGAGTTCGGCCGCGTGCATCTCGGCCAGAGCGAAGTGAAACGCCAGGGTCGATTCCGCCCCCTGGTTCTCGTTCACCCGGTCGCCGTGCAGACCGTCGCTGCACCCCCCTCCGGTGAAATCGTAAAGAGGCAGGCCGAGGTCGTTTCGGCCGAGGAACCACTCGAACGCTCGCTTCGCTTCGCGCGGCCAGGAGGAGTCGTGGGTGGCGCGGAAGGCCTCCTGACACGCGGCCACCATGGCCTGCGCCTCCAGAGGCTGCTGATCGAAATCCGCGCGCGCGCCGTTGCGGTGATAGAAGCCGTTGCTGCCGATCGGGCGGAAGCAACCCGAAGGCGTCTTCTGGATCGAGACCAACCAACGCAGCGACTGAAGACCGATCTGGAGCGCCTCCCCGTTCGGCATGCTCCGACCACTGAGGATGAGGGCCTGGCACAAACGCGCGTTGTCGTAGGTCACGCTCGGTTCGAACCATGGCCAATTCTCCGTGGCCTCGCCTTTCCACAGTCTCACGAGGCTTGCGGTCAACGTCTCCTGCATGGCCCTGGTTCGCGGGTCGTCGGGGAAGCGCTTCCGGTATTCGTGGATGCCGAGCAGCCCGAAGCTCCAGGCGCGCGGTGAGGAGAACGTCTCCACCGCCGCGAGGCCGCGTTCGAAGAGAAGGGCCGCCACTCTGGCGTGACCATCGTTGCGCGAGCGCCCGGCCCCGGTTCCCGCCGCCCACAGCGCCCGCGCGTGCGAATCCTCGCTGCCCTCGTCCTCCAGCCACTGACGTCCGTGACTCATGAAGTTCCGGAACCGGGAGGTGCGAGGATCGAGGGCGGCGGCCAGAAAGGCGAGATAGCTGGTGGCGAGCCTGGCCAGGTTCTCGGCCGGAGGCTGATCGCCGAGTTCGTCCAGCAGGTTGCACAAGATGAACGCGCGCGCGTTGTCGTCCGTGCAGTAACCCTCGTGGAAGTTGGGCACGTTGAAGATGGCGTGCTGGAATATGCCGGTTCCATCGCTCATGCGGAGGATGTGGTCGAGGCGCAGCGGAGGGAGGTCGTAGGGCCGGTTGCCCAGCGTCCACGCCGCAAAGGCCGCGCGGGGCGTCGCCTGACGCTCGGCCCGCCCCTGCTGGAACGACTCGAGGTAGCGACCCGCCACCGCGGGCCAGATCATGTCGCGGCCCATGGCGTAGGCCTCGTGCCGGATCCGTTCGAGGCGCGCCCGATCGTCGAGCAGGCCGCACACTGCTTCTCTGATCGCCTGCGGATCGCGGAAGGGCACGAGCACGCCGCGGTCGTTGGCGAGAAGTTCCTGAGCGTGCCAGTAGGGTGTCGAGACCACGGCTTTGCCCGCGCCGAAGACGTAGGCGAGGGTTCCCGAGGTGATCTGGGCTTCGTTGAGATAGGGGGTCAGGTAGATGTCGGTGGCGCCGATGAACTCCTTGAGGTCGTCGAGCGACACGAAGCGGTTGTGGAAGATGACGTTCTCCTTGACCCCACGGTCTTCGGCGAGACGCTCGAGGCTCAGGCGATAGCGCTCGCCCTCGCGTTCGAGAAGGTGAGGATGGGTGACGCCGAGAACGAGATAGACGACACTCGGATGGCGCCGCACGATCTCGGGAAGCGCTTCGATCGCGTGCTCGATGCCCTTGCCCGGTCCGATCAGGCCGAAGGTGAGGAGGACGCTGCGTCCTTCCACGCCGAACTGGGCCTTGTAGAAGCTCGACTCGACGAAACCGAGGTCCGGGATGCCGTGCGGAATCACATCGATCTTCCCGTCCGGAGTTCCGTACACGTCGCGCAGCATGGAAGCGCCTTTTTGCGACATCACCACCAGGCGGTCGCTTCTCGTCGAGAGCGCCTCCATCACCTCGCGCTGCGCCACACTGGGTTCGCGCAGGATGGTGTGCAGGGTCGTGACCACGGGCATCCGCACTTCCTTGAGCAGAGCCAGAAGGTGGCTGCCCGCCGCGCCGCCGTAGATGCCGAACTCGTGCTGCACACAGAGAATGTCCGCGTTGTTGAAGTTCAGGAAGTCGGCCGCCCTCCGAAACGAGTCGAGGTCTTTCTCCTGAAGTTCGAACCGCACCCTCGACGGGTACTCGTACCGCTCGGGCCGGTCGTTGACGGCTCCCGCGTAGCAATCGGCGGAGGGCAAGAGCCCCGCGACGGCCTCGCACAGATCCTGAGTGAAGGTCGCGATCCCGCACAGCCTGGGCAGGTAGTTGCCCAGAAAGGCGATACGTTGTGGCGGATCTTTAGGCACACACGGCTCGTGCCGTCGTCGGCCGAAGGAAAGTGGGGGAGGGCGGCATGGCGCTCACAGGATACGCGCCCGAACGGCCAGGGCTGTTCCCGTTCCTTCGCTGGCCCGAGCCGCGGGTCCCGGGCGACGGGGTGGGAGGCACAAGTCTAGAATCCAGGAACACCATTTTGAAAGGGACCATAATGAAGAAAACCATCACTCTCGTCGCCGCGCTCCTTCTGGCTCTGACCCTCCCCTATCGGGCCCAGGCTCAGGACGGCCCGGTCCGAGCCGCGTACTACTACACGGTGAAGTGGGGCTATCAGGATGAATTCGAGCGCCTCTTCTTCAAGAACCACTATCCGGTCCTGCAGGCGCAGATGGGCGAACGAGGACGAATCACCAGTGTCGAGGTGATGCGCCCGACGTATCACGGCGACGGCCGCGCCGACTGGACTTTCCTGGTTGTCATCAGCTACGCCAACATGGCCGCTTTCGTCGGACCCAATCAGGAAGCGGCCATTCAGAAGAAAATGTATCCGGATCAGAGGACCTTCAAGAGGGAAGAAGCGCGTCGCTTTGAGATTCTTGCCGCCCACTGGGACGTGCCCCTGGTGGTCGTAACCCCGCCCGCTTCGGAGAAGCGCTGAAGACGCCCCTCGGATCGCTGCGAAGGGCTCCAGGCGGCACTCGCGGCGGGAGTATCGTCCGCGATGTTTCGCCGTCAACAAAGGAGTTTTCCGTGCACTCGAATCTGAAGTCCCTTGGAGCGGCCGCGGCCGCCTTCCTCGCCGCCGCGCTTTGCGCTCCCTCTCCCGCGAGCGCCCAAACCCGGCTCTTGCGCTTCCCGGCCATCCAGGGCGACCGCGTTGCGTTCACCTACGCGGGCGACCTCTGGGCCGCGCCCGCGAAGGGCGGAACCGCCACGCGCCTCACCGCGCACCCGGGCATCGAAGTTTTCGCGCACTTCTCGCCGGACGGCAAGTGGATCGCGTTCACCGGCCAGTACGATGGCGACGAACAGGTCTATGTGATGCCTTCGGGTGGGGGTGAGCCGAAGCAGCTTACGTACTACCCGGCGCGCGGTCCGCTGACGCCGCGTTGGGGCTACGACAATCACGTCTATGGCTGGACCCCCGACGGCAAATCCATTGTCTTCCGGTCTCACCGCGACTCGTGGACGCTCGGCAAAACGAAGCTCTTCACCGTTCCCGCGACGGGGGGCCCCGCCGAGTCCCTCCCCATGCCGGAGTCCGGTGCTGGCGACTATTCGCCCGACGGGACGAAGCTCGTCTACTCGCCCCTCTATCGCGACTTCCGACCCGAGAAGCGCTACAGCGGCGGCTTCGCCAACGACTTATTCATCTTCGACCTCAAGACCAACGAAGGGAAGCGCGTCATCGACAGTGTCCGTGCCGATCGCGACCCCATGTGGATCGGCAACACCATCTACTTCAATTCCGACCGCGATGGCACGTTCAACCTGTACGCCTACGATGTGCCCACCGCGAAGACCACGCAGGTCACCACCAGCAGGCTGTGGGATGTGCGCTGGCCGGGATCCGATAAAGGCGGCCGGATCATCTACGAGCAGAACGGCGAACTGCAGATCCTCGACGTGAAGACGGGGAAGAGTGCGCCCATCACCATAGACGTGCCGGACGACGCCCTCTGGAAGCGCCCTTCACGGGTGTCGGCCGCAGGTCAGATCGAAGACGCCCAGTTGTCGCCCAAGGGCGAGAGGGCTCTCCTCAGCGCGCGAGGCGACATCTTCACGACCCCCATCGAAAAGGGCTTCACCCGCGATCTCACCTCCACCTCGTCGGCGCACGACAAGTGGGCGCGCTGGTCGCCCGATGGTTCGAAGGTCGCGTTCATCTCCGACCTCTCCGGCGAAGAAGAGCTGTATGTCGTCGCGCAGGATGGCTCGAGCAAGCCCGAGCGGCTCACCAACGGGGGCAAGGCCATGCGCTACGCGCCCGAGTGGTCGGCCGATGGCAAACGCATCGCGTTCTCCGACAAGGACGGCCGGATCCATATCTATTCGTTCGACGACAAGACGCTCAGGCAGGTCTACGACGCTCCCCGCGATCAGGTGCGCGACTACACCTGGTCGCCCAGGGGCCATCACCTCGCGTTCAGCTCCGCCAATCCAAACACCTTCCGCAGCATTTTCATCTGGAGTGAGGGGGGCGGAGCGAATGGTCAGCTTCACCAGCTCACCGAGGAGCAGTACAACGCCCAGGAGCCGGTGTGGGATCCGGATGGCGGCTTCCTCTACTTCCTGAGCGACCGCCAGTTTGCACCTCAGATTTCCACTTTCGAGTTCAACTATGCGACCAATCGCACCACCGGCATCTTTGCCATGGCCTTGCGCAAGGATGTGAAGCATCCGTTCCCGCCCGAGAGCGATGAGGTGAGCCTCGCCGCGCCCACCCCCGCGGCCAGCCCCTCCCCAAGTCCGTCTCCCAGCCCGGCCGCGTCCCCCGCGCCGAAGCCCGCCGAAGACCTCGTGATCGACTTCGACGGCATCATGAAGCGCGTGGCCAGAGTTCCCGTGGAGGCCGACAACTACAGCGGTCTCACTGCCAAGAAGGGCCATCTCCTCTACACCAGCGGGTCTGCGTTCTTCTACGGCCGCGACGGTGATCGCAAGACGTCGCTCCGCATCTTCTCGATCAAGGATCGCAAGGAGACCACTGTGGCCGACGACATGGCGGGCTACGCGCTGTCGGGCGACGGCTCGAAGGTGCTCGTCCGCACCGGCGCCACCTGGACGATCATGGACGCGACCCCTTCGGGCGCATCGACCAAGAAGACCGTCTCCACTGCGGGCCTCATGGTTGATCGCGTGCCCGAGCAGGAGTGGAACCAGATCTTCGGCGAAGTCTGGCGCCGCTATCGCGACTGGTTCTACGTCGAGAACATGCACGGCTTCGACTGGGATGCCCTGCGCAAGCAGTACGCGGCCTGGCTGCCCTTTGTCGCGCACCGGTCCGACCTCAACTACGTGATCAGCGAGATGATTTCGGAACTCACGGTTCAGCATGCGTATATCGAAGGCGGGGATTTCCAGATCCCGCCCCGTCCGCGGGTGGCTCTACCGGGTGCCTCGTTCGCGCTCGACCAGGCGTCCGGAAGATTCAAGATCGCGAAGATCTTCGAGGGCCAGAACGAAGAGGACATCTATCGCTCGCCTTTGACCGAGATCGGCGTCAACGCGAACGTGGGTGACTACGTCCTCGCGATCGACGGCGCCGACCTCTCAGCCGATCAGGATCCCTACATGCCCCTGCGCGGCAAAGCCGACCGCCCGGTGACCCTGACCCTCAACTCCAAGCCCACCATGGACGGCTCGCGCACGGTGACGTACAACCCCATCAGCAGCGAGTCCGATCTCAACTACCTCGAGTGGATCAACAAGAATCGTCGCAAGGTCGGAGAGCTGACCAACGGCCGGGTTGGCTACCTCCACATCCCGGACATGGGCGGCCCCGGGATACGCGAGTTCATCAAGTGGTACTACGGCCAGATCCGCAAGGACGGACTGGTGGTCGATGTCCGCGCCAACGGCGGAGGCAACGTCTCGCGCATGCTCATCGAGCGTCTGCGCCGCAAGATGCTGGCCGTGAACTTCGGCCGCACCGACGACCTTGCCGACTCCTACCCCGACGGCGTCTTCATCGGCCCCATGGCCGCCATCCTCGACGAGCGCTCGTCGTCGGACGGCGACATCTTCCCGGCCATGTTCCGGGAGGCCGGGCTTGGACCGCTCATCGGCCGTCGCTCCTGGGGCGGCGTCGTCGGCATCAACGGCACCGGCGCGCTGATCGATGGCGGCACCATCTTCGTTCCCACGTCGGGAATGGCGAACACGAAGGGTCAATGGATCATCGAAGGCTACGGCGTCGACCCGGACATTCCGGTCGAGAACGAGGTCAAGGCCACGATCGACGGTAAGGACCAGCAGCTCGAACGCGCGGTCGCGGAGGTGATGAAGAAGATCGAGGCCGGGGGTGCCAAGTACCCGACGAAACCCGCAGGGCCGGTAAAGGTGGAGAAGAAGTAGGCGCCGGGTCCACGAAACCACGTGCCTGGGCGCGTGGTCCACGTCTCGAATCGCATCCTGCCGGGGCGAAATGAGGGGCCGTCATCCTCGATGTAGCATCGCGGCAAGGATGAAGCCCTTGACCTTTTTCGCCCACGCGTCCTTGATGCTCAGCTTCTCTCTCCTTGCCTTGGCTCTGAACGCGGCTGCGGAGGATCGGCCCAACATCCTTCTCGTGGTGGTCGACGACCTTCGCTTCGACGACTTCGGCGCCGCCGGACATCCGTTCTCCCGAACTCCGAACATCGACCGCCTGGCCCACGAAGGAGCCCGGCTCCAGAACATGTTCGCGGTGACCCCGCTGTGTTCTCCGAGCCGCGCCAACATCCTGACCGGCCTTTACACCCGCCATCACGGGATCCTCGACAACACCGACCGCAGCCCGCGGAGTCACGAGCTGCAGACCTTCGCGCGACCCCTCCACGACGGCGGATACCGGACGGGCTTCATCGGCAAGTGGCACATGGGAAACGACCCCTCGCCGAGGCCGGGTTTCGACTACTGGGTCGGAATGAAGGGCCAGGGCGAAGCGATCGACCCCGAGCTGTACGAGAACGGGCGGATCGAGCGGGTGACGGGCTACGTCACGGACATTTTCACCGAGCGCGCGCTGAACTTCATCGGCGAAAGGCGCCCGAATCCCTTTCTTCTTGTGTTGTCCCACAAAGCCCTGCATCCGAACATCCTTCAGCGGGCGGACGGCACCACCGTGCCGATCGGCGAAGGCGGCTTCATTCCCGCGGACCGACATAAGAAGCTCTACGCGGATTCGCCTCTGCCTCGCCGGGCCAACTACGGCGTGCCGCCGCACGGAAAGCCCGCGCTCGAACGTCCCATCGAGGGCTTGCCGCCGCTCGGTCCGGGCACCGTGACCCCCGACAAGACGATCCGCGATCGGTTGCGCATGCTGGCCGCGGTGGACGAGAGTCTCGGCCGGATCATGGACACGCTCGAGAAGCAGGGCGTTCTCGACCAGACCGTCATCATCCTGGTCGGCGACAACGGCTATTTCTACGGAGAGCACGGCCTGAACGAAGAGCGGCGCCTCGCCTACGAGGAGTCGATCCGCCTGCCTCTGCTGGTCCGGTATCCGCCGAAGGTGCTGGCCCGGTCGATGCCGGCGGCCCAGGCTCTGACCATCGACATCGCGCCGACTATCCTGGAGCTGGCCGCGGCGAAGCCTCTTCCCGGAATCGACGGGCGGTCCCTGGTTCCGCTCCTCGGGGCCAGGGGCGCTCCCCCGGACTGGCGGCGCTCCTTCCTGATCGAGTACAACACCGACATCGTGTTTCCGCGAACCCTGAAGATGGGCTACGACGCGGTGCGGAACGAGCGCTACAAGTACATCCGCTACCGCGAGCTTGCAGGCATGAACGAGCTCTACGACCTTCAGCAGGACCCCTTCGAACTCGAGAATGTCATCGGGTCGAAGTCGTCGAGCGGGCTGCGCCGCCGCATGGAGCGAGAACTCGACGCGCTGCTCGCGCCGGTCCCGGCTATCGCCCCGCCATCTCGTAAACGACTCGCCCCCCCGCCACGGTGAACAACACGCGGGCATCGAGAAGCCGGGAGGGCGCCGTCTTTCCGATTTCCATGAGGTTTTGATCCCACACCGAAATGTCCGCGAGTTTGCCGACCGCGAGCGTACCCTTGCGCGATTCCTCGAACGACGCCCAGGCGGGATTCTTCGTGGCCGCTTCAATTGCTTCCTCGATGGTCAGACGCTGGTCGGGGAACCAGCCCTCCTTGGGTTCGCCCTTGAGAGTCTGGCGCGTGACCGCGGCGAACAGGCCATACTTCGGGTTCAGGAAGTAGCGGGCGGCGTTCGTGCCTGGCGAGTCCGACCCGAACACCAGGACCGCGCCCGCATCTTTTAGTTTTCGGAATGCATAGGCGCCCTTCGATCGCTCGGCTCCGATCCGCTCGTCCATCCAGCGCATGTCGTCGGAGACGTGGTAAGGGTTCACTTCCGCGACGAGTTTCAGCGCGCCGAAACGGGCGACGTCGTTCGGGTGGACGACCTGGGCGTGAATCATGCGCCAGCGGTGATCGCGGTCCACCAGACCGTGCTTGCGCAGGAGCTTCTCGTAGATGTCGAGCAGGATCCGGACGCCCTTGTCGCCGATCGCGTGCACGTTCGGCGGCACGCCGGTCTCGATCGCAGTCTCGAGGAGTTTCTCCATGTTTCCGGGCGGGAAGTCGGTGTAGCGCTGGTCCTCCTTCATCGTGAGGCCGACACCCTCGGCGCCTTCCGGGAACATGATGTGCCGGAGATAGCCCTTGTTCGCGCGGTCGTGGTTGTAAGGCTCGAAGAAAAGGGCGCCCGACGATCCCATGATGCCGTCGACCCACGCCTTGTAGCCGACGAGACGGAGCCAGTCGTCGCCGAAGCCCCGGGTCAGACCCAGGGGAAGGAGGTGAGGCGCTTCCCAGAGCTGGGGGCGAATGTTGATGCGGGCGGTCAATTCGCCTCCGCGACGCAGTTCCTGGTACACCCGAAGCTGCGAGCCGGTGGTGAGGTCCTGCATCGTCGTGACCCCGGATTCGCGCGCTTCCTTCAGCACGGCGCGCACCTGCACGAGGCGCTCCTCCGGCGAGGTCGGTGGAATCACGGCCCGGATGAGTTGGGCGGCGGCCCCGCGGATGACCCCGGTGAGGCGGCCGTTCGCGTCGCGCGCGATCTCTCCGCCTATGGGCGCCCTGGTGTCGGGAGTGATGCCTGCGAGTTCGAGGGCGCGCGTGTTCGCGAGATACATCGAGCGATCGAAACGGTTGACGAAGACCGGGTGGTCGGGGGTCGCGGCGTCGATGAGAGAGCGATCCGGCGTGAACGGTCCGGCGGCCAGGGCGCCCGAACGTGAGGTACCCGCCGAACCCGCGGCCCAGTTCTCATAGGCGCCCCAATCACCGCGGGTGATCCACGAACCCTTCGGCAGACGCTTGGCCGCCGCCTCGATGCGCTCGCGGAAAGCCGCGGGCTCATGGACATCGAGCAGGTTCGCGCCCACCAGCAGCGCGCCCGTCTGATCGATATGGACGTGCCCGTCGTTGAAGCCGGGCAGCGCGAAGGCGCCCCTGAGATCGATGACTTTGGTGTTCGGCCCCACGAGCCTTCGGATCTCGACGGTGGAACCCACCGCGACGATGTCTTCGCCGCGAGCTGCGATCGCCTCGACCCAGGGTTTCTCCGGATCGAGGGTGTAGATCCGTCCGCCGACGAGCGCCAGGTCGGCGGTGAGTGATGGTTGGGCCAGCACGGTGGCCGAGATGAGGGTGAGTCCCGCCGTGAACAGTTTCATGGGCAAATCATGCACCAGTTGGCGGCCTGGAACAGGGGTTCGTCGCATGTTTTCTGCGCCGAAATCCGTGACCGGCAAAATTCCATGATTCGGTGCGTTCGCGCGCCGAAAGGCGCGGGCACACTCCCGGCCAGAGCGCGCCGATATGGTCCCGACGTATTCTCGCCTTTCCATGGAGATAGCCATCGGCGTGTTTCGATGCCTGCTCCCGGCGCGCTACTGGCAGGAAATGCGACGCGGCGCCTATTTCTCGATTCTGCTGACCGCCGCCCTGGGGGTGCGGATCGGCTACGCGGGTTTCTTCGAGCAGGCCCGCAAGGCCGGAGAGGAGGGAGCGAAGCTTGCACTCAAGCTGGGCGCTCCGGCGGGCGGAGTTTCCGGCCTGGATCAAACCGCCCAGGTGGCCGCGGCGCTGCAGGGGAGTGCGCTCGTCCCGTTCGCGTTCTTCCTGTTCACCCCTCTCGGCTGGCTCGCCGACTACCTCGTGATCTCCGCGGTCTTCCGCGGCATAACGCTTTCGGTCGACAACCCCTGGGGCGATCCTCTTCTCACCGCCATCGATCATCTGGTCAGAGGCCGGAACGCTCGACACTGGGCGAAGACCGAAGCGGAAGAACGCGAGCGCGCCGAAGGTCCGATCGTGCCCGACCAGATTCTCGAATGCCGAAAGTTCGCGGGAAAGGAAGCGGACTTCGTGGTGGTGTCGAGCCGGCGCAAGGACGGCTGGACCGCCCTCGCCACCGTGGTCTCCCGAACGATCCGGCTCCGCATCGGCGATCCTCGGGAGATGACGATCGAGGGACGGCTTCGAACCTGCTACCCGCTGAAGGTCATTCGCGACATCCAGGTCGACCGCCGGATCGTCCACTACGAGTGGCCCGAAGAGGCTCCATCACTTCCGGATCCAGACCACGAACCCTAGAGCCGGAACCACTCTCGTTCAGGGCTTCGCCTGGGTCAGCTCCAACCGAAGTATCCGCGGCAGTGCGGTGCCCGCTTTCGCGCAGCGCAGCTGGATCTCATTGTCCCCGCGGAAGAGCCTCGCTCCGGGAATCTCGAACGTTACCTGGACCGCCTGAGGCCCGACCAGAGCCTCGCCCACGCGCTCGCCCGCCGCGAAGACGGCGATCCACACCGATTCCCGCGCATCCATGGTCAGGACCATCGCGAGCTGACGAGGTTGAAGCACGGGCACGACGAGCGTCGCCGTCGATTCCCGCATCCTGATGTCGTGGATCCCGTAGTGAGCCAGGGGTCCGAAGCCGCGGCCAAGGAAGAACCGCAGCTTCTCGAGTTCGCTCGGCGGCGACACGCCCCAGGCGAACTTCCGCTCGTTGGGATCGAGGACCACGGTGTTCCCCCGATCCAGTCTGCCCGCGGTCCGAAGGCTTTCGCGAACGAAGCCCAGGAGGTAGGGGCCGTCGCGCGCGGGGTTGAGGTCGAGCCGCGAGTACCGATCGAGAGCCAGGGGCGCGAGCATCACCACGAGCGCGAGGGCCATGGCCACGACATGAAGGGAGGGTGCCTTGGGAAGTTCCTTGCGTCCTTCGTTTCCTGGGTCGAGACAAACCGCGAGGGCGGCGAGGAAGGGGAGGGTGTAGATGAGCAACCGGCGGACATCTCCCGCGAAGAAACTCGTGGCCGCCCCTTCACCGGTGTAGGCCGCGGCCACGAGCGGCAGGGCGAGGAGCGGCGCAAGGGTGAGGGCGTGCGCTCGCAGATACCTGCGCGCCGAGGGCCGTGCAAGCGAGATCCCAACGACAACGGAAAGACCGCCGAGCAGGAACTCGGGGGCGAACACAGGAACATTCGACGCGATCGAGTTCAACGCGGCCGAGACATCGGCCCCGGTCAGCGCCCGGCCGGCCGAAGGCGGCCACATCCAGCGCAGGGCAACCCCGGCCCCGATCGCCGGCCCGGCCACCCGCAGTGTCCGCAGTCCCGCCGCAGCCGCTCCCTGGGGGAAGGCCTTCAGGAAGACGAGAGGCAGCAAAAGCACCCAGATCTCCTTGGACAACGAGACAAGGAGCAGGGCGAGGGCCACGATCCAGACGTTCGCGGCGCTTTCAATCGCGATGAGGACGGCGAGAAGCAGGGCCAGGGCGAAGGGCTCGACCAGGAAAGGGTTGTCGAACACGGCGCCCACCGGAGGCGTGAACATGGCAACGAGCACCGCCAGCAGGGCCGAACGGAGGGTCGCCCCGAGGACCCTCAGGTACACAAGGAGGAGGCCGCTGGCGAGGACCAGGGAAACTCTGGCCGCCCATTCGAAGCCCGGGACGATGAGACGCGGAGGGAGGAGGGTCCCGAGCAGGCTGGGGAGAAGGATGCGGTAGCCCCACGGACCCACGGTGAAGGTGCGCGGCTCCTCGGCCATGGCCACGTACACGTGAGCGTCGAAACCCGGGAGGTTGAAGCCGTCCCACACGACGTGCGGATCGAAGTGGGTGAGATGGTGATACGAAACGGCGCCGGCCCCGATGAGGCAGGCGAGCAGAAAAGCCGCGATTTCCCTCAGGGATCCAGAACGCAAGCGCCGTGCCCTGAAGACGGTCCGATCAGTGCGCGACCGTGCGCTTCTTTCGCAGGAAGTCCATCAGGACGGCTTCGCCCAGATCGTAGGGACTGGTGAAATAGGCCTTGCCCCGGGTGAGCTCGGAGACCTTGGCCACGAAAGCCACCAGCTCATAGTCCCGGGCCAGCATGAAAGTGTTGATCATGATGTTCTGGCGGCGGCAATTGATGACCTCCTTGAGGGTGAGGCCGATGACCTTGGGATCGAGTCCGAAGGGATTGCGATAGATCCGGCCGTCGTCGAGGGTGAGGGCGGTGGGCTTGCCGTCCGTCACCATGACGATCTGTTTCATGTCCTTGCGCTCCTTGGCCAGGATTCGCTGGGCCACCCGGAGTCCTTCGCGGGTGTTGGTGTAGTGCGGTCCCACCTTCACCCGGCCCAGCATCGACAGAGGTATTTCCTCCGCGGAGTCGTGGAACAGGACCACGCGCAGGGAATCGCCGGGGAACTGGGTTCTGAGCAGGTGAGACAACGCGAGCGCCACCTTCTTCGCGGGGGTGAAACGGTCCTCGCCGTAGAGGATCATCGAGTGCGAGCAGTCGAGCATCACTACGGTGGCGCAGGATGACCGGTATTCGGTCTGGCGCACCACCAGATCGTCGTAGGCGACATCGAGGCCTTCGCCCTCCTTGAACTCCAGGGTCTGGGTCCGGCGAATGGTATTGAGAAGGGTTTCGCTCACGTCCAGATTGAGGGTGTCGCCGAATTCGTACGGCTTCGAAGGACCGCTGGCGTCGACTCCGGTGGAAAGATCCTGGGTGTCGTGAGAGCCGAAGGACGATCGTCCCAGAGCGCCCATCAACTCGCGCAGGGCGCGGTACCCGAGAAAGTCCGAACCCTTTTCGGACAACTCGAACTTCACGGGCGCCCCCGCGCCCGAGGCCTCGCCCCCGCCGTCGCTGTCCTCCATCGAGCCCGTGCCGTTCTGGGGCTTCTGAATGAAGCCTTCGTTCATCAGGCGCTCGATCACCTTTTCCAGGAATTCGTTGAGGGTCTCTTCGTTACCGAAAAGCTTCTGAAGATCCTCGTCGGGCAGAAGATCGCTGGTCATCAAAGCGTTGATGATCGCGTTCTTCAAATCCTCTTCGCTGCTCTGGGCATCTCCATCCGAAGGCTCGCCGAAGCCGCTGCCGAGCAGGAACTCGGACATGGCGCCCACCAGGGCGGACAGGTCGAGATCGTCCCAGAGATTCGGTCGATGCTTGTGATAGGTGAAGCGAGGCATGACGGAAGGACTGCTTCAGTTCACCTGGCGCTTTATGCGGGCCAGGCGCTCCAAACGCTCGGGGTCGGGTCCGTCCTCGGACTTCCGCTCCACCGCGATGTACGTACCCTCATCCGACCGTCCGATCTTCTTCTGGGCGAAGAGTCCCTCCAGAATGAACTCCGCCGCGGACGCCCGGGTGGGGGCATCGCTTCTTTCCGGAATCAGACGGCCCGCCTGGGCGAGGAGGCCGGGAACCTTCGACAACGCGGCGAGCAGGTCGCTGGCGCTCTTGTCGTCGGCGACACCCACCTCGCCGCCCTGCTCGAAGAAGTCGATGAGGCCGCGCAGGTTTGTTCCTCCGAATTCCTTGGCGAAGACTTCCTTCAAGCCTTCCCGGACCAGATCCCGCCCGACCGCGGCGCCCCCGGCCATTTCGCCCTCGTATTCGAGCTCGATCTTGCCCGTGACCGCGGGCAGGCCCACATAGATGTCCGCGATTCGGGGGACGATCTCGCTCTCGCCGTAGGCCAGGGCCCGTCGTTCGGCCGAGGAGATGGCGTTCTCGATGACGCTGATGGCAAGGCGTTGCGAGACCCCGCTCTTCTTGTCCACCCGCCGGTCGCGGCGCGCCGCGAAGGCGATGGCCTCGATGGCGTGGGCCACGAACTCCGGCACGAACACCGGCAGGCTCCGCCTGGCGAAGGCCTCGGTCGCCGTGATCAGGGCCGACAGTTCGATGGTCTCGGGGTAGTGAGTGCGGATCTCGCTGCCGATGCGATCCTTGAGGGGAGTCACGATCTTGCCCCGCGCCGTGTAGTCCTCGGGATTGGCGGTGAAGACCATCGCGATATCGAGGCGCAACCGGACAGGGAAGCCCTTGATCTGGATGTCGCCCTCCTGGAGGATGTTGAAAAGGCCCACCTGAATGCGTGGAGCCAGGTCGGGAAGTTCGTTGATCGCGAAGATCCCACGGTTCGATCGGGGCAGCAGGCCATAGTGGATGGCGCCCTCGCTCGAGAGGATGTGGCCGCTTTTCGCGGCCTTGATGGGGTCGAGGTCCCCGAGCATGTCCGCGATGGTGACGTCGGGGGTCGCGAGTTTCTCGACGTACCTCTCGTCCCTTGAGAGCCACTCGGCCTCGAGCTGGTCCCCGTGGATGGCGGACTGGTCCTTGCACGAGCGACAGAGAGGAAGGAAGGGGTCGCACCGGATCTCGCAGCCCTTCACCACCGGGATCCGTTCATCGAGGAGGGACACGAGCTGCCGAATGAGCTTGGTCTTCGCCTGGCCGCGCAGGCCCAGGAGGATCATGTGATGCTTCGAAAGAACCGCGTTCACCACTTCCGGGATCACGCTCTGGTCGTAGCCGACGATCCCCGGGAACAGCGGTTCCCGATCCTTGAGCTTGACCAGGAGATTCCGGCGCATTTCGTCTTTGACGGACTCGCCGCCCTTGAGGCCCTGTTTCTTGAGTTCGAGGAGTGTTGTCATTGCTTCGTCCTCGATTATCGCTTGCTCACCCGTTCCGCGCGCTCACCCACCTCGAGTCCCCCACCTCGAGTTCAGGAGCAGCGACAATGCCAGGTTGGTAGCATGCGTCTCCCGCTGTTTCGGCTCGCAGCGCCCCGGCTCTTCCCTGCCCCCATGCTCACTCTCGGCTTCGACATCGGCGGCTCTTTCATCAAGGCGGTGGTCCTGCGCGGCCCCGACGTCGTCGATCGCGCCGAGACGCCCGTCCAGCATGAGTCCATCGAGGTCTTGTGCGTTCAGCTCGCGAACCTGAAGAAACAGCTCGATCCGGGTTCCGAGGCCAGGGCCGCGGGAGTTGCGGTGGCGGGCCTGGTCGACAGTTCGACGGGCCGGCTCACCGCCTCGCCTCACCTTCCTTCACTGAGGAATGTGGATGCCAAGCCGCAGTTCGATGCCGCCCTGGGTATTCCGGTGAGCGTCATGAACGACGCCACCGCCGCCGCCTTCGCGGAAGTTCGCTACGGGGCGGCCCGCGGTCTCTCGCACGTCCTGCTGATCACGGCCGGAACCGGCGTGGGCGGAGGTCTGGTCTTGAACGGCCAGCCCTACGAAGGCGCTTCGGGCTTCGCGGGCGAGATCGGCCATGTGGCGGTCGAGCCCATGGGCGACGCCTGCGCCTGCGGCAAACACGGCTGCCTGGAGACGGAGTGCGGCGCCTATTACCTGGTGGGTCGAGCCCGGGCCGCCATCGGTTCGGGCGTCCACAGTTCGCTCTCCAAGGTTGAGCCTCTGGACGCGGCCGCGATCTTCGAAGCCGCGCGGGCGGGCGACTACTTCGCGTTGAACCTCATCGATCGCGCCGGATCGGCGTTGGGCCGGGCCTGCGCCATGGCCCTGCAGATCCTCGACCTGGAGAGAATCGTGATCGGCGGCGGCCTCGCCCGTAGCGCCGATCTGCTGATTCCGCGGATAATGAGGGCGGCCCGCGCCCGGACCTTCGCCGAGATCTTCGACCGCGCATCGTTTGTCGCGGCCGAACTCGGTCACCAGGCGGGTGCGATCGGGGCCGCGGCGACGGCGATGCATCGCGTACGCTGACCCGGCCTCTCGCTCTTATCGACTCCTCTTCATCCTAGGCAGACGTGACCGAACTCTCGCAGATCCGCAACTTCTCGATCATCGCCCACATCGATCACGGAAAGACCACGCTGTCGGACCGGCTCATGGAGGCGACCGGAGCCTTGAGCGCGCGCGAGATGAGCGCGCAGTTCCTGGACGCCATGGATCTCGAGAAGGAACGCGGCATCACCATCAAGCAGCACTCGGTGCGGCTCAACTACAAGGCGAAGGACGGCCAGGACTACGTCCTCAACCTGATCGACACCCCGGGCCATGTGGACTTCAGCTATGAGGTGAGCCGGTCCCTGGCTGCCTGTCAGGGGGCGCTGCTGGTCGTCGATGCAAGCCAGGGGGTGGAGGCGCAGACCTTGGCCAACGCGCACCTCGCGGTCGAGAATCATCTCGAGATCATCCCGGTCATCAACAAGGTCGACCTGCCCTCGGCTGAGCCGGAGCGCGCGAAGGAGCAGATCGAAAGCGTCATCGGCATCGATGCCTCGGGCGCCATCCTGGCTTCCGCGAAGCAGGGCATCGGCATTCCCGAGATTCTCGAGGCCATCGTCCACCGCATTCCCGCTCCCCGGGGGAATCCGAAGGGACCGCTTCGCTGCCTGATCTTCGACTCGTGGTTCGACCAATACCGCGGTGTCGTGATCCTGGTTCACGTCGTCGACGGCGAACTCAAGCCGGGCATGCAGATCCGGCTCATGGCCTCGGAGGGAAGCCATGAAGTCGAAGGGCTCGGGGTCTTCACGCCCAAGCCCATGCCCGTCGAGTCGCTGTCCGCCGGCGAAGTGGGTTTCGTGGTCGCGGGGGTGAAGAGACTTTCCGACACCAAGATCGGCGACACCATGACCGATGACAAGAACCCGGCGCCCCAAGCCCTGCCCGGCTTCAAGGACGTGAAGCCGATGGTGTTCGCGGGCCTGTACCCGATCGAATCCAACAAGTACGGCGAACTCCGCGAGGCCATGGAGAAGCTCCGGCTGAACGACGCCTCGTTCAACTATGAGCCGGAAACCTCGGCCGCTCTGGGCTTCGGTTTCCGCTGCGGCTTCCTCGGCCTCCTCCACATGGAGATCGTCGAGGAGCGACTGGAGCGGGAGTTCGGCCTCGAGCTGATCGTGACCGCGCCCTCGGTCAAGTACCGGGTGCTCAAGACCAACGGCGACATCATCGACGTCGATTCGCCCGCGCGTCTGCCCGACCCCGGTCAGATCGAGGCCATCGAAGAGCCCGTCATCACCGCCACCATTCTGACCGCGCCCGAATTCGTCGGCGCCATCCTCCAGCTTTGCCAGGACAAGCGGGGAATCCAGAAGAACATGGGTTACATCACGCCCACCCGCGTGATGATCACGTACGAGTTGCCGATGGCCGAGGTCCTGCTCGATTTCTACGACCGCCTGAAGTCGGCCTCGAAGGGCTACGCCTCTCTCGACTACCAGATCACCGGCTGGTGGGTCACGCCTCTGGTCAAGCTCGATGTCCTGGTGAACGAGGAGCCGGTCGACGCGCTCTCCATCATCTGTCACAAGGACTCGGCGTATCAGCGCGGCAAGACGCTGGTGACGAAGATGCGCAGCCTCATTCCCCGCCAGATGTTCGACGTGGCCATCCAGGCCGCCATCGGCTCTCGCATCATCGCGCGCGAAAGTGTCAAGGCCCTGCGCAAGAACGTCATCGCCAAGTGCTACGGCGGGGACATCAGCCGGAAACGGAAACTGCTCGAGAAACAGAAGGAGGGCAAGAAGCGCATGAAGAAAGTCGGCAGCGTCGACATTCCCCAGGAGGCCTTCCTGGCCGTGCTCAAAGTCGACGAGTAGGCGCTCCCCTTCGGGCGGTCAGGTCGGCTGGAGGCGGCCCCCCGACCTCCTCGAGATGAACGCGGTTCTTTCCTCCCGTCTTGGCCACGTACATCCGGGTGTCGGCGGCCGAAATCATCTCGTCCAGACTATCGGGAACGGTGAGAAACGTGACCGCTCCGATACTCGCCGTGACCGAGCAGGCATGCGCGGCGGCGCTCTCCGCAAGTTCCAGCCGGAGTCTTTCCAGCGCCACTCTGGCTCCCCGCGCGTCCGCGTCCGGGAGGAGGACCGCAAACTCGTCGCCGCCGAGTCGTGCGCACAGGTCGCTTGGCCGCGTGGAGGCCAGGAGCAACCTCGCCACCGTGCGGAGCAGGCCGTCTCCGGCCTGATGACCCCGGGTGTCGTTCACCGTCTTGAAATTGTCGAGGTCCACGTAGGCGAGGGTGGCCGGCCGCTCTCTCCGGCGACACAGGGCCAGGATACGATCGGCCTCCTCGCGGAAGGCCCGCCCGTTGGGCAGCGAGGTCAAGGGGTCCATTCGACTGATCCCCTGCTCTCGTATCAACGCCATCCTTAGACTGGCGACCAGGAGTCCGACCACCGCGAATGAGGTTCCGAGTATCACCGTGTTCCCGGCCCAGATCATGGGGCTCGAAAACTCCATCCCGGCGAGCGAGTTCGATTCCCTCCAGGCCGCGGCGCAGAGGGCGGCGGCGATGAGCGCGGCTACCCGCCCGCCCTTCCAGGCCACCAGGGCGATCGGACCGTAGTACAGAGGGAAGACCCGCACCTCGGCCCCGGTTGCGAAGTCGATCCAGCCGATGGCCGGGATCGACAGGAGGGCGACAATCCAGGCCGCCCCTTGGCCCACCTGGAGGGAGTTGATCTTGGGCAGAAATGGGTTTGTCGCTGTCAACTGGGACCGGTCTCCGATCAGACCCTGGAGTGTAGCGCGTCTCGGAGACGCCGGGTCAGCCCGTCGACTCCCGTTCTCGGGGTGTGAGGGCTGCGCGCGCGATACCCCGCAGCATGCCACCGAAGACCAACTGGTGAAGGGGATAGAGCGCGTACCAGTAGGCCCGCCCGAAAAGGCCCAGGGGGTCGAAGATCGCGGTTTGACGGATGGTCGCGAATCCACCCTCGTCGGTGACCTCGAACTCCAGCCAGGCGCGCCCGGGCACTTTCATCTCGGCCGCCAATCGGAGCAGGCGGTTCGGCTCCAGGGCTTCGACCCGCCAGAAGTCGACGGTGTCCCCCACCCGCAGATGGGTGGGCGATCGGCGGCCTCGTCGCATGCCGATGCCCCCCGAGAGCATGTCGAGCAAACCGCGGATCTGCCACAGCCCGTTCCATGCGTACCAGCCAGTGGCTCCCCCGATTCTCTGAATGGGTCTGAACGCCGCGCGAGCCGACGACGCGATCTTCAGGGTCCGCGAATCGACCAGGCGCGAACCGAAGAGCACGCCGCCCCACGCGGGCAGGTCGCCTGACGAAGATAGGGCGTCGGACCACCTAGTGGCCGCGAATTCGCTCTCTTCGCTTTCGAGGGCCCGGCGAAGGGCCGCTGCGACTCCCATCGGGCGCACTGCGAAGACCTGAAGGGCGACCGCGTCGCGGACCACGGTGGAATGGACGATGCTCTCGATGAGGGTGCGCCCGATGCGGGCGTAGAGCGGCGTGATCAGCCCGAGCCACAGACTCGAGATGAAAGGCGTGAGCACGGGCACGGGAATCATCAGGAGCCTGGTTCCGCGAATTCGCGCGTAAGCCCGCATGACGTCTGCATACGACATCTGATCGGCGCCGCCAATCTCGTACACGCGGTATGCCGACACCTTCAGGTTCAGTGCCTCCAACAGGTAATCGAGCACGTCGTCCACCGCGATGGGCTGCGCGGGGACCTTGACCCACTTCGGGGTGATCATGACGGGCAGCCGTTCCACCAGGGCGCGGATCATTTCGAACGACACGCTGCCGTGGCCGATCACAATGGAGGCGCGGAACTCGAGCACCGGCACCATCGACTGGCGCAGAATTTGTCCTACTTCCTGCCGGCTGCGAAGGTGAGGCGAGAGACGCTCCTCTTCCCGGCCCAGGCCGCCCAGGTAGATGATGCGCTCGACTCCGGCGCGCTTCGCGGCCTGGCCGAAGTTGAGGGCGGCCCGCCGATCCTGGTCCTCGAACGACCGGCCGGCGCCCATCGAGTGAACCAGGTAGTAGGCCACCTTCACATCGCGGAGAGCCCGGTCGAGACTGGCCGGATCCAGCGCGTCTCCCGCGACCACCTCCGTCG
>JANODX010000244.1:0-5289 GCA_031412915.1 Vicinamibacteria bacterium | reverse complement strand
CCCCTCGTGCTGTTGGAAGTCAACGGCAATTTGCACTTTGAAGGGGCAATGCTTTTTTTTCTGTTGCTTGCCATTTATTGGATTTCCGTGGAGCCGGATTTAGGAGGCAACTGCTCCGAAAGAGTCACTCCCCCGCCATGGCCGATGGCGCTTCGGCGGTGCTGGTGGCGAGCGAAGCCGCACTGAAGCGACACGGGTTCAAAGCGCGAGCCAGAATCCTGGCCACGGCCGACGCGTCGATCGACCGCACCATCGCCCTCACCGGCGCCGTGGATGCGACGCGCATCGTCCTGACCCGCGCCGGACTCTCCGTCGCGGACATCGATCTGTTCGAAGTCAACGAGTCGTTCGCCGCTCTGATGCTTCACTACCAGCGCGAATTGAATGTCCCGCACGAAAAGCTCAACGTGAACGGCGGCGCCATCGCTCTAGGGCACGCCATGGGTTCCACGGGCAGCGCGCTCCTCGGCACCGTCCTCGACGAACTCGAACGCCGCGAGGGCCGCTACGCCATCATCGCCATCTGCGGCGCCGCCGGCTTGGCCACCGCCACACTGATCGAACGCATTTAGGCGCAGTCCGTTCGGGTCATTCCGCGAAGGGCCCATCGTTCCGTGCAGGGATGTAGGGGATCTCGCTTGAACGGCAGGCATCTTCGTTGGGGCCCGCGGATCTCAAGGGCGAGGCGGGCATGCCCTCCCGCGGGAGCGCTCCTCACCTCGGGCTGAACGACGAAACTTCGGAATCGCTACTCGGCTCGTCGCTTATTGGGCCCGAACTCCGAAGACGAAATCCTGCGACTCGGGCCCAAAATCCCGCAGGATGGGCATGCCCGCCTCACCCACGGGATCCGCTCCCCCCTCGCCCGGCAAGGCAATCTGGCCCCTTGTTAAGGAACACCCTCCGTAAAGCCCACTCCGTCGTTCTCTGAGGCCGGTGATCTAGCGAGGATGGAGCGGGACCAGGGGGCGAGTGAGTTGCATGCGCTGGGGCGTAGAGGCGAGTCGCTCCATGGGAATGCGTCCCTTTCGCCGAACCGAGGTGGGTAAGGAACACACGATTCCGTCGTGGCGCGTTCAAGTGTGACGCACCCGCCGTCCCCAGCGCAGCAAGCCCACTCGCCTTCTGGTCACGCGGGCCACAACGAAGATGCTCGACTCTCGCGAGATTGCGTCAGTCCCCGATACGGCGACGCCTCTGCGGAGAGACACATCCCGCAGGCCCCTCGGCCGCAGCTTCACCACGCTTCGCGCGCGGATTCGGATCAGCACGAAGCGGCAGGCGCGATCAGAGTTTCTTCGGAGGCATGGGGAAGAAGCCGCTGGTGCGCCGGACGTAGGCCTCGAAGTCCGGGCGGTTCTTCATCCGCCGCTCGAGCAGGGCCTTGCCGGTCGGACCCATGACCGCATAGGTGATCATGACCGGGCTCACGATAGTAATCACCCCCGCCGGGTTCTCGATCGCGATCAGGAAAAGACCCACCCACACGCAGGCCTCACCGAAGTAGTTGGGATGACGGGTGTAGCGCCAGAGACCGCGATCCATCACCTTGCCCTTGTTGGCCGGATCTCCGCGAAAGCGCGTGAGCTGCAGGTCGGCGACGGTCTCGAAGAACATGCCCAGAAGCCAGACTCCCACACCGAGATACGCCAGAACGCCCAGCTCCGCCGGCGTGTCGACGCAGAGAGAGAAGATGAGCACGAGGGCCACCACCCACATGGCGAATCCCTGGAGCAGATAGACGTGCTTGAGACTGTGGAGAACGTAGTTGCCTCCCTTGTCTTCAACGGTCTTGCGGAATTTGACGTAGCGCGGATCCTCGACGCCCCAGTTGCGCCAGATGAGGTAGCCCGAGAGCCGGACACCCCACACCGTCACCAGGGTGAGGACGAGCCATCGGCGCTCCGCCACTCCGTCGGAGATGAAATAGGTGAACCACGACGCAATCACGAATCCCATGCCCCAGTACATGTCGGCGATACTCGAATCCTTGATCGCGACCGAGACGACCCAGAGCAGAACCATCAGCCCGATGATCCAGACGAAGTTGATCCCGGCCAAGCGCAGAAACTCATCCCAGTTCATTCGTATTCTCCAGATTGGCGGCGCGCCCGAAGCCTCATGCCCGCACTCTACCGATGTTCCGTCCATCAAATCTCGCGATTGCGCGGCCCTCACGAGGGTATCCGGATGGTCCGGGAGGGGATGGGCCACGGAAGAAGATGATGTAATGATCCACAACCACGGAGAGAAGCCGAGGAGGACTCAGATGAAGAAGATGACGCCTGCCGCAAGCCCGGACGCCTATGTCAAGGCCCTCGATGGCTGGCGCCGCGAGATTGTGGCGGCCCTGCGGTCGACGGTCCGTGCCGCTAGGACACTGGAAGAGGTCGTGAAGTGGGGCCACCTCGTCTATCTGGCCAACGGACCGGTCCTGCTCATTCGGGCGGAGGAGGGCCGCGTGCTCTTCGGCTTTTGGAGAGGGCAGCGCCTGAGCGCCATTGAGCCCCGCCTCAGACCTGGCGGGAAGTATGAGATGGCGACACTGGAGCTGCTTGAAGGAATGACCATCGGACCCGCGACCGTGCGTCGCCTGACCCAGGAGGCCGTCGCACTGAACGAGAAGCTCGGAAATCCAACGGACGCGGCCAAACCCGTCGGGAAGCGAAGGTAATGGTTCGCCAGGGCGAACGGCCACCGGAGAGAAACCAAAGACGTAATGCCCTGGCGGCCATGAGCTTGAATCGTCGGTGGTTCGAGGGTGAGTGAACCGGTCATCAACGTATCGGGGCTGACGCGCCGGTTCGGCGCCATGACGGCGCTCGCGTCGGTGAGCTTGTCCCTGCCGCGGGGGGCGGTCTACGGCCTGGTCGGCGCCAACGGGGCCGGCAAGACGACGTTCATAAGGCACATCCTGGGCCTGCTGAAGGCCGAAAGCGGGACGGTGCGCGTCTTCGGAAAGGATCCCGTCGCGGAACCGGTCGCCGTGCTGTCGCGGATCGGGTATCTCTCCGAGGAAAACGACCTGCCCGGCTGGATGAGCGTCGCCGAGCTCATTCGCTACTCGCGCGCGTTCTATCCCAAGTGGGACGATGCTTACGCGGAGGAGTTGCGCGCGGCGTTCGCGCTCGACCCCGCCGCGAAGATCAAGAGCCTCTCCAAGGGGCAGAAGGCGAGGGCGGGGCTGCTGATTGCGCTCGCTTATCGGCCCGAACTGCTGGTCCTGGACGAACCTTCGTCCGGCCTCGACCCCATCGTTCGCAAGGACATTCTCGGCGCGGTCATGCGCGCCATCGCCGATGAAGGCCGGACGGTGCTCTTTTCGTCGCACCTGTTGGAGGAAGTGGAGCAGGTCGCCGATCACGTAACCATGATTCACCAGGGCCGGATCGTCCTAAGCGCGCCGCTTTCCGAAATCAAGGAATCGCACCGCGCCGATGGGCGCCTCCCCTCCCTCAACGAGATTTTCGTGGCCCAGGTCGGAACGGCCGGAGCGCCGGGGCCGGAGACTTAGATCATGCGCTCCCCCGCCATCGCGATCGCCTGGGAATTCGGTCAGCGGCTTCGCCTGGGACTGATCGTTCTCGCCGCCTACGTGATCGTCATGGGGACGATCCTGCTCCTGAGGCACAACCTGGGGCAGCCGGTCAGCCTTCAAGACGACGAAGACCTGGCCTTCCTGGTGATCGTTCCCGTGACGACGGCGTTCATGTTCTTCCTGGGGGTGTTCACCTTCGGCTTTGCCGGCGACCTTCAGGCGCGCGAGTCGATTTATCCCGCTCGCACGTTCACCCTGCCGGTCACGACCAAAGCGCTCGCGGGCTGGCCGATGTTCTATGGCGCCGCTGCCATGGTGGTCCTGTTTCTGACCGGGGGGCGTTTCCTCAGTTGGGAAACCACGAGCGTCCTCGGGCGTTTCAAGCTTCAGCCGTGGGGAATAGAGGCGCCTCTGATCTGGCCGTCGCTTTTGGCCGCGGTCTTCCTCGGCTGGACGCAGGCTCTGACGTGGATGCCCTACGGCCTGCGAGGGCTGCGAATCATCTTCACCGTGCTGTGGTTGGGTACGCTGGATGCCGTCGTTTTCCTGGCCGTCGAATACCAGGTCCCTGAGCCCCAGCTGGTCGCGCTCCTTTTGCCGCAGCTTCCTCTCGCGTATCTCGCCGCTTGGTTCGCGGTTGCCCGGGCCCGCCGCGGCGACGTGCCCGACTGGACGGGAAGGCCGGCTCAGCTCTCTCGAGTCTCTAACGTCTTCAGCCGCTCGCGAGACCAATTTCCCTCGGCCGCCCGCGCGCAAATGTGGTTCGAGTGGCGGCAACATGGCCGGTCGCTGCCGGTGTGGGTCGGCGTCCTGCTGCCCTTCGAGTTGTCCCTGCTTTTCCTCGCTCGCGACGAGCCCGAGGCGATGACGTTCTTCACGATCTTCGGCGTGCTGCTCACTCCAGCTTTGATGGCAGGGTTCGTCGCGGCGACGGTCAGCCGGCCGAATACTTTCGGACGCGATTCCTACGGCGTGCCGCCCTTCACCGCCACCCGGCCGCTGACGAGTGCCGCCCTCATCGCCGCCAAGCTGAAGGCGACGCTATGGAGCACTCTCGTCACCTGGCTCCTGGTTCTTGTCGCCATCCCCCTTGGGCTGGCCCTGTCGGGCACTCTTCCCGTGGTCGTCGGCCGAGTGAATGAAGGGATCGAGACTTTCGGAGCGCCGAGGATTGTTGTGACCATGCTCCTGGGCCTCCTGGTCTTGATGGCATCGACGTGGAAACGGCTCGTGCACAGTCTCTTTCTCGACCTCTCCGGCCGTGAATGGGTCATCAAATCGAGCGTGCTGCTCGCGCTGTCGGTCCTCGTCGTCATCTGGCCCATCGGCCGATGGATCCACGACGACTCTAAGGTGCAGGCCGCGCTGCTCAACGCATTGCCCTTCATTCTCGCGTTTCTGGTCGGCATCAAGATCTCCGCCGCGGCCTGGATCGCCACCCGCCTCTATGACGGCCGAATCGTCAGCGACCGCACGCTCGCGGCTGGCGCCGCGAGTTGGCTTGCTGCGGTGATCGCCCTCTATGGTCTGCTCGTGTGGTTCTGGTCAACCCCGCACGTCGCGCGTTACTTTCTCCTGCTCATAGCGATCCTGGAGATCCCCCTGGCCCGGCTCTCGGCAGCACCCCTCGCACTCGCGTGGAACCGTCATCGATGACCCCGCGAGGCCGCCGAACGAGAGTCCTCGGTGCCGTGATGGCCCTTCTCGGTCTGCCGGTGGTCGTGGCGCTTTTAGAGGCTGTGTCGTTCAAC
>JANODX010000243.1:0-2194 GCA_031412915.1 Vicinamibacteria bacterium | reverse complement strand
GTCATCAAGAGTTGGGTTGACGCCCAAGCCAACCTGCCCCTCCCGGGCAAGGTGGATCGCGCAAGCGGATGTGGCTCCCCCCCTTAATCAGGGAAGGGAGCAACGAAGCGGGAAGCGTCAACCCTCCACCTGATGGGGGGTTTTTTATTTGACGCACGGTCTGGCCCACCGTAACGGGCCTAGGGGATTTCATCCGAATTGCCACCCTGGCGTTTCGCCAAAGCGGCTAAAGAGGAGACGGACATGTTCAAGCGACTTGGGCTGCATGGGCTCGAACCCATTGCACCCGTTCTGGTGGCGGCTCTCGCCACCGAGGAGCCGTTGCTGCTGATCGGGCCGCACGGCACGGCGAAGAGCCTGCTTCTCACCCGGGTGGCCGCGGCCATGGGCCTCACGTTCCGGCACTACAACGCGAGCCTTCTCAACTTCGATGACCTCGTGGGGTTTCCGCTGCCGGGGAAAGACGGGCGTCTCGAGTACGTGAAGACGCCCGCCGCGGTGTGGGGCGCGGGGGCGGTGATCTTCGACGAGATCAGCCGATGCCGTCCGGAGATCCAGAACAAGCTCTTTCCCATCATTCACGAGCGGAAGGTGCAGGGGATCACGCTCGATGGGCTTCGATACCGGTGGGCGGCCATGAATCCGCCTTCCACCGAGGACAACGAGAACGGTTACCTCGGGTCGGAGCCGCTCGATGCGGCGCTCGCCGATCGTTTCGCTTTCGTGGTGGAGATGCCGTTATGGGCGGGCCTCTCCGAGGACGAGCAGCTGGCCATCATTCGAGCGGAGGATGCGCCGGTGGTACCGGAGGACGCGCGGTTTCTGGTCGATGCGATCGCGCGGACGCGGTCGAGCCTGCCTGCGATTCGACTCGGCTTGTCGGAAGGTGTCGCGGCCTATGTACGCACGCTTGCTGCGCTGCTCGCCCAGGCGGGCATCGTGCTCAGTCCGCGTCGCGCCGGGATGTTGTTCCGGTCGGTGGCGGCGGTGAATGCCGCGTCGCTTGTCATCGATCCTGCTTCGTCCGCTTCCGATGCTGCGCTGCTGGCGGTCAGGAGCGCGCTGCCGCAGCGCGCGCAGGGCATCGCGGTGCCGGAGGTGAAGCTTCTCGCCGCGCATCGCGAGGCCTGGCGCCTCGCGAACATCTCGCCCAACGATCCGCTCAAGGCGATCCTGTGCTCGGCGGATCCGATCGAGCGGTTCCGGCTCGCGGTGGCGGCTACCGCACTGCGGAAGGTTGAGTTCTCGCAGGTGGTGGCCGACGCGCTCGCGCAGCTGCCCGTCGGCGCGCGGGAGGCGGCCATCGTGCATCTGTTCGAGACGGGTGCTATCGGGCGTTTGAACGCGGCGGTCGCGGGCGAGGTGGCCGGGGTGTATCGCGACGTGGCCCGGGCGCCGGAGTTCTCGGAGAGCATCCATGCATCCGACGCCCGCTTCAGGACCTGGTCGAAAGTGAAGGACCTGCTGTCCCGGCTCGAGCCCGGGGATTCGCGCGCCAACCTGCGCGCCAATGCCCTGGCCGGCGCCTTCGCCCGCCGGGCGCTCGCCACACCCGCGGATGCCGAAGAGGCCTTTCGGGCCTTCAGCGACATCGAAGCTCGGCTGAGGGCGGCCTGACATGGAAGATGTGACGCCGTATCTCAGCAACATGTCGGCGCCGCCGAAGACGGTGGTGACGTATTCCGGTCTCGCCGCTACGTTGAGCCTCAAGACCTGTAAGGCCTATTGGGCCCAGGGTAAGAGTGTGGAGGGCTCGATCGGGCCGGCCGCCCTGTTCGGCATGGCGGTGCGCGTCGTTCTTCCTCCGGAGTTCGTGGGGAAGAGGCCCATCACCATCCTGCGTCGGCTTGGGGTGAAGCCGTCGGGGGATCACGAGCAGCAGCTCATTGCCTTGATCAATGCCCGGGCGGAGGAGCTGCCGCTTCCGGATGGGTGCGTGGTCATCCGGCGAATCGAGGCGGAGCGTGAGATATGGAAGGACGCCCTCACCGCGCTGGCCATTCTCACCAAGTGCTCGGATGTCATCTGGCTGCGGGATAAGCACCCGGCGTTGCAGGCGGCGTTCGAGCGCGGGGGCGCGGCGACGTTGCTCGTGCCGCCGGGTTTTGTGGGACGCCTGCCGGAGGTGTCGTCATGAAGCGACTGGTCGAAGGCTCCAGAAGCGGCCTGCTTCTGTCGGGTGTCATCCGTCATT
>JANODX010000242.1:0-27366 GCA_031412915.1 Vicinamibacteria bacterium | reverse complement strand
GGACTACGTCCGTGACATTGGGGAGGACGACAAACCGGTCCCTGAGCCTGTCGAAGGGACCGTCGGTGGCTTCGACAAGCTCAGCCACCGATTTCGGAAAACCGGCTGGAATGAAGCAAATTCGCCCGTCGTCCTCAGCAGGAGCTCGTCGAAATGCAGGCGAGCGCGAGCGCTCCCGCAGGGCAGGGCGACGCCTGGCCTTGGGCCACGAAGCAATCTCGCAGCGTTCTGGAGCGCACCCGCTGTCATCGTTCGACGCGTCTTCAAGATCACAATCTGTGATCTTGAACGCTGTGCTACTCCGCTCCCTCATCGAGCGGTCGCATGCGAACTCGCCCATCTTCAATGACCGAGAAGTGGCCCGGCCAGTCGTCGCGTTGAGCCACCATCTCAGCGAGCGCCGAGCCAACCAGCCCTGGAGCCGGCATCGCGCAACGAAACAGGATCACCCCGCACCGCGCGGGCAAGCGCTCCTTCCAGGCGAGCTCACCAAAGTCCTTGTCGAAGGTCAGCACAACTCGCGCCTCCTCGAAGGCTCGCGCCAAAACTGCGCGATCTGAACTCGACGGCGCGTCGGCCGCAACCCACACGACGTCGTGACCTGCTTCCCTAAGGGATCCAACCGCCGAGCCCGGGAAGTTCTCGTCAGCGAGAAACTTCATGCGGCTCCCTTAGACGGTCGTGAGTGGGTAGACCTTCTCGGCGCGCAGTATCTTGCCCGCGTAGCGGAGGCAGGCGGCAATGTCCTCGTGGGTGATGTTCGGATAGTTGCGAAGCACGTCCGCCTCCGACCACCCATCACCCAGCAGCCCCACAACAAACTCGACAGACAGACGAGTCCCCCGAATGATCGGCTTCCCGGCCAGGATGGCAGGGTCGATGGCGATTCGGTCCGACGGGGTCATTTCGATTGAAATCATAGTCCTCCAGGCGATGTCGCACCCTAACGGGCGAGATGTCCAGATGGGGTCCGTCTACAATCCCCGCAATGCCGTCCCTCCCCCGCGGCCTCTAAGAAGAACTCATCACCGAGGCCCTGGAAGCGCGGCTGCAGCAAGTCGGCGCGCAACTCCACACCGCGCGAAGCCTGCCTTTAGGCAGGCGAAAGCCTGCCTTTAGGCAGGCGAAAGCCTGGCCTCGGGCCACGCCGGCGCCCCCTCCACGAAGCCGAAGCCGCCGACCGCATGGTCCGACGCCAGGCTGCGCCTGCCTAAAGGCAGGCTTCGCGCTCGACATCGTGATGGCCTTCATCCGCCGCAGCGGCATCCGCCCAATGATGGCCGCCCTCAAGAAACACTGCGAGACCGGCCGCTCCCTCGGCGAAGGGTTCTAGGCGCGACTATTGATCTCGCTTTCGAGCTTCGCAAGCCCCGCCACGATTTCTTCGTATGTGGGAATCGCTCCAAAAAGCATGGCCTTCATGGATTGATAGTCCGCCTTGAGTGCCGCCTCGTTGCGCTCGATAGGCAGAAGACGGAGGGTTCCTGGCTTGGCTGCATCGTAGTTAGCCCAGGCAGATGGGTAGAAGCGCTTCTTGAATTCGACGACTTCATGAAGAAGCTGAATGTTCTCGACTGAAGTCCCTCGGATCGGCGTGCAACTCAGCCGATACAAGTCGTAGTAATGCCGCGAGTATCGCCGAGGCAACGGCCTTGACGAATCACGATGGGCTTCTTGATGGAGGATCGTCGCCTTCTCCCAGAATGTGCGCTCGGCGGCGATCGTCCGCACGCTGGTGGTCGGATTCTTGAACAAGCCTCCGAACACTTGGGCGGCATACGGCTGGATACTGCGCTCTTCGTGCGGAATCCAGGCCGCGATCGGGCCGATTTCGAGAAGGATCTGCGGCTGGATCGCAGAGAGTGAGAACGATTTCGGATAGAAGACTGAGACGTTCTGTCCGGTAACGTCAACCTTCACATTCGTCCCGGCTCGGAGGCTGAGGTCTTTGACCAAAGCAGGAACGAAAGTGCTTTGAAGAAAGTCGCTCGTCAGCGCATTCGCTTTCGCGCCGATCTGGGCCTGTTTAGTCGCAGTTCGCTCGAGAAGTAATTCTTCCTTTTCGAAGCCTAGTACCTGCCAATCCAGGACCAGATCGATGTCTTCGGAAAAGCGCTCAATCACGCCGTATGCCTTGGAAAGACTCGTGCCTCCTTTGAAGGCCAGTTGCGATTTCCAGGCACTGTGGGCAAACAGGTGGTCAAGCACCCAGCAAACCCAGAAGTCCTTTTCGATGATGGCCTCGTGGACTCTCAATTTCTGGCTAGCTGCACGAAACAGGTTGAGCCGTTCCTGTTCGCTTTCTCGCGCGAGGCTATGCACGCGACTCCGCGCGCGCCGGAAGGAGCGTCTTGAGGATTTCATATATCCACGACGTCACGTAGCGCCCCTCGCGTTTTGCCACGGCCAGATCCTTGGCCGTGGCTTGCTTGCGGAGAGTTGCCAGGACATGGGGATCGACGTGGTCCTTACCTAACGCCTTGAGCGCCTGTACGAAAAGGGCAGTTCGTGGAGATAGGGACGTGGTCTCCTTGTTCGTTCGGTGCTTGAAGGTGATAGTGCCTCCTGCCCATTGATGATGTTTGCTCGGACCGTCACTGAAGTAGGTCCATCGCGCGGGAACTTGCGTCGAAAGCCCGAGTAGGTTCAATGCTGTGTCTCCACTTGGCACCAGGGTCCATCCATGTGCCCTGCCTATCGCATGGGCTATAGCGTTGGGATCAGGACTGGCCGGTGCTTTCAGCAGGTTGCTGTATGCCGGGTATTCGTAGACCCCTTGACGCAATCGACGGATGGTCCCTTGCTTTGCTAGTCGCGAAAGAATCGCGCGCGCATTGTCGTGCGTGGCGATGTCAAGGAAGTCCTTCGGAGTGAAGACCGATCCCTTGCCCATGGTCTTGATTCTTGATATTGCTGTATCTGATGTATTTTCAATCATTTACTATATGCACCTGTCACTAATAATATATAGTTTACGTGACAAGAATACTCTAAATATGGTCTTAGGACAGATCCGCCTCGAACCATTCCAAGAGCGCCTCCTCGAACTGATCGCCCTCTCACGCCAGCAAGGCCACCACCGCAACCTCCTCGTCTCCGCCACCGGCACCGGCAAAACCGTCATGGCCGCCGTCGACTACGGCCGCCTCTCCAAGACGCTCCAAAGGTCCCGCCTCCTCTTCGTCGCCCATCGAGAAGAAATCCTCACCCAGACCATCGGCACCTTCCGCCACGGCCTCCGCGACCCAGCCTTCGGCGAACTATGGGTCGGCGGCGCCCGCCCCAACCGCTTCGACCACGTCTTCGCCTCCATCCGTCACCCCGGCGAAAGCCGGGGCCTAGCGCGAACGCCCCGTCTGCGACCGCGACGTGCACTGTCCCTTGGGACCCTGCGCACAACCGGAGCGAGGAGGACCGCGAGCAAACCGTGGTCCGCGCAAGTCGCGCTCGGAAACGGCCGTTCGCGCTAGATCCCGGCTTTCGCCGGGATGACGAGAGGCCCATCGACAGGGCGGTGGCTCCGCCTCCCCATCCTCCACCCAATACCTCTCACCCTTCGCCTACTACGGCATCCACGACGGCCTCGACCTGCGCGACATCCCCTGGCGCCGAGGCCAGGGCTACGACGCCCTTGGCCTGTCGAAACTCCTCACCGCCAACGACGCCTGGGCAAAACAAGTGATCGCCAGACTCATCGAGCGAGTGGAAGACATCCGCACCATGCGCACCCTCGGCTTCTGCGTGAACATCGCCCACGCCCGATTCATGGCCCGCGTCTTCAACGAAGCCAACATCCCGTCCGTCGCCGTCTGGTCCGACACCCCAGACGACGAACGCCACGCCGCCTTGACCGACCTCGCCGCACGCAAGGTCAACGTGGTCTTCTCCGTCGACCTCTTCAACGAAGGCGTCGACGTCCCGGTGGTGGACACCCTCCTCCTCCTCCGCCCCACCGACAGCCCAACCCTCTTCCTCCAACAGCTGGGCCGAGGCCTGCGCCGCTCCGAGGGAAAGACAGCCTGCACGGTCCTCGACTTCGTAGGCCACCACCGCAAAGAGTTCCGATTCGATCGACGCTTCGGCAAGCTCAGCACAAGCGCTTCGGCGCGCTCCTCGGCGGCACAAGAAAGGAACTGGAGCAGCGCATCCGAGAGGGCTTCCCGTACCTCCCAGCCGGCTGCCACATGGAACTCGACCCGATTGCCTCGGAGATCGTCCTCCGAAGCATCAAGGAGGCCGTGCCCTCCACGTGGCCCGCCAAGGTCGCAGAACTTCGCCGCATCGCCCAAGGCCGCGAGTCCCTAACCCTCGCGCAGTATCTCGAAGAGAGCGGCTCGGATCTCGACGACGTCTACAGCAACGGCCGATCGTGGTCGGGCCTACGCGCTGCTGCCGGTCTCCCACAGCAAGCCCCGGGCCCGGAAGAGCAGAACCTCCGACGCGCCTGCGGCCGCCTCCTCCACCTGGACGACATGGAGCGAATCGAAACCTACCGCCGCCTTCTCGCCGCCGATTCCCCTCCCGCCCTGCAAGACTCCCCGCCCCCGCCGTCATCCTCCCCGCCGTCATTGCGAGGAGGTCAACGGGAAGCAGCCGACGAAGCAATCCCGCAGCCTTCCGTCACCCCGGCGAAAGCCGGGGCCCACCCACAACTATCGCTCTATGACCACCGCCTACTCCGCATGCTCATCTCCTCCCTGATGACCGAAGTAAAGCCACGAGACATGCCCCTCGCCGACGCCACCACCCTCCTCTGGTCCCACCCCCAGATCCGATCCGAACTAACCGAGCTACTCGACGTCCTCGCGACCCGTATCAACCACCTCGTCCAACCCCTGACCACGCATCCCGACATCCCGCTACAAGTCCACGCCCGATACACGAGAACCGAGATCATGGCCGCATTCGTCCCCGGCAACACGGCCCGCGCCCACCCCTGGCGCGAAGGCGTCCACTGGGCCAAGGACGAGCACGCCGATCTCTTCGCGTTCACGCTGGACAAAACGAGCGGCCACTTCTCGCCCACCACCCGCTATCGCGACTACGCGATATCGCGGGACCTGATCCACTGGGAGAGCCAGTCCACCACCCGAGCCGACAGCAAGACGGGCCTGCGATACCAGAGCCACGCAGCACTCGGCACCAGCGTCATGATCTTCGCCCGGCTTCGCACGGACGACCGCGCGTTCTGGTTCCTGGGACCGGCGACGTACGTGAGCCACCAAGGCGAGCGGCCGATGGCGGTGACGTGGCGGCTGCAGCACCAATTGCCAGGGGATCTGTTTGAGTCTTTCGCTGCGGCCGTGGCCTAAGGCCCACACCCCGTGCCGGCGCCTCTCGCGCTCCCTTGCCTGGGTAGCGCCTTGCATCGTGCTGATCCGAAGAAACAATGGCAGTGATCCGTGTGACTTTGGACCCGCCCCCGCTCGGGCTGGGAGTAGGATGCCGCTGGATGTCGAAGTTGGTCCCTGAAAAGGAGTTGCGACTGGGCTGCTTCGGGAAAGGATACATGGCAAGATTCAAGCTCGTGGTTTTCGACGGAGACGACACCCTTTGGCAAACGATGGCGCTGTACCGTGCAGCTAAGCTCACCTTTGCCAAGTGGCTGTCGCGACAGGGGTTCGATGGCCCAAGCGCACTTCCAGTGCTGGAGGAGATTGACCTGCGCAACGTTGGACTTTACGGTTTCTCACCCAAGCGCTTTCCGCAATCCATGGCTGAAACGTATCGGCGCCTAGCTGAGACTGCCGGCAGGGAATCAAGCCCAGAGATCACGGAGGAAGCCCGAGCCATCGGACTCCGCGTTTTCGAACAATCCCCTGAACTTGTGGACGGCGCCAAGGCCGTGCTGAGTGAACTGGCCGAAGAGCATGAGTTGGTCCTTTGCACGAAGGGCGACCGGTCCATCCAAGAGGGGCGCATCGCGTCAAGCGGCCTCGCCTCCCTCTTCTCGCGCATCTACATCCCTGCCGTGAAAGGCCCAGGAGAGTTTTCCGACATTCTCGCGAAGGCAGGTATTGACGCAGACCACGCGATTTCGGTAGGCGACAGCGTCCGCTCAGACATTAACCCTGCGATTGAGGTTGGAATGTCCGCGATCTGGGTCCCGAGCGACAACTGGATTCTCGAAGAGGCCGCGCCTGTGGAATCGCCCCGGCTGTTTCGGGCCCCGACGTTGCGGGCGGTGCCGCGCATACTGGCCGAGGCGGAAGCGGAACACCAGCTTCAGAGGTCGGCGTGAGCGATAATGGCCAGCAATGGGCCCAGTGGAGTGACGACGTCCTGGCACGTGTCAGCCCATCCCGGACACTGGTTGCGGTTGTCGACGTCCAGAACGATTTCTGCGATCCCGGCGGGGCACTGGCACGACTCGGAGGGGACGTGGGCCCCTGTCGAGATGCCGCGGAGCGGATCCGTACGTTCCTCTCTCGAGTGCGACCGTTCGGATCCGAGATTGCGTTCTTCCGCCTTGTGTATTCTCCGGACGCGATGAATCTGGCGCAGAGAGAACGACTGCTTCGGGATGGCACCCCGGTTGTCTGTAATCCCTTAGGCTCTGGAACGGACCTCTTCCTTGTTGAGCCAACTGCGGCTGATCAGGTCTTTGTCAAACACCAATACAGCGCCTTCTCCTGCGAGCCATTTAGGAGGTTCCTCTCCGCACGTCGCATCGAGAACATACTGGTAACCGGGGTCGACACGCACATTTGCGTCGAAGGCACTGTTAGGGACGGCTTTGACCTCGGCTATCGGATGCTAGTGCTCGAGGACTTGGTCGCCACTCGCGCGTCGGCTGCATCGAGCCATCAGAGCTCTTTGGCGGTGATCAGACGCTATTTCGGGCTCGTGTTGACCAGCGCTGACCTCTTGCAACGGTGGGAGTCCTCCCGAGAGGCCCAAACTCTACCGACGCCCCCCACAGGAGACGAACATGATCGGAAATGAGTGCCTCTACCTCGTCTCGAGTAGCGCCAGCGAAAGGTATGTCACAGACTGCCTGGACGTCCTGGCCCTGCCCCGGGGGATCATTCAGCATTTTCGATACAGGATGAAGTATCTCGATCCCGAGCTCGAAGAACTCATCCCAAAGAATCCGGGTTCGTTGCCTTCCCGGCTCCAGGATGTTCAGGTCGTTGTGCTTTTCGTGCTTGCCCAGATAGCCCCCGGTGACAATTGGCCCGGCGATGAGTGGCAAAATCCTAGCCCACACGTGCCGCTCCGGTGCGGCAGATTGGTGGATGCCTACGCAGAAGGCGACGTTGCCCATTTCTTCTTCGCGGTCGAAGGCTACGTCAGCTATTGGCGTCCTGAGGGCGAGGCTGCTGCACCAGAGAAGGGACCCCGCGCGAAGGTAAAGGGAATAGTAGGCAAAGCCTTTGCCCGTCTGGCCCCGCGCCTGCTCGAAGGTGGCCAAGAGACTGACGACAGCCGAGATTTCCAGTCCTTCGTGAAAGACGGATATGTGCCTGAGGAGTGGCGTACTGTTGTCGCTGGCACGACACCCCTGGATGTGACTTATCAAGTCATCTTCTTCCGTGTCGCCGGGATCTTCTCCGAAGGACCCGTAAACGGACGATCGGAACTGCGCCCTGTCCCGACGCAGCAACGGCACCTCCCCGGGTGGCCAATAGCTGAGTACTCGCTCCGACCTGGTGTTCCTCACCACATCAAGGTCGTGACCCACATTCTGGCCCCAAGCCCGGCCGCGCTGCCCGGGGGGGGGCTTGCTGAGCTGCGCCTGGACGCGAATCCAGAGTTCTTCGAGACCCCGGGTGCGACGGTGGCGCGAATCTCGTCCGCCTACGACCTCTGGTATTGGCCGGTCGTTCCTCGGATAGGTTCTCCGTCGCGGTCGCAACTAACTATCACCTGCCACCACAATCCCCCGAGCGATGATGACCCGAGTTTCGTGCGCGCTCAGGTGATCTCCGCGACGGTGACTCTTCCCGTTGTGTCCGCTAACCTGAACAGCAAGGTCTGAAGAACATGTCGATGATCGATGTAGCGAAAGGCTGGCCAAAAGACAAGACAAGCCCCGACGGCCTGGACCGTGCGAAGAAGGCCTTCTTGTGCAACCACACCCTACTCGTGGGGCAATCGCGCTCTGGCAAGACGAATGCTGCGAGACGCATCGTGGAGGAGATGGTCGCCCGCACCAGTGGCCGCGTAGTCATCCTGGATCCGAACGCCGACTTCAGCCAGATCGACCAACTTGATCAGTACCTCGCCGATCTGAAAACGAAGAGTCCTACTTCCGCCAACGAGCGGGAGGATCTGGCGTTTGGTGAGAAATGGAGCCAGCGCACCGCCACCATTAGCTGTCTTGGATCTTCCGTCGCGGACGGAAAGATCAGGAGCGTGGTTGAGGAGGTCGACAAGAAACTAGTGGTTGTAGACCTCTCCTCTGACGATGCGAGGCGTTACAAGCGCGCGAACGCCGCGCTGGAGGCCATCTGGGAATTCGGCCAAGCCCAGCGAGTCGACTACAACTCAAAGGGCCTAGGCGGAATGCTCTGGCCCGGGACGCTCGTCGTGATCGATGAGGCTCACCTCTTCGCCCCTAGAGAGTCAAACGACTCCACCAAGGAGTGCAGCGAGCGAATCGAGAGGATCTCCGACCAGGGGAAGAAGCTGAACCTATATCTGCTGCTGGTCACCCAACAGCCTGGAAAGCTCAACCAGCGCATCTTGGCCGAGGCGGACAATCGCATCATCATGCGCATGAACGACCGCCTCTCATTGAAAGTCCTCGAGGATATCTATGGAGGACGGCCCGGTCGCTATGACGGCGCCCTCACGTTCCCCCAGGGCTGGGCCTTGGTCGAGGGGGCGATGGTTTGCGATGCCACCCCTCCTGATGCTCGCCCGCGTGGTATCAAGTTTGGACGCGGACGCACCAGAGCTGGAGGCGGTACCGCGGACCAGCGGTGGGTCCAGAGCTAGGAGGCCTCATCGGAAGGGCCGCCAGGCGGCAGGCGGCGCCGTCACGATGTCGACCTGCGGCGCCCTAGCCTGCGCGCCTCATCCCAACTGATGGGCTGCGGGCCAATGTATCCGGAACCAGCGCCAGATACGTACTCTGCCTTCGCGAGGAGCCTGTCCGACGGGACCGACCGGAGACACGAGATGTTTACCGTGGGGGCGACCATATCGCCGAGGTTGCGGCGTCGAAGTTCCCCACCCTTATCCTTCAGCCAAGTGCCGTCGACGCGAAGCGCATAGACGATAGGAAAAGACCCTGCCGTCGGCTTAACCAGGTCTGCCTGAATGGCAGAAACCCTGTTGGTCACATCTGAGGATCCCCCTGTAGCGCGCAGGTGGGTAGCTAGTTCATCAGCAAGGATGATCGCGTTCTGGACAGTCTCGCCACCCACGTTCGTCGCATAGTCGCGAGCAAACCAGAAGTTCGCAGAAAGAAAGACACACCGCTCCGAAGGTCGCTCGAGCATGGCCCCAGAGGCGAGGCCCTTTACGCATCCGTACGACCAACTCCTAAGATTCAGGGCGTCTGACAGAGTGACAAGTTCTTGGATCTCATCGATTGGGAAATGCGGCACCCCTGCCACAAGCCCATCGCGCTCGATGGCCGCAGCGAAGTTGCTTGCTGTTCCATGGTAGACGATGGTGGAATCCTCATAGAGGGCCCGTGAGAACGGGTAGGACCAGTCGAGAGGATCTGTTATCTGCAAAGTCTCCATTGGAACCTCCTGGCGACGTAGGGGCAGTCCAAGAAGCTACGGAAGGGCGCTGTGGGCTCTGGCAAAGCGGGAGTGCAACCGGATAGACCCGGCGGCCACCCATCCAACTCTAGGCGAACCTCGGGCGTCTGATGCGAGCGCGACCGCCGGCGCGCCCTCCAGTTCCGTGCCCCGCGAGCCTCGTTCCACACCGCACGAACCCCTTCCCGATTTGGAGGCGGCGGTGGGGCGGGCGACCGATTGGCGACGCTTGAGTCAGAAGTCCCCATTCGCATTAATCTTCGCCCAAGGGTTGGAAGAGTGTCCCTTGCTCGGTGGGAGGGAGAGCCACACGGGCTCCGTGCCGAATGGGCCTAACCAGAGTGTGACGACAGAGTTCATCAAGAACCTCGTCCGAATTGATGCGCGCGCTGAGCCACCTTTCTCGCCACCAATTCGCAATCCGTTGAGTTGCAGCGGGGCCGTTCTCCATAGGAACCAAGTAATCTGGGCGCCGATCCAACCCAAGGAGGTAGCTTCGGAGATTCCTGACCAGGCTGACCGCGTACACGATTCGGCGCCGATGATGACGCAGCAGAAGGTCGGACGGCATTCCGAGAAGATCAAGCCCCTCTCGCACCTTTCTGAGTTTCGGGCTGGCGCCCTCACCAAAAATGCTGTTGACACGCTGGCCGTTTGCAGACTGCTGAACCAGGTGCGTCAAGGCGTCGACCGTTTCGTCGGAATACTGCGACGTGCCAAACGACTCCGAGTGCCCGAGTTCCTCATAGCGCAGTACCTCTTGTGCCGTCCCTCCAAGGCGATCACAGGGGATCTTGATGCGGTTGTATTGACTCGACCCTACGCCATAAAGCGACGTAGTCCCCAGCAGAACTAGATTCGGCGTTCGCACGATCGCGCGGCCGGCCACGGCAGAAGCAATCTCACTCTCGGCAGCCAGGTAGCGTCGCCGGTACTCGATGGCCACCTCGGGGCTCGCAGCCAACATGGCCACGAGCTTCCCGCCCAAGACTGCGTTATAGGGCTGAACGGCGCCGCACACGCTGATGTCCGCAACGGCGATGCCGACGCGGTCCGCCTTTGCCTTCTTTACAATCTTCCGGATCAAGTCACTCCCTTGCCCTGTTGCGGCCAGTGCCATCAACTTGTCCGCGGTGGGCCGTGATCCGAAAGCCTGGCGCAGAACGCCGCGGGCTCTTAGGAATGTAGCAAGCGCGAGCGCGCGCTTGCTTCGAAAGAGGTGTGTTCGTGCCCGGGCGTCCCATTGGCTGCCATCTGCAACATTGCCGGCGGGCGTCTTATGGTCACGCCGCTGCACGAATCGATTATGCCGATCTCGCTGCGTGGCAGCCTCCGCGAGTAGTCGTTGGATGACGCTGTCCGACGCTGAAGCAAGATCACGTCGAGTAAGGAGGCCGCTTTCAAGGAAATCGTCCGTGTAGATCTCAGCGATCGACTCGTCCACTGTTCGGGTCAGCCATCGTGCGAGTTCCGACGTGGGTTCGGCTCTGAGTCGGCCAAGGAAGGCGTCAGGATGCCAACCTATCCAAGTGTCGCGCTCACGAATCTGCATGACCGGGCTGCTGAGCGACCCGATGCCAATGATGGGGTGGAGGGCCGCCGCCCGATCCCTCACCAGAAACATCATGCTGCGCCCTGGCACCGTCACGTACTGGTTGGTCCACGTGTGCCTAAAGTAGCGCCATACATCCATTAGGCGAAGACCTGTGTGCTGACATATGGCTTGCGGCGACGTGACGAACTCTAGGAATGGCTCTATAACGCGGCTCAGGGCAGCAGTTCGCTGACCTCCTGCTTCTGAGCGGACAGCGCGAAGCGCTTCCGCCAGTTCGCGGCCATCGCGAAGCAGCGATAGCACTGATGTGGCCCTCCCATCCCGGATGCGGGGTCGCTCCATAGATCGAACGAATGCCTGGGTTGCGGGCCGCCTCAGCTGGGCATCGCGTTTGACGAGCTCTTGTCGGCGAACGCGGGTCTTCTCAGCGGCTGAATCCGAGTCCACCTCAACCGGTGGGCGCACTTCAATCTCTTTGTGTCGTACGCGCAACTGCCAACCCTGCACGACAAGGTCGGTGATGACCATGCCAGCGGCCAGCAACAGCTGCCGGTCAGCATGAGTCGCCAGACAACCCGCGTCGACGAAGGCCTTGCGCGATTCCTCGATTGTGCCGGAGGCCGACTTCCCATTCACTCTTCTCGCCAGCGATCTCATGTGGCGCATGAAGGCGCTCAGCGAGGTCGCGCTCCGGATTGGGGGGGCAAGCCTCACCCAGGAAGGCTGCGCTATGTGCGTCACCTACTGTTCAAGAACGCCGCGAGAGCGTCGCTCCATTGAGCTCGCTGCTTTGCGGGCGTCCAGCCACGTGTGCCCGTGCTGGCCACCTCGCTCCGAGCGGCTGCCAGCAGAAGTAGTTCCAGCTTGCCCCGGAATTCCTTATCTTGTTGACCATCGCTCGCTGCGAGCGGCCCGTAGATCTCCCTGTAGAAAGGATGGTCTGGGTTGATCACAAGGGCTATACGGTCACCGTCAAAGGCGCTTGAGAAGAACGCCGTCCCAGGGAGCGAGGCCGCGACTATGGCGTAGCGAGACTTTCCTTCTGACAGGCGCCGACGAAACTCCGGGTGGTTCCTTTGAAGACTCTTCATTAGGGCTTCATCGGAAGCGCGCGCCCGGTTGGGAAGCGGCTGGAGGAGAAGATCGCCTGCGCTCGCCACGCGTTCGGCCTCGGAGAATGCTTCACTCGCCTTGACATCACTGTGAGCCTTCCGAGCCCTTGCGCTCAGGGCGCGACCCGTAGCCTCGATATCCGGCGTCAGCGCATCGATGAGATGCGCGCGCGGCCGCACTTGCTGCTTGGTGTGCGTGATTCCGAATGCCTCATCAAGAGCGGGCTCGAACTGGACCTCACACCGCCACCAGTCGTCGTAATTCTCTCGGTGCTTCGCTCCCATAAAGAACCAGCCATAGTCGACCTCCCGACCGGCGCGCACGATTGACACCCCGGCTCCTTTTGAGATCCCGAGGCGTCGCTTGTCCTCATTCGACAACCCGTGCCAATCATGTACCGGGAGTTCCGAGAAGCGGACTCGTACGGTGCCGGTCTTAGACGCATCCGACTCGACACGAACCTCGTAGGTCAGCTCTTCTCCGAAGAGCCGTGCACCAGAGAACTGGGCCTCAGTCCTAAGAAATAGCGGGTCAAGGGGCTTGATCGCCTCGCCGTTCACCGTGAGGCTCAAGCCGTTCCAGAGGTAGTGGCGAAACCTTCGGGCGAGTTCGGCTCCGCAGTTCTTTGCGGTGGTTGAGACGCGGCGATGGTCCAGACGGTCACATCGGGTCCACACTACAAGCGTCCCGGAACTGCCGGCGCACTCAGGTGGGGGCTGAGTGACCGGCTCAGGCAACGGGACCTCCTTCATCTCGCCAGCCGCTATCGCGTCGACATCGAGGTAAGACCTAAAGACTGGGGGTGGCTCAATCGGCTCGCTCGCCCCTCGTGTGCCGACACCTCGGCCGCTTGCTGGCGGCGTCCGCCATGTATAGACCGTCACCCTTCGCGCTTGGCTGAGAGACGCATTGGGGAGGCCCATTCCGTAGCGGCCCAGGCCGCTTCGATCTCCGAACCGCGTGCTGCCACCGAACCTGAGCGCCTGTCTCAGGGTGAAGAGGTCCATGCCACAACCGTTGTCCAGGACCGAAACCTCCAAGTCCTGTTCAAGGTGCGGTGGCGTCGCATAGGAACTCACCGTGATGGCAATCCGGGTCGCGCCTGCCTGGATTGAATTGTCCACCAACTCCGAGAGCGCGCTTGTAGTGCCCTTGTATCCGGAATCACGGGTCGCCTGAATGAACTTGTCCAAGGCGATGATGGAGAAGGAGTCCTCGGTCCTCGATGCCTCGACGACACCGCTAGTGCCCTTGGTCCTCACCTGAAGAGAAGCCCCCGCTCTCATCGGACTCCTCGCCGGGTTCCAGTCATCTTGCGTGCCGAGAGTGAAGCAGTCACGCGCTGGAGGGCAGGCTCGATGCGGTTGGAGAACTCCCGAATCGCGCCAACCTCCGCCGCCGTGAACAAGACGAGTCGGTCTCGGTACCGATAACCGGGTGGGACGCTCCCTTCCTTCCGCCATCTCCAGAGGGTTTGCCGCGCAATACCGAGGTCGTCCACGATCTCTCCTGCCCGGAAGTAAGACACTCCGTCGATACTGATCGGCATAGCCACTAGTGCCTCCGGGTGCATTATGTCATCCAATGGTGCATGTGTCTCGCAAAGGTGCATATCTGGGGTTGCCGGACCGAGTACGGATTATTCCTTGGGCTGGCTCGCCTACGGCGTCAGCACTTCGTCCGACGTGATTCGCTCTGCTTCAGCGAGAGCAGCCTCCGCCGCAGATCGGATTTCGCCCGGTTGACACACGAGGATCAGTCTGTGCCGTGCCCGTGTCCACGCGACGTAGAGATCAGTCTCCGTGAACAGGCCCCCGAATCCACCGAGGCCATAGGCGACCACGATGTCCGCTTCCAGCCCCTTGAACGACCTTGCTGTCGTCACGAGAATGCCGACCCCTCGGCGCCAGTCGCTTGCGTCATCAACGAACGGGACACCTTCTACTTCTGAGTGGCGGGCAAGCGACCCGTTTAGGCGCGCTGCTGGCCCGATCAGTGCGATCTGTTGGACGCGGATACCCTGGCGCAACAGTTGACGCACTTCGGCAAGGACCAGACCCGCTTCCGCACTCGCAGACACGGCGCGCCTTACGGCGGGAGCCTCACCGTTGGGCGAGCCGGGCAGGAGTCGAACGTCGACGCTGGCCAGCCGAGAGGCGCTAAGGGCGATGCGTTTCGTGTTCCGGCAATTCGTCGTGAGGCGGAAGTGTGTGGGCAGCGGCACCGGTGGGAGTCGCGGGACTCCACGTAGGCTCTGGTTCAAGTCAAGGAAGGCGTATAGCCTGGCGCTTCGACCGGCTCGCGAGAGACTTTCGATGGTCACCCACCAATCCTGAGCAAAGTCCTGGGCTTCATCAACGAGCACGGCATCGAATGCAGGCTTCTGCCCCCTGGCGCCAAGCACCTCCAGCGCCTGCTCCATGACGAGGGGCACTTCGCTATCCCAGAACTCCTGTTTCCCAATTTCGGGGACTTCGAACTCGACCTGCGCCCTTCGGGCGAGAGCCAGCGCAAAAGCGTGGAACGTTGAGATTTCCAGGTGATTGCCGCCTTGCCGACTCCGAGGGTCGCAGGCTGCCTGTTCCTGCAACCAAGCCGCTAAGTTTCGGTTGAAGCAGAGCAAGAGAACGCGCTGTCCTCGGCCCGCTAGGGTCAGCGCAAACTCGAGGGCCAGGAGCGTCTTCCCAGAACCGGCCGTGCCCTCGATGAGCACTCGATCGTTCTCCAGTAGCCCGAGCAGGGTCGCACGCTGATCCAAGGTTATCTGCACGATGCGCTGACGCTCGGCGCTCAACTCAGCACCAACGCACCGCATGAGCCGAAGCTTTGGCATGAGCGCTTCAAGGAGTTCAGCGAACTGGGCTGGGGTGAGGTGTGTTGCGCCATGCGACCAGGCGCCGAAAGCCGCCTCTATATGCGAAGCGATGGCGCTGAGCTCAGCCGCGTCGACGAGAATGCGCGGGTCAGAGTTCAGGGGGAGTGGCCCTTGAAACCGAACGTGAGGAAATACGACTATGTCGCCGTGAGCAAAGAGGCCGCGGTGGACATGGCGTCGAGTGCGTTCCTCAATCGCTTCGATGAGCGCGTAGCGGCTCCGACGCGCTTGGTCGAACGGGTCTCGCATCTCTTTGCCCGAGCGAGTCCACGTGCGCCCATCAAGTTGTGGGTTCCCACCCTTCACCTCCAGCACCAGGAGCCCGCGGTCCGGATGAAGTACGACGAAGTCGGCCTCTCCCTCGCGTAGAGGTTCTCCGGCTAGATCGCGATTCGGACGCAGCCAGGGGAAGGAGTGCATGACGACGTAGCCCGTTGGTAGCGTACCAAGAGCCTGGTAGACCATTCGCTCGGAGTCGTGCGCAATATCGCCGGGCGGCACCTCCGGAATGAACCGAGCCATCAAGAAGCCTGGGTGGCATGAGACAGAACGGTTGCTACGAGCGTTACGTCCGCCCGTCCCAGGCGCTCGGGACGGAATTCACGACCTGTCGCGCTGCCATACGAAAGTTGAGTGCGTTCCGGCACTCCGTCGGCCGCTACTGTCTTCGCGTGGGCAATCGTCCAGTCCGCTGCCGTAGGCGCAAAGTGCCCGCGGCTGCGGAGGACCACAATCCAGGCGTCCGACCCCAGGTCGGTACTTCTGAACGGACGCACGACCAGCCACGCGCCTGGAGAGAAGCCTGCCAGGCGAAGCCCATCGCCAGGCACTCGTACGGCAAAGGCCCCCTCCTCCTGAGACGTGTCGGCGAGCAGCCGCACCGTGCCCTCGACGGCCGCGGCGCCTGCTCTTCGCAGGTCCCTCACACCAAACTCCACCGGAATCCCGCTTTGAGGGCCCAGTCCTTGAGCGCGACCGGGGGATTGGCGCAGCGGCATGCTTCCGTGCCCGATTGTGAGCTGGTATGCCGAGGGGAGATCGTTCTCCACGAGATAGTCCGGCAAGATGATGTGGCGCTCGCCGCTCTTGGATGTGCTCGGAGTACCCCCATCAACAAATTCCGGGTCGAGGAGCGCGGGATGGGTGCCAACAATTGCAGTGTGCCCACCGGCTCCCACGCAGCGCAGGCCGCCGAGTTCGTTGGTCGTTGTCGTCCAACCCTCCAACTCAAGAAACCGTGCGAGTGGCCGAAGGGTGTGCGCTTGTCGTGCCGGGGTGGCAACCCGCGGGTGCGTCCCCAGGCGAAAGAAATCAAGGAGGTCCAACGCCAGTCGACGATCGAGGCGCGAGTGCAGAAAGCGGTTGCCGTAGTGTCGCAGGCACTTCGTACACGATCGCTCGCACCTACCGGGGCAGTCCCTTAGGACCCGGTGAGTAGCGTCAAGTACCTGTTCGAGGTCCGCGCCCGCGTCGGCCGCGTAACCCGCTCCGCCGGAGGCGGTATCAAACAGATAGAGTTCGGCAACACCGTGGTCGCCGTCCTCAAGCCCTGGCAGCAGATGAAAACCCGCGGACAACTCCCCAGCGTCAATGTCCAAATGAAGACTCGCCCCAAGAGCGAGCGCTTCGGCCAGGGTTGCAAGCGCATCGAAGAGCCATGGCAGACCGGGGCTGAAGTCCAAAGGCCGCCGGAAACTCCCACGCAGCAGAAGTAGATCAGTACGGAAGTCGTGGACGAGGAAGAGACCTCTCCGAACCTCGCCGGCGCACTTCGTTGACGCGCCCTCTCTCTCAAGCACCGCCCTGGGCACGAGGAAGGGCCGCCCGTGCGCACCATCGGGTTCCTCCCCGTCGATCCAGGCGGCCCCACAGCTCTGGCAGACGCTGAAACCCGCAGCATCCTTGCCCTTGTTTGCCACAACAAGAAGTACGTCCTCTCCGTAAGCGTGACGCAAATTGGCACCTGGACCATTGATCCACTCGAAGTCGTCCCGGCCGGCAATCTCAGGTAGTTGAGCCGTCGACGCGAAGGTGATGTCTTGTTCCCTATCTCCTTCGCGCAAGGCACGGCCGTCCTCCGGGGTGAAGGCAGGGGGGTCAAGATATTCGCGGACGAAGAGTGGCGTGCCACAGACCGCACAGGGTGAGCCTTCGGTCGTGTGAACTGGAGCCGAACCGGACTCGATTGCGACGAACGAGCAACGGGAACAACCGACGTACCTGCTGAGCGCCTGCGTAAAGAGGACCGCCGCAGGACTTGACGTTGCGGCGCCCTCCACGAAGATGCCGCCCACGCGATACGTCAGCTTGTTAACGACGAGCAAGCGACCGGGCGCGTACTCGCTGAGCGCCTGCGCCTTGCCCAGTTGGGGTCTCTCCGAGACGTTGATGCGCCAGTTTGAGTTGGTCTTATCCCACTCTTGGATGACGAAGCTACAGAGATCCGTAGGGAACGCATAGGAGGGCAAGAGCCCCCGCTCAAAGAATCGGTCGAGCAATCCCCCCACCTTGCCCTCATCGACCTGTACTGCCTCAGACTCGCTGCCGGCGGCGGGCGACCCGGCGCCCTGCTCGTCGCGCATGCTGCGGAGGTTGGAGAGTAGCGAGTCCGCAATACCGCGAACCATCTTGCGCCTATCCTCGATTGCGCCACCCGAGACGATCGTGGTGGGTAGCCATCTGGCCACTTCCTCGACTATTGGGCTCTTTGGAATCAGCACTGAACCCTGCATCCAGGCTTCGAAGGCTGCGAAAGAAAATCGGTTCGAGTCCGAGAAGAAGTCGGCGGCGTCGCCGAACGTGCTCATGATGCCCGGACGATGCTTTGCCAGTTCGCCCAACTCACTGGGGCTTAGTGCATCAAGCTGAGAGTGAAAGAACGTTTGCAAGAGGTGCGAGTTCACGTGCCGACGAGCCAGGCGACGGTTATCTGATTTGATTCTCGGCGCTCTAGGCGGTCCGCTGATGATCGTGTGAGGATTTGCGAAGTAGTGGGCGTCGTGCGCACCGCCCTGAGCGAACATCAGGACGGAAGATACTGAGGTGCCACGTCGACCTGCGCGGCCCGCGCGCTGTTGGTAGTTCTCTCGCTGAGGCGGAACGGTCCGCAGCCCCACCGCGGTGAGGGAGCCAATATCGATTCCAACCTCCATCGTCGTCGTACAGCTCAAGATGTCGACTGGTGGCTTGTCCGGACCCAAAGGCACGTCCTGGAAGCGCAGTTCGAATTCCTCTGTCGTTGCGTAGACGACGCCCGCGTCACGTTGCGAGAGCTGTGCGGTGTGTTCTTCGGCCGTGATGTGCACGGGACGCTCGCCGCGCAGTACAGCCCGCAGCGGCTCCCGAAAGAACCCCTTCCGCGCGATCATGTAAGGGTGCTCAGGGGGACGACCCTCGAGCCGTAAATCGCCGCAGTTGGCGCAAACACCAAGGAACGCCTTCGCCTGCAGGTAGCCACACACGACGCATTGAAGCCAGACATCGTCAATAGCAATGCGAAGAAAGAGCGCATCATTTGCCACGAGCCGACCGGAGTCATCCCCTGTTCCGGCCTCGCGCGTAAGAACATCGAAGAGTGTCACGCGAAGTCGCTCCACGTCGGAAGGGCCTAGGTTCGCTTGTCCTCGCACCTTGTCGAAGAAACGCTTCACGCCGTCCGAGGCGCGAATGGGCTGGAAGTACCCGAACTCGTCTAGCCGAGCATCTCTGTTGAGGGAAGGGTCGAAGGCGCTTCGTCCGAGCATCTCGCGCAGCCAGGCGTGCGAGATGTCGCTCAGCTCCTCGTCCGACCGCAGGCCGGCGAGGTGCTTGCACACCAGCCTCAGTTTCGCCGGTACGACCTCTACCACGGCGGCACACGCGGCCACCAGCGAATAGTACGGGTCCCCGATTTGTCGCAGCAACGCCGTTCTGAACCGGGTCGGGGGAATCGGCCGCCACCTGTCCGCCAGCGCCAAATCCAAGTCCGCATCGTAGTCGCGTCGGAATCGAGCGCACTCTTCGAGGAGCATCTTCTGATCGTGCCCGTCAAAGAAGTGCAAAAGATGGCGAGAGCACACTGAGACGAACGCGGCGTAGAGTGTCTCGTCTAGCACCGGGCGCTGGGGGACCGGAAGGGTTAAGAGCTCCTGACACGCCAGAACAAGCGCCTCTCGAAACGAGTCTCTCTCGACTTCACGCGGAAGGTCTCGCGCCAGTCGCGCGGCCTTCTGTCGACCATCGCTGAAAAGCAGGGCCTTACGGCCCTCATTCGGGTGTTGCTCGCTCAGAGCCTTGGTCGCGGACTGCGCGACGAACTGCTCCCGTACTAGGTTTGCGAATGGCTGCTCGCCTTTGGTCGCGAGATCCATGATCTTGAGCGTCCCACCTGTTTGGGTGGGCCCCGTGCATGCTGGGCACACGCCGAACGTCGATGTGTTGACCACCTTCTCCGCGGGCTCAGCTGCGCGATAGCACATCCTCGTGCCTGGAGTGCCGCTCATCGTGCTCGGGAGCACCCGCCCAGTTCGTGCGTCGACGATCATGGGGATGACTGCGCCGCGCTGCCCGGGATGAGGCTCCTCCAGTAGGAGGTGTAGCTCGTGGAGTGGCCGACCGTAGTCCGTCAGGGTGCCACCACGCTCGTGCCAGAGGAATTCGGGGTTTGGGCCCACTGCGTAGGCACGAATATAGGCCGCGCCGCAATCGCGGTGGGTAAGCAACTCGTAGACGCGGGCTCCGCACTCACACTGCGTGCGAGGCTCCGTGTAGAGGCGCCCCGCGAGCGCGCTCGTAGATGTGTTGCGCCGCGCGCTGCACGCATGATCGATGCACGTGTACAGCGGAGGTAGGCCGCGGAACAGCAGGTGCACGCGCGTCGGAAGCAGGGGCTGGTCCTCACGGCCTGCCTCTGTTCGGCGAGCGAACGTCCCGAGAGCCAGGAGCCCATCCGTCGCCCTCCCTGCCTCTTCTGGCTCGCTGTCTGGAAACAGTGCGTGCGAGAGCTCCGCAAAGTCCGTCGCATTGCCAGAAGTCATCTCTAGTAGGAGTTCGAGCGGTCCGAAGCCGGTGAGTTGGCGGCACACCTGCCGGCGGACGGCGAGATCAATCGTGCCGTCAAGTTGCGGAGTAGGCCAGCCGAGTCGAGCACATACTGAGTGAATAGCGTGACTCGCGTCCTTGGGCGCAAGCGCCGCGGCCGCCAACACTATCGGGCTGATGGAGGCGAGGGCGCTTGCCTCGCTGCGCGTTCCTGGGCGTGCCCCAGATCGGTGCTCGCGGGTGCCAGGCACGATCGCAAAGCCTCTCTTCTCGGCCTCGCCCGTCAGGCCACGAGCGAAGTCACGCGCCGCCGGCTCGGCCTCCGAGCCTGTCCCCAAGCTCGCGCTCGTCAGGATGCAGCGCAGTCGTTCTCTTCCGATCCCCAGGCGCGAGAGAAGGCGGCGAATCAGGAGCCCGACCTCGGCTCCGCCAACGCCGCGGTACATGTGAGCCTCATCGAGTACGAGAAGGAGTTGGTTTGCTGGATCGGAGGCCAACCACTCACGCGTTTGCTGGAAGATCGGTCTCTCGATGGGACGTAGCAGCATGTACTCGAGCATCGAGTAGTTCGTGATTAGGAGGTCCGGCGCATGCTCATGCATTTCGTGGCGTGTGAGCAATTCCCTGTCGCCAGGCTGTGTTTGGAAGCGCTGCCTCCAGTGATGGAGCGTCCTCTCTCCCCCGGCCTTCTTTCCGGTCTTTATGACCACTTTCTCTTCGAGGTTCCTCGCGAAGAAACGAACAACGTCCTTTGCCGGCCAGCGGCCACGTGCTTTCAACTCGGCGACCAGCGCCGCCTCATCCGGATCAGGGGAGGTCTCGAGGCGCTCGTAGTAGCCCAACAGAGCATCCAAATGGCGAGCGTCCTTGTTGCTTGTGCGAACACCGGGGTAGGGTGTTCGGCTTGTGTACATGCCGAAGCGAGCATGTCGCCCCCAGCGGTCTCGCATCAGCATGGCAAGACGGACGTCACCGAGGATCCGCCGCAACCGTGCCGTTTGGTCGCTTACCAGCGCATTCATTGGATACAAGAGCAGGGCTCGGACGCCGCGTTGCTGAAACGACGGCCTTCGTTCGAGTCCCTCGATCGCCAGAGCCCCCAGTATCGCGTAGAGAAACGTCTCCGTCTTGCCAGAACCGGTGCCTGTGGCAATGACGAGATCGTCGCTGGCAGTTCCTTTCGCGAAGAACTGTTCAAGCGCATCCGCCTGGTGACGGTACGGTGGGAACACCCCGACGCCCGGCTCCCAGGCTGCAAGTTCCTCTAGGAGATCCTTCACGGGAGTAGGTATCTGGAGATCCGCGAAACGGCCAGCCACCGCGTAGGAGGGCGTCACTTCAACGAACGGCCTCTGAGAAATCCCACCTGGTTCTTCGAGCAACAACAGGCGCTCCTCAATCAGGGCGGCGTCTCGGATGTGGTACTGAGCCTCCAGGTAACGCCGCAACCGCAGGTGGATGCGGCGGGCGACTTCCTTTACCCCAAGATCAACCTGCGTGCTCATCGCCGGCCCTCCCGTGACGTGTTGACGACTTCGACCCCGAGAGCGCGGATGAGGCTTAGCGCAAGCTCCCCACCCCGCCGAAATGACCACTTCCGCTCCCAGCGGCGTTCGACTGGAATATCGAGTGTTCCAAGGGAGGCCAAGACTCGCTTCTCGGGCCGGGGCAACTCACTGCTCATCACGACCCTGATGGAACTCGACTCGAACACCGAGAGTCGGGCTTGGACCGGGTTCTCGGCCTCGGAGTCAAGCGCATACATGAGTCGACGCGCATCAGCCGCGGGCACTCCGCACGATCCATGAACCCGGCCCCCGGCTACATCGACAAGGCGATACTCTCTGGCTCCAAAGACTCGCGTACGCCGGGCCAAGAGCGTTGCGCTCGCAGGCCCAGGCTCCTCGGTCCAGCGCCTGAATTGTGGCGCATGAAGGCGGGCGCCCCCCGGCAGGTAGAACTCGAACCGTTCGTGCCCTATGGGAGCATAGGGCGCGCGCGCCAGGGACTCGCGAAGGTCTTTGGCCCACTCGTTGAGGGTGCCATCAGGGATCCTCGCCCATGCTGAGAGGTCCTCTCTCGGGAGTAACGACGTCAAGCCCTCGCACTCGCCAAGCAGACGGTGGGGTCCGTGATGCTGAACCATCTCTGGCGCGATAGGCAAGACCGAGAGCGGCGCACCGCCTATCAGAAGATACTGAGCATCTAGTTCTGGGCGAACCAGTCTTGTCGTTGCTGCCGTCCACCGCCCACCTGCGACCTCGACTAGGTCCCCGGCGTCCAGCAGCAAAGACAGACCGTCGCGAAGTTCCGTGCGCAGCGTATCCTCATCCAGACCCTCGCGCTCATAGAGTAGCCGCCAGGACGGAATGGCTGCGCTCAGCAGCCGTGCAACGTATACAGGGCCAGTCCTGGACAAACTCCATACAAGGGAGCGCAGAAGTTCGAACCTCGCCTCGGCGGGGGAGCAGTCGACTCCGAGACACAATCCGCTCCTCAGGCTGCTCGTGGCTCGCGACCGAGGCACTAACTCTAGTTCCACTTATCTGAGCCTTCTGCGAAGACGCCTCGCCCAGAGAGTGAGGCCCGAGTCTTCCGCGGAATCGAGCTTCCGGAGCACCTCCTCTTGATCGAGCTCGGGGAGTGTCGTGACCACGAGCGGGACCACAACTCCCTCCAGTAGGGCCCTCTGGATATCCGGAATGTCGCTAGAGAACCTTGTGAGCGCTGCCCCTAAGCGTCCAAGCACGGCGCGCACTTCACTCGCCTCTGGCCAAGCATCGAGGAGGCCCTCTACGGCTTCTGTCGGAACGTCGCCCAGGGCGAAGAGGTCGCTCGCAAGCGCTGCGTCACCGGGGCCAGCGGGGCTCGCAAGAACACTGTCTGGCTCTGGGTCGAGAGCGGCCGCATGAAACCATAGTTCGGGAGTGACAGGCACCGTCGTCGCACCGACGACCAGGGTCACGGCTAGTCGAAGACCCGGCGGCATTTCCCAGGTCTCAGCAGATTGAGGGGAAATCAGAGGTAGGCCTCCATCTCGCAGCTGAAGCAAGGGAAGAAGGCAACACTCTAGCGGTGCGCGATTCGCGCCCTCGAGAACAAGGAGAGACACTCCCTCGGCCTGTGCCGCCGCAGTTGAGGCGCTGAGCAGCCCTGTAGGGTGTGGCTCGAACTGCCCAGCCCAATTGCTCCCGAGCAGATCGTCGGGGCGGACAAACCCGGGGGATACGCTGAGCACTCCAAGGCGACGGCCACAAATGGCATGCGCGTAGGCTGCAAGACCAGCGAGTGCCCGGGAACCCATCACGACAGGGATTAGCCCAGCAGCGATGGTTGCGTGGAGCCTGACCATCGAAGCGGGGGCTAGGCCACGCGCACGCGCCGCTGCCGTGAGGACTCTCCGAAGGGCCACGCGGTCGCTTACGGTGTCCCCGCGGGCACGAGACCACTCAAGGAGCGGCTTTTGAGCTGTGAGAGGCACAGGAGTTTGGTCCTTCGCAGCCACGTGAAAGGTGCTTGCGAGCAGTGGGCGAATGACACTCACCTCCGCCAGCAACTCGGAGGGGCGCTCCATGATTGACCTAACGCGGCGACCCATTTCATCCTCTATCTCTCGAATCGTCTTCGTCGATTCATCCGCAAAGGCCTTGACCTCTCCACGGAGGCCATCGAGCCTCTTCGCCTCCTGCGTGGCCTCGTCCCTCGTGCGATCACGAACGGTGATCAACTCTCGTACGGCCTGGTGTTCGCCAGCCAGCGTTTGCTCAATACCAGCCCGAGCCGCACGCACAGCCTCAGCACGAGTCTCAGCCTCAAGGCGCGTAAGGGCTGCCGAAATCTCTGGATGGCTTCGGAGGGCATCGACGACCTCAGATGCAACCTTCGCGAGGAGCGCCGTGTTTGCGCACAGGCCTCGGGCTCGCTCGAGTCGCGATAACTCCAACTGAGAATCGGGGCCTGCACCTTGCGCAGTCAGCGCTGCTGCTGCCTCCTCAATTTGCTTCTTCGACTGGCTTGTGTCTCGGCCAGCCTCCTTCGCAAGCCGGACAGCTGCCTGGAGCGCCCTCCTCAAGACGGTTGCGTCATCGTCCCAGTCTACGTAGCCGGATGGCGCGCTCTCGTCGACCCTTACTAGGCGTTCTTGACTTCCATCGTGAATGGAGCGCGGCTCAGCGCCCGTAAATGTCGGCACCTTCGGGAAACTTGACCCCGCGATTTTCAGAAGGCGCTTCGAGGCTAGGGCGAGTTCAACCGGCCCAACGAGGAGATTCGGCTTGCACCAAAGGAGGGCGCGGCTTGGTGCAGCACCATGCCAATCCAAGCCCGCCACGAGCGTGGCGCGCACTTCTGTTGGTCCACCAACCGCTCGAAGGTCAAGCACCTCTGGAGCGGGCTTGGGGTCAATGGCCTTGAACTCGTCCTTCTGACCAGGATTCGGCTCGGTCCGAAAGTACACCAGCAAGCGTTCGGTGGCCCCTTGAGCAGCTGGCCAGAATGCCTGCCCTTGTGTTGGAAACTCCTCGGTTGGGCTGATCCTCCGCCAGTCCGCCTTCTGGATTTCGAAGAGGGGTACAACACCCGCGATCGGATGACCGCCCTTGTCGGTTGCTGTCCACGCGACGACGCCGAGTACCTTCATGACCCGTTGCCCTCCAACTGTCGTTGCCTCCACGTGTGTAGCCTTCCGCGAATCAGGTCGGCAGTTCCAAGCGTCTGCGGCAAGAACACATCTGCGCGGGAAGGCAGCCTAACAAAGGCTGGTGAAGTCGGGGCGGCCTTCGAAGGTATGAGCGCCACCACCCGCTCCCACCGCGCAAGACGGTCGAGCGAAGCTGATCTTGAAACCGGTCTTGCTGGTGCTACTTCCATCTCGATGAGCCCAAGGTTCTCTGCCTCCACCTGGAGTTTGGAGGCTGTCGGCAGCGCTGAGGCAATCGACATTTCTGCCTCCCTCAGCCAAACCTGGGAGAGAGTGCGGCGCTTGCCATCCGTCCAGGCCGTGACCGTAAATCGCACGCCTGCCACTCCTGCGTCCAACCGGACACTGCGGAGGTGCCGGTCGAAAAGAGGAAGCGGACTGTTCTGGTCACGCCAAGCCTCCAGGGAGGTGTCCCCCAGCAAGACTCGTAGGCGCGGAGTCTCTTCGAGGAGTCGCTGAAGGGCGGTTTCCTCCGGCCTCCGCTCGAAGACGACCTGAAAGTCCACACGCTGGTCTTGTGTACGTACCGTGAAACGCACTCCTCCCGGAGCATGGCTGGAGACGCCGACACACTGCCTTCGGTCTTTGCCGACCCTGAAGCTTGCGCTTTGAGAGTTCGTCCCACTGCCAAGCACGGCCAGACACTCTGCCCTGGGCGCCGGCCCCTCCACCTCGAGAACGGCTGTATCGCCGATCCAGAAGATCGGGTCACCCTGTTCCCCGTAACCGCGGGCCGGCGAAGCGAGGCATACGCCCCAAGGACGCTCGGTTACCTGGTGCCCAAGTCGATCGAGCCAGGTCTCGGCCGCCGCAAGGGCAGTCTCGGGCAGATGCAGATGGTGAATCACCCACTGGATTCCCGCGCCGTGAAGGTGGCCAACGGCTTCGATGACGATGTTTCCAGGGGGCGGCGAGAGCTTGTCGGCGACCAGGACGAGATCCTCACCCCAATGGACGCTGGACCCCTCCCTTAGCCGGACCCACTCTCCATCATGCTGGCGGAACAGAGTACCGAATGTCGCCATGGCTCTAGCAGTCCTTCGCCAGCGCTCTTGAGATATTCCGGACGGCCAATCCCCAGACGGCTGTGAGCGATAGGGTTGCAGGGCGGGGGGCACAGTGACGCGGGCGGACCCGATACCCGGCCGAACATCAAGCGCGCTTGCCCGACCGAGTAGAAGATTCCCTGCGAAGACATCTATGAAGGCCTTGCCGATGGTCTGCAGAGAGGCTTCCCCTAGTTCAGAATTGGGTATCTCCGGCACGCGTATCGCCAGCCCCCACCGGTTGTCGGTGTGCTCTACTAGCAGGCCAAGCTCAGTGGGGAGGTCCTCAACGACTGCAGCTACTGCCGAGGTATCGACTCCGCCCAAGGGACCGGTACCCGGGAAGTATTGATCACAGGCTGCTGTCCCCTCCCCAGGGTAATGGCGGAAATGGGCGCGTTGCACATCCCCTTGAGCCAGGTAGACCGAACCTCCACAGCCTGGGCGTGGGCACACATACGCCTTGGATCGTCGGGCACCTTCCGCACCGACGATTGCGCCAGTTCGCAGGTCCTTTGCGAAGTCCATGGCCTCCTTAACACCCCCAGCACTAGGCGACGACGAGTTTGCGAATTAGAGCACTCGGCCTCGTCAATATCGACCCCATTCCCGGTCAGCCTTGCTTCGGCCTGTGCGGCGTCGCCAACCCGCCGCGCGAGTGTATCTGTATTTCCGCCCGTTTCAGGCCCCCCTCATCGCCTTCGCCACGGGACGTGGCGACGTTGAGGCGGTTCAGGCTGTAGAGGAATTCCAGGAAGGGGGGCGAATTTGTCGACCGTGCCCACCCTCGCGCCCGTCGGGGCCAGGCGCTCCGAGAGCCGGGTCACCTGGGCGTTGTAGGGCGCCGCCGGGCCTTCGGTCCGGCCAGTGCCCTGTCCTTTTGTGCGCGGCCACCACGAGGATGTACCTCCCCATCACTCGCGCGGCCTCGCCCTTTTCGTTGATTCACAGGCTGGAGGCTTGGCGAAGGCGCGCGTGGTGAACGCTCTTGTCTACCGCCCCTTCCGATTCAACTCAACCGACCGGCAGGCAGGAACCGAGTAGGTCTTTAGAATGTTCTCCTGCCGGCGCCGCACCGCGGTTCGCTCCAGGACCACGAGCCTTCCCGACTCCAGTTCCACCGAAAGGTACGGCGCGGTACCGCCCTCCGCCAGCTCCAGGGCGCGGGCGAGGTCACGCGGTCGGACGCCGTCGATTGCCTTGACGATTTCCGGTTCGAGGTTGTCGTAGCCCCGGTTGACCTCGTCGGCCAGGACGCGCTGCAGCACCACCAGTTCCCGCACGGGCTCCTGGGCATCCCCGTTCCGGTAGGCCGCGGCCAACAGCTCTGGCGGAGCATC
>JANODX010000241.1:0-70598 GCA_031412915.1 Vicinamibacteria bacterium | reverse complement strand
CGAAGTGGTCGTGGACCGGCATCTTGATGAGATGGCGCTCCAAAACCTGAGGCGGGGGCTCGATATCGGCAACGGTGAGCGCACCTTGCCCGCAACGATCAGTCGTCTCAGCGGCTCCGTGGAAACCGTGAGTCTGCGGCTCACCATTCATGAGGGCAGGAACCGGCAGATTCGAAGAATGCTGGCAATGGTGGGCGTAAAGGTTCTTTCGCTCCGGCGGATTGCTATCGGCGGCCTCAAACTTGAGTTGCTGCCCCCCGGCTCGCATCGCTCGCTCTCGGCCCCTGAGCGGCGGAGTCTTCTAGAGATCGTGATGGAAGACTGATGCCACGTCTTGCTCCTGGCTCCACTACCCCCGGGGCCTTGGCGTGTAGTACTGCGTCCCTCCAGACAAAGTTCGGAGTTGCTTCAGCAAATCGTCCACGTCCTCGGGGCGTCTCGAGAAATCCACGTCCTCGGTGTTCACGACCAGAAGCGGGGTGGCATCGTAGTGGAAGTAGTAGTGATTGTAGGCCTGCCCCAACTCCGTGATGTAGTCACGCGCCATGCCCCGCTCCTCGGGTCGTCCGCGCCCCAGGATGCGCTTCATCAGCAAATCCGTGGGCGCTTGAAGGTAAACGACGACATCGGGCCTGGGCAAGCCCTCGGAGAGCGCGGTGTAGAGCTTGTCGAAGATCAGCAGATCGGAATCGTCGAGGTTGAGATAGGCGAAGAGGCGGCTCTTTTCGAAAACGTAGTCGGAGATGAGCGTATCGGCGAAGAGCTTCCGCTGAACCAGTTCCCGCTGCTGCCGATAGCGGGAGAGCAGGAAGAACAGCTCCGTTTGAAAGCCGGAGTGGGCCTTGCCATCATAAAAAGGCTTCAAGAAGGGGTTTTCCTCCCACTCCTCCAAAACCTCGGTGGCGTCGAGACGTTCGGCCAGAGCCTCCACCAGGGTGGTCTTTCCGACGCCGATCACACCCTCAATGGCGATATAGCGGAACTTCATGCCTTCTTCATGCCATTCTAAGGTGTTCATTCGCGGGCATCGACTCACCCTCGGTGGAGATTGCGACCGCGGCCCAATAAAGTCCGTCCGAAATGGCTCGAAAACCCGAAGGAGACAAGAGACGTCAGATTCTCGACGCCGCGGTTGCGGTCTTTGCCCAGAAAGGGTATTTCACCGCTCGGGTGAGGGACATCGCCGCTTCAGCCGGCGTCGCCGACGGAACGATCTATTTGTACTTCAAGAACAAGGAAGACATCATCGTCTCGCTCTTTGCCGACGTCCTGGAGCGGCACCTGGCACGCGCGAAAGAAGAGATCAAGAGCGCCCGCACACCGCGACAGAAACTCCTCGCCATCGCCCGGCATCATCTGACCGCCCTCAGCGAACGCCGCGACGTGGCCGTTCTGTTCCAGACCGAGCTCCGCCAAAGGGCGCTTCTGTCGAGGATCTCCTCGAAGGAACTGCGCGGCTACTTCGAATTGCTCTCGAAAGTGATCGAAGAAGGCCAGGAGACCGGTGTCTTCAAGCCCGCGATTTCGCGGAGTCTGGTCGTTCAGTCGTTCTTCGGCGCCCTGGACGAACTCGTGACTTCCTGGATACTCTCTCCCACCCACTACAATCTGGTGGACTTGGCGGAGCCCGTCACCGACCTGTTTCTGGATGGTCTCGACGTGGTTTCACGAAGGCCGAGCACGAAGGGCGTCGCACCGCGCGGAGAACGCACTTGACCGAGACACTCGCCGAACTTTTCTACCACTCCGTCGATGAGTTCCAGAAGGCCGATCACCTCAAGGTGAAGAAGGGCGGGGTCTGGACCCCGATTTCCTCGGCCGAGTTCCGGCTCGCGGTCGAAGAGATCGCTGCGGGGTTCGAGAGTCTGGGCCTCAAGCCGGCCGACCGGCTGGGAATTCTGGGCGAGAACCGGCCCGAGTGGGCCTATTGCGATCTGGCCGCGCTGTGCAACCGGGCCACCGTGGTGACGATCTATCCGTCGCTTCCGCCCAATCAGATTCTCTACATCCTGAAGGACAGCGGCGCGCGCATCGTGGTGGCGTCGAATCAGGTCCAGGCCGAGAAGCTCCTTTCCGTGCGGGCGGAGGCGCCCGATTTGCAGCACATCGTGGTCATGGACGACAGCGCGGTGCTGGGCGCCCAAACCCTCTCTTCGCTCCGCGAAGTGGGGCGCCGCGCCCTGGCCCTCGACAAAGACGTCATTCGCCGTCGCGCCATGACCGTGCGGCCGGACGACCTGGCCACGCTGATCTACACCTCGGGGACCACCGGCGATCCCAAGGGCGTCATGCTGACCCACGCGAACATCGGGTCGAATGTGGCCGCCTGCGCGCGCGAAATCTTCTCGCTTCTCGGTCCGGCCGACTCGGTCCTCTCCTTCCTGCCCTTGTGCCATGTCTTCGAGCGCGTCGGCGGTGAGTTCGTGATGCTGAAGCGCGGGGTCACCATCGCCTATGGAGAAGGCATCGAGAAGGTCCCCGCCAATCTGCTCGAAATCAAGCCCACCATCCTCATCTCCGTGCCGCGGCTCTACGAAAAGATCATGGCCCGGGTGCGGGAGGCGGTGGCCGCAGCGCCGCCCTTCCGGCAGAAGCTCTTTGCTTTCGCGGAAGCGACCGGGCGTGAGGTCTTCGAAGCCGGACAGCGCGGCGAGACGGTCTCGCGGTGGCTTTCACTCAAGCACGCCATGGCCGATCGTCTCGTGCTGAGCAAGGTCCGGGCGCGGCTCGGCGGCTGCATAAGGCTCGCGGTTTCGGGCGGAGCGGCCCTGCCGAGGGAGATCGGCGCTTTTTTTGGCGCGATGGGCCTTCCTATTCTCGAAGGCTATGGTCTCACCGAGACCTCGCCCGTGATCTCGGTCAACACGCCGACCAGCAATCGCCAGGGCAGCGTGGGAAAGCCGATCAAGGGGGCTGAGGTCAAGATCGAAGGAGACGGCGAGATCTGCACCCGCGGCCCCTTCGTCATGCAGGGCTATTTCAACAAGCCGGAGGCGACGGCCGAGGTGATGGACCGCGAGGGCTTCTTCCATACCGGGGACATCGGTAGGATCGATGAAGACGGGTATCTCTACATCACCGATCGCAAGAAGGACCTGATCGTCACCTCGGCGGGTAAGAACATCGCCCCCCAGCCCATCGAAAACGTTTTGAAGGCGCACCCGCTGATCGCGGAAATCGTCATGGTTGGGAATGCGCGGCACTTTCCGACGGCACTGGTGGTGCCGAATTTCGAGAACCTGATTCGAGTGGCCGCCCAGAACGGCATCGAGAACGTCTCCCGCGAAGCTCTGGTCGCGGATCCTCGGGTGATGGAGATCGTCGAGCAGGCGATCGCCTCCCTGTCGAGCGAGTTCGCCCAGTACGAGAAGATCAAGAAGATCACGCTGCTTCCCCATGAATTCTCCATCGAGGCCGGCGAACTCACGCCCACTCTCAAAGTCAAACGACGGGTGGTGGAAGCCAGGCACAAGGATTTGATCGACCGGATGTACGCCTAGACCGCGGGCCGCCATCGCCCGCCGCACCTTTTTTCGAGGAAGAGAACTTGACCACCACCACTGCCGCCGTTTCGCCCGCCGCGTCCAGGGGCGGAGGCTTTCTCATCGAAGACCTTCAACCCCGCGAGATCTTCACCGCCGAGGACTATTCCGACGAACAGGTGATGCTCGCCCGGACCGGTCGGGAGTTCATGGAGAAAGATGTCCTGCCCCGGACCGCGGAGATCCTGAAACTCAACTACGAGGCCATTCGGGAACTGATGCGGAAGGCCGGCGAGATCGGTCTTCTGGGCATCGAAGTGCCCGAGGAATATGGCGGCCTGGCCCTGGGCAAAGTGACCGGGTGCCTCGCCTCCGAGATTTCGGCCGAGGAAGGAAGCTGGGCCGTAACCTTCATGGGCCACACCGGAATCGGGACGCTTCCCATCACCTACTTCGGAACCGACGAACAGAAGGCCAGGTACCTGCCCAGGTTCGGCACCGGAGAATGGATCAGTTCCTACTCGCTCTCCGAGGCCTCATCGGCCTCGGACGCGCTGAATGCGAAAGCGCGCGCGGTTCTCTCGAAGGACGGCAAGAGCTGGATCCTGAACGGCGAAAAGATGTGGCTGACCAACGGAGGCTTTGCCGATGTCTACATCACCTTCGCCAAGGTGGATGGCGAGCATTTCTCGGCCTTCATCATCGACAAGGGTTCGCCCGGGGTGTCCCTGGGGCCCGAGGAGAGGAAGCTCGGGATCAAGGGAAGCTCCACGCGTCCCCTGATTCTTCAAGACGCGGTCATTCCCAGGGAGAATCTCCTGGGTGAGATCGGCAAGGGCCACAAGATCGCCTTCAACATTCTGAACATCGGGCGATTCAAGCTGGGTGCGGGTACGGTAGGGGGTTCGAAAGCTTCTTTCAAGGCCGCCTGCACATACGCCAGCGAGCGAAGCGCCTTTGGCAAGAAGATCGGAGACTTTGGTCTGATCCAGTCGAAGCTCGGCGAGATGGCGGCGCGGATCTTCGCCGCCGAAGCGATGGTCTATCGGACCGCGGGGATGATCGACGCGAACCTCGAGGGGATTCACGACAATGAGACCTCGCTCAAGCGGATCGAGGAGTACGACACCGAGTGCTCGATCGTGAAGGTCTTCTGCTCCGAGGTTCTGGATTTCGTGGTCGATGAAACCGTCCAGATCTATGGCGGCGCCGGCTACGTCGAGGACTATCCGGTGGAGCGCTACTATCGCGACGCTCGCATCAATCGAATCTTCGAGGGCACCAACGAGATCAACCGGCTGCTCGTGCCCGGCCGTCTGGTCCGGCGGGCGATGAAGGGCGCCCTGCCCCTCTTCGACGCCGCCATGGCGCTTATGGACGAGCCCCGTCCCGAAGGCCGACCTTCGGCGCAGGATCGTGGTTTCCTGGCTACGGAGATTCGGCTTGCCCAGGGCGCCAAGAAGATATCGCTCATGCTTCTGGCGCTCGCCGCGCAGAAGTTCCAGGCCCAGCTTCAGGATCAGCAGGAGGTCATGGGTTTCTTTGCCGACGTGGCCATCGAAACCTACGCGCTCGAGAGCGCTCTCCTGAGGACCCGGAAGAAGGCGGAGCGCGACGGAGAGGCAGCGGCTGCGCCCTTTGCGCAGGCACTCCAGGTCTTCGCCGAGGGTGCGGTGAGTCGAATCGAGGCGGCGGCTCGGCAAGCCTTGCCCACGATCGAGAGCGGCGACATGCTCGCCACCTGCATGGACGCGGTCGCGCGTTTCACCGATCGGCCGGCTCTCCCCGCCATCCCGTTGCGACGATCCCTGGCCGCCCTGAGCCTGGACCGGGGCGGCTATCCCTTCGCGTGATCGGCGGCCCTAGCTCGGCTCGACCAGATCGATGACATTTCGTTCCACGAGTCTCGAGAAGATGAGCATCGCCTCTTCTTCGGGCATCGGGCAGATCTTCAGAATCGACTGAACGTCCCACTCCCCGTTCACCCGGGAAAGGACAAATCCTTCGCGGGGGTCGAATTTCTCCTTGGTCAGGTCGGTGAGGGACAGGAGAAGTTTGGGAATCCTGTGTTTTGGCACCCGCTGCAACGAGCGATTGCGGCCCCGGCCCTCGATGGAGATGACGAGACCCTTCTTGGCATGCTGGTTCAAGGGGTCGAGTTTCAGGACTTTTTCGTAGCTCTTGAGGGCGGCGTCGTAATCGCCCTCGTCCATGTTTTTGCGGGCGAGATCGAGCGCGCGCTGAATGCGGACCACCGTCTCCACCGAGTCCGGGGAGGTTCCGGACTTGTCGACTTCGATGAGGCCCCGGCCGTGCATCTCGTACAGCATGACCGTGGTGTCGAAAACGGTTCGGCGGACGGCGAAGGCAATCTCTGTGACGTTCTTTCCTTCGGCGCACAGGAGGAGAACCTCGTGATCGACGGGATCCTCGGGCTGACCCCGCGGCTTCAAGGTTGATTCGGTCGAGGGAATGACCGCCCTCATCCGGTCCCACTCGTCAATCCGGCGAATGCCTTCCATGATCACGGTGGTGACATCGAGATCGACCGGAAAGGGCACCTCTCTCTCGATCTGCCCATCCTTGAACTCGAAGTGGCCCTCGCTCCAGTGAAACAGGTCGTAGATCGCCTCTTCCGCCTTGAGGGTGAGCATGCGCAGGAGGTCTTCGTCCGTGAGGGGCCCGTGCTCGACGAGCAGGGCTCCGAGCGGGCGGCCCTCCGTCTCCTGCTTGAGCAGGGTGCGGAAGAGTTGCTCCTCGGAGACCAGACGATCCCGCACCAGAAACTGGCCGAGAGACTCCCGCGGGTCGTTCGACCAGGAGGAATGGATGACCCCGCCGGCAAAAGATATTCGTTTCTCGACCGCACCCCGCGAAACATGCAGGGTTCCGCTTTTTCTGCCCTGCGACACCCACTGAAGGATGTCCGAGAGCGACATGGTGCCGAGTTCGCCCTTGAGACTCAAACATGGCCTCCGAAAGAGCCTTGCGAACGACGTCCGAAATAGAGATAGTCGCGCCAGGTTTCGGGGGCGAAACGATTGGCGAATATCAGGGCCAGGGCGCGGGGCAGGTCGGGCCGGCGGGGTCTGCGGATGAGCCGCATGCCGCGCTCCTCCGGAAGGCGATCCCCTTTGCGTCGGTTGCATTCGGTGCAGCAGGTGACGATGTTCTCCCAGGTCTTGAGACCACCGCGCGCCACCGGGACGATGTGGTCGAAGGTGAGATGCGGAGCGTCGAACTCGCCGCCGCAGTACTGGCAACGGTGTTCGTCTCGGGCGTAGACATTCGCGCGGGAGAACGGCACTTCGGAGAAGATTCGCCGAAGACGCACGTGGCGCAAGAGACGCAGCACCGAAGGGAGCTGAATCCTGGCCTTGACCCCGCGGACGAAGCGCTCATAGTTCGCGACCACCTCGACCTTGTTCTGATACAACAAGGTCATGGCGCGCTGCCAGGACACGACACCCAGGGGCTCGTAGGTCGCATTCAAAACCAGAGTTTGCTCCATAGGTCAAAAGGTACAGGGCAGAGAATATCTGACCTGCGCCTTGGATGGTGCATGGACGCCCGGCGGAGAGGGGATCAGAGGGTCAGGGTCTCGCGCCGCACGGTGGCCCGGTCGACTCTCGACCAGACGACTTCGTGCCCCAATCCGGGACCTTTGGGCACATTGATCCGGCCGTTGGAATCGACCACCACTCCAGGTTCGATGAGATCCTCCTCGAAGTAGCGTGCGCTCGCCGAGGTGTCCCCGGGAAGCGTGAATCCGGGAAGGGTCTGCAGATGAACGTTGGCCAGGCGGCCGATCCCGGATTCAAGCATGCCCCCGCACCACACCGGAATGCCGCGCGCGGCTGCGGTCGCCTGGATAAGCCGGGAATTCAGAAGTCCGCCCACCCTTCCGGCCTTGATGTTGATGATTCGGCAGGCGCCGATCGAAAGCGCGCTTTGCGCCGCCGCGTCACTGGTGATCGACTCGTCCAGGCAAATCGGGGTTTGCAGCGAAGGCTGCAGTTTCGAGTGGTCGATGATGTCGTTCCAGGCGAGCGGTTGCTCGATCATCATCAAATTGAACGCGTCGAATTCTTTGAGCCGGGAAGCGTCGGCGAGCGTATAGGCGCTGTTCGCATCCACCATGAGCGGAATGGAAGGGAATTCCTTTCGAATGGCGCGGACGAGATCGACGTCGGCCCCCGGCTTGATCTTGATCTTGATCCGCTGGTAGCCCGCCGCCACCTCTTCGCCCACTTTCTTCAGGAGTGAAGGAATGTCGTGCTGCAGTCCAATGGATACCCCGGCGGCGATCGTCTCCCGTGCGGTTCCTCCCAGGGTCTGAGAGAGGGACTCCCCGCGGATGCGGGCGAACAAGTCCCAGATCGCCATCTCCAGAACGGCTTTGGCCATCTCGTGGCCGCGGATTCTGGAAAACAACCCGTCGGTTTCCGTTGGGCCCTCGAAAGCGTGGGCCAGGACCAGGGGAGCCAGGAAATCGCGGATCACGTGCGAAACCGTGCCGTTGGTCTCGGGGAGATAGTAGGGATCGTCTTCGGCCACACATTCGCCGAGGCCCCATGCGCCGTCCTTTGAAAAGATCTGGGCGAGCAGAAAGGACTTCTGCGTCACCGCCCCGAAAGACGTCTCGAAGCGGAAGCGCAGAGGCATCTCAAGATGGCGGATTTCGATTCGAGACACTCGCACGGTCATGATTTCCCCTTCTCTTCCGTTCGGCATTTCGCGCAACGCCCAAAAACCTGATGCCGGTGGCCCTCGATGCGAAAGCCGATCTTCCGAGCCTCACCTTCCTGGAGCGCTTCGATTTCGTCCGAGCTGAACTCGAAGATCGCGCCGCATTGGCTGCAGATGAAGTGATCGTGATGCCGTCGATTCAGCTCGCGTTCGAAGCGTGTCTCTCCCTTGAGGACCAGGGACTGGGCGAGACCTGCGCTCTCCAGAAGTTTCAGGGTACGGTAAACCGTGGTTCGCCCGATCCCCGGCGACTTTCGGCGGACGAGGTTGTAAAGATCGTCAACCGAGAGATGTTTGTCCGAGGCGAGGAAAGTGCTGACGACCACGTCCCGCCGCGAACTCCGGTTGAGGCCCCGAAGTTTCAAGTGCGCCTCCAGGGCGCGGTTTTCGTCGGCAAATGCTCTTTGCATTGAACAATTTAAATGTAGTCTAATGCTTTGCGGTCCCGCCGTGGGGACTGATTCGGACCCGTGAGAGGCATCACACCCCGGCTTCCTCGAATGCGAGGGGTTCGCATAGAGTTTCGGCTTCACCTCTTCTTGAATCGATCTCCTGATTTCTTTTTTCCTTCCATTCGGTTTTCTCTCCGAAATCGTGGGTGTTTCTGTCCGCGGAAGACCCGTACGTCATGAAGACAAATCGAGCACTTGGGATCGTTGCGGCCTTGTCCATGGCCGTCCTCGTCCCCCTCTATGGCGACCCTCGCCGATCGCCCGTGACCCACTCCGAGTGGGCGCGGATGATGATGCGAAGCCTCGGTTTCGAGGACAACCTTCAGGGCACCGAAAACGCCACGGAACTCTTCCGATCCCTGGCCTGGACGGACGAGAAGGTCCTCCCCGCGTCGAAATATAAACGGGCCACCGGCGTTACCAGACGGGGGAGCTTCATAGACGCGGGCCCGGAGCCTGGTGAAACCGCATACGACCTCCCCATCATCCGAAATGGCGACTACAACGTTCGCCTGCGGCTTCGCGGCGCGCCGGATCGGCCGTTTCAGGTGGAGATCCGAAAGGACGGACAGCTCGACGCGGTCGAGACGCATCGACCCACGGGCGGCGGGAACGAATACAGCGATGTGGACCTCGGTTGGATCCGCATGGAACCCGGCAACCACACTCTCTCGGTGGTTCTGCCCCCCGGGACATCTCTTGAGTCCATTCAGGTTTCGCCGCCCTGTCTTCATCCCATCGAACCTGAAAATGGATGGCGTGCTCCGGCCCTGACCACCGACGAAGATCTGGCGCGGACCCTGCTGCAGGCGCTGGACCTGGAAAGCGAGCTTCCGCCCGCCGAAGAACCGATCGAGATCCGCGCCGGGAAATTCGACCGACTGGCGCCCGACTCGGCGGTCAGCCTGGCGCGCACCGAGTCCGAGGACTTTGAGCTTCGCGCGACCGCGGAAGGCCTTCATGCGATTGTCTATGTCGACATCCCGAAGGCGGGTCTGTACGCGGTGACGGCCTGGACCACGGAAGGTGCCGGCCAAACCTGGCTCGCCGACTCATGTCGCCGCGCTGACATCTGTCCCACGGGAGATCCGACCCCGAAATGGCGCACGCTGCTCACCAGCGAATTCAACGCCGGACGCCATTCATTCGCGGTTCTTCTCGCCAACGGCGCAACCGTGGGCCGCCTTCGGCTTCAGCGCCTGAAGGCCTCCCCCGACGATTACCTGACCACGCTGAAAAGGGTCGGGTTCGATCCTGGTCCCAAGGGACCGATAACGCGCGACAAGGCCCGTGAAGCCATAGACTGGCTGCGGGCTGCCTGGTCGAAGAAGCTTGCCGCGGAACTTTCGTGCGTGATTCAGACGGCGGTTGGAAGACTCACGGCCGGCGGAAAACTCTCGGGAGGCCTCACGGGCGTGAATCCCAGCGTCGAGCCGGGACCCGCATCCCCACCGCCGGTTCAGCCGGAGCCCCCGCCGGACACCGGAAAGCCCGGGAACCCCGTTCCCCCTGGACCTGCCCCCACGCCTTCGATAACTCCAACCCCAACCGCCCCTCCAACAATCACGCCGACGCCCACCGCAACCCCAACCCCCACCCCGACCCCAACCCCAACCCCAACCGCCACGCCAACCGCGACGCCCACACCCAGGCCGCCGGGCGAGACCGGGGCCATCACCGGAAGAGTGTTCCTCGATCTGAACGGCGACGGTGTCCAGGGTGTGAACGAGCCGGGAATCCCGAACGTCAGCGTATCGATCACCGACGCCACTGGTTTTGTCACCGCAGTGACCACCAACTCGAACGGTGATTACGTTCTGAACGGAGTGCCTGTAGGTTCGGCGGTTGTGGACATCGTGAACTCAACCTTGCCTCCGGGCCTGTCGCAAACCGCCGGCACGGACCCAACCACGGTCAACGTGACCTCGGGCCTGCCCACGAGCGCCGGCCTGGACGGCTACCTGCCTCCCGCGATCCCGGTGGCCACCGGCGCGCTGTTTGGCGTCGTCTTCATGGACAGCAACAACAATGGCGTCCAGGATGCGACCGAACCGGGCCTTCCCGGAGTCAGTGTGGTGGTGAGCGACGCGCAGGGGCTCACTCACCTCGTGACCACGGCTTCCAACGGGGTTTGGGCGGTGACCGACTTGCCGCCGGGTCCGGCCACCATCGATGTGGTCGATGCCACGCTGCCTGCGGGTGCTGTCCACACCAGCGCGGGCGTCGACCCGAATTCAGTGGTTGTGCTCGCCGGACAGAGTACGTTTGGCGGCGTCGATGGATATCTCGTGGGTCCAAGCACGGGTGGACTTGGCGGAGTCAGCGGTCTCATTTTCCTCGACCTGGACGGCGATGGTTTCCAGGATCCGGGCGAACCGGGGATTCCGGGCGTCAGCGTCATCATCACCGCTTTCGGCGGGCAGCTGTTCATCGTGACTACCGACGGCAACGGTGTCTACACGGTCACGAACGTGCCGGTGGGCGCGGCCACGGTGGACGTCGTTGATAGCACGCTGCCTCCGAACGTAACCCAGACCGTTGGACCGGATCCAAGCCCGGTCGTCGTCGTGGCCGGTCCTCCTACCTCTGCGGGGGTCGACGGTTACCGACCGCCCGTCACGCCGGTCGGCCCCACGGGTTCGGTGACCGGGGTCGTGTTCTTCGACGACAACGGAAACGGGGTTCAGGACGGCGTCGAAGGCGGCATAGCCAACGTGAGCGTCGAGATCATCTCCGCGAACGGTCAGATCTTCTATGTGACCACGAATGCCACCGGCGTTTATACGGCCATCAACGTTCCCGCAGGCCCAGCCACGGTGGACATCGTGAATTCCACCTTGCCCCCGGGCCTTTTTCAGACCGCGGGTGTGGATCCAAGTGCTGTCGCCGTGCCTTCCGGAGGCGCCGCCAACGCGGGCGTCGACGGCTATCGACTCGCGGGGGCCGCGGGTCCGTCGGGAACCGTCACCGGTGTCGTCTTCCTGGATCTCAACGCCAACGGAACGCAGGATGCAGGGGAGCCGGGAATTCCCGGGGTGATGGTTCTCCTCACGACCTCGACGGGTCAGGTTCTGTCCGGAACGACCGACACCTCGGGAGCGTACGCTATCCTGAATGCGGCCGTCGGCGCCGCCACTCTCGACGTGGTCAACGGGACCCTGCCGCCCGGCCTGACTCAAACCGCGGGGACCGACCCGAGCGCCCTGGTCGTGGCTCCGAACAGCCTGACCAACGCGGGATTCGATGGTTTCAACGCCGCGGTTCCCTCTGCGACCACCGGTGGAGTCACCGGCACCGTGTTCCAGGACACGAACGGAAACGGAGTCCGCGATCCAGGGGAGCCTGGATACCCGGGCGTCCAGGTGACGATCACTCCGGCGTCCGGGCCCCCGATCACCGTGACCACCGGTCCGAACGGCGTCTACACCGCCCCAACCGTGCCCGTCGGAGCCGCTACCGTCGATGTCGACAACTCGACCCTGCCTCCGGGCCTGGCTCAAACGGCGGGAGTGGACCCAAGCTCGCTCAACGTTCTGGCCGGGACCATCAACAACGCCGGCATCGACGGGTACCAACCTCCTCCTGCGCCCGGGGGCGGGACGGTCACGGGTCTTGTGTTCTTCGACCTCGATGGGAACGGCGTCCAGGGCCCAGGCGAAAACGGGATTCCCGGCGTGAGCGTCACCATCACCGCCCAAAACGGCCAAACCTTCGTGGTCGTCACCGGCGCGAGCGGGTTGTACATGGCGACGAATGTTCCACCGGGCACGGCTTTGGTCGACGTGGTCGATTCGACCCTGCCCCCGGGTGTGACCCACACCATTGCGGGAACCGATCCAAGCACGGCGCTCGTTCCCTCGGGCGGTACGGTCAACGCGGGAATCGACGGCTACCTGCCCACGATCACACCTCCGGGCGGGCCGAGCGGATCGGTCACGGGCCTGGTCTTCCTCGACAACAACGGCAACGGAGCGCAGGACGCGAACGAACCCGGGTTGCCTGGCGTCAGTGTTTTGATCACGGCGACGAATGGCCAGATCGTCTCCGCGGTGACTGATTCGACCGGCGTCTACATCGCTTCCGGCGTCGCCCCGGGCATAGCCACCGTGGATGTCGTGAACTCCACCCTTCCGCCCAATCTGGTGCAGACCGCGGGCACCGATCCAAGTACGGTGGTTGTTCCTTCGGGCGGCGCGGGGAACGCGGGCATCGATGGTTATCGGCCCGAGGTCGTCGTACAACCGCCCGCAACCCCGGTTCTGCCCTAACCCCTTCCCTGCTAGTCTCTGGGACGGGCCTGTAGTTCAGCGGTCAGAACCGCCGGCTCATAACCGGTAAGTCCCGGGTTCGAATCCCGGCGGGCCCACCAACACCGCTGAACGCACACGAACGCAAGTTCGCTCAGAGGCTGGAATTTACGCCGGTTTTGAGCCTTTTCGTGTGGTAGCCTCCTATTCGTCGACGTTCGGGAAGAACCGGGGGTGATCGGACAGTTTGTCACCCCGGTGTCACCCAGAGCGTCACCCAGACGGTCTAGCCAGCCCCTCCGAGGCCCCGTCAGGCGCGCCCGTCTGCTCCTGGAGCGCGCCGGCCGGACGCCCACCGCCGCTCCGCGGCCGCGCGAATGGACTGGCAAATCCCGCTCGTTTCGCCTACCGCGGCCCTTCGGCCGCAACCAATGCGGGGCACCGCCCCGCGCCAAGGCGAGTGCCAGCGGTTTTCGACCCCCCTGACTTGCCCCACCCAGTTCCAGCTGTTCTGATCCCGTGCATGGACAAGTTCATCGAACAGCACGCAGACAGAATCGTTGGGACTCTGGGTTGCTTTGACCGGGTCCTCTTCCGGGGCTACCTGCCCATCATGAACGGCGGCGCGATGGCCGCGTTTCTCAAGAGCCGGGAGGTCTGGGGAAAGATCCTCAAGTCGTTCCTGCTCGACCAGGCGGAGCGGCTCAAGAGGCACGCTCTGGATCTGTGCACAAGAGAAGGCCGCCCCTACGAGTATCTGAGTCACGCGACGAAGAAGGAAGATCTGGCTCGGGAGATCGCCGAGCGCTATGGGATCACGGAGGGCTTGGTGTGCGTGCTGTCGGTGGTGGAGCCGTGCCGCACGTTCTCCCTGGTCTGGAACGGTCAATCACCCTACGTGCAGTCGGCGAAGCGCAAGTGTCTCCACTTCTATTACTACTTCCTCGACAAGGACCTGGGGCTTATCCACGTCAAGCTCCAGAGCTGGTTCCCGTGCCAAATCCAGATCTACGTCAACGGCCACGAGTGGCTGGCTCGGCAACTCGATCGCCACCATCTCAAGTACATGAAACTCGACAACGCGTTCGTGCGTCTGAGCGATTTCGAGCAATCGCAGAAACTGGCCGACGGTTTCGAGCGAGTGGATTGGATTCATGTGCTCGATCGGTATGCCCTGCGCGTCAATCCGCTGCTTCGCCAGAAGGGTGCTCTCCACCCCTTGCGGTACTACTGGGTGACCGCTCAGTCCGAGTACTCGACCGACATCCTGTTTCGCAAGCGCGCGGACCTCGAGGAGTTGATGCCCCGGTTGTGCCAGTACAGCGCGCTCTACTTCAGCGCGACCGACGTGATGAGCTTCCTCGGTCGCAAGCTGACCGGCCACTTTCAGGGCGAGGTGGTGACCGACCAACGCGAGGTGGAAGTTCCAGGCTCGCGGATACCTGGCCGGCGGGTGAAGCATCGGATGAAGTTGAATTGGATCAAGATGTACGACAAAGGGGCCGTGCTGCGGGTGGAAACAGTGATCAATAACCCCGAGGAATTCCGGGTGCGGCGGCGAGTACGTCGCCAGGGCCATGATGTGATGGCATGGGTTCCCCTACGAAAGAGCGTGACGTTGTTGTTCCGATATCGAGAGATCTCGGCCCAAAGCAATGTCAGATACCTGGATGCTTTGAGCCAGGTACAAGATCCCACTCCTGCCGTGCGGGATCTCGATGCGTTGACGACCAAGGCACCGACCAAAGACGGCAGGACGGTCAGAGCCTTCAATCCGCTGTCGCGCAACGAGCGCATGCTCTTTGAGGTGCTTCTGGCGGGGGAACACGCCCTGCACGGCTTCACCAACCGCGACGTCCGACAGAAGTTGGGGCTCACCGCCTATCCCCTCGCACCAGACGAAGACAGGCAACCGGGCCAGGTCACTCGGTTGTTCCGTCGGCTCCATGCGCACGGCCTCATCGCGAAAATCCCGCGCTCGCACCGTTGGCGGGTTTCCCTGGCCGGTCGAAGGACCATGTCCACCGCGATCAAGCTCAGGGAAGTTGCCTACCCCAGTCTCTTCGCAACCGCCGCCTAAAATCAGCACAACATCTTCGCGAAAAACGAAGAACCTACGAGGGAAAGATTTACGCTCCGGGTCTTGTTCTATGGAGAAACTGGAGGAGGTTGACGACCACCCGGTCTCGGGTTCCCCCCAACGGCCGCCCGAGCGCCTCGTCGTGCTTGACATTCTCCGAGGCTTCGCGATCCTCGGAATGTTCATCGTCCATTTCGTTGAGCTCAACCCCAATCCCGCGGGCACGGATTCCCTGGACCTCGTGATTTCTCACGCGATCTCGGGCCTCGTCACCAACAAGTCCCGCTGGCTGTTCTGTCTCCTCTTCGGGGTGGGATTCGCCATCCAACTGCGCCGGGCGGCTGCGCGCGGAGAGGAAGGCCAATGGAGGTTCCTGCGGCGACTGGTCGGGGTTGCGGGTTTTGGCGTGCTGACCGGCGTCCTGGTTGGCTTCACCGACCTGATCAACTATTCCTGCGCCGGGGTCTGGCTCCTTCTGATTAGGCGCTGGTCGACTCGAGCGCTGCTGGCCGCGTTGGCCATCGGTACGACCCTGATCGGAATGTGGAATGTCGCCCTGGGGAGTTACCAGTGGGCGACGCTGGGGGCCGCGAGGGCGAACGCGATTTACGCCTCCGAGCCCTTGGCCTCTCCGGCCCGGCAAGAGGCGCTTTCAAACCTCCGCGCGGCTGAACAGGGAACGAGCTTTCTCCGCCTCAAGACCGCGAGACTCGTCTGGGTGTACCGCGGCCCTCGCCTGGACCTTTGGGGGGACTGGTCGCGCGGCGAGCCCGGCCTTGCCTTGGATTCCCTGAGTTCAGCCTTGAGCATCTTCCTGGTCGGCCTTCTCGCCCTTCGTCTCGGGATGTTCGATCGGCCCCACGATCATCGCCGCGCGCTCATGGTTGTGATGTTGGTGGGCGCGGCGCTCTGGGCGGGCGAGCGCCTCGTCCGCTGGCCAGACGCGGACGCCATGGCCTCGCGTCGCATGGCCGATTCCCTTCGGTCAGGCCTCGGTCTGTTTGACGATGGCTACCTCGCCCTGACCTACGCCGCCGCCATCACCCTTCTTGTCGCGGCCTCCCGGACCTGGGAACACCGGCTCCAGGCCGTCTTCGGGGCCGCCGGGCAGATGGCTCTCACGAACTACATCCTTCAGTTCGCCGTGATCAGCGTCTTGTTCGATGGATATGGGTTCGCGATCAAGTGGCTGACCCGGTCGCACGCTCCGCTCGCCGGCCTGTTTCTCTTCGCGGTCCTGGCCGGGTTCAGCCGATGGTGGCTGGCCCGGTTCCGTTTCGGCCCGGCGGAGTGGATCTTGCGGTCGCTGACCTACGCTCGTCTCCAGCCTTTTCTACGGCCCGCAGCCGCGGTCCGCGCCTCCGCTTGAGAGAGCCGCCCCCGAAACCTTGGTTTGCGCGAAAACAACTCAGTCTTTGCGTATCCTCCCGGTCATCGGCACGAACGTCACCGCCAGAACGCCGCGTTCCTCGAATCTGACTCCGCGGCGGGTCACGATCTTCAGCTCCTGGACGTAGTCCCTGACAGGCAGGACGAGCCTCCCTCCATCCTTTAGCTGCTCTTTGAGCGGTTCGGGCACGCGAGGCGCTGTTGCCGTGACCATAATCGCGTCGAAGGGCGCATGTTCGGGCCAGCCCTCGTAGCCGTCGCCTGCGCGAATTTCGATGTTCTTGTAACCAAGCCCCCTGAGCCGAGTCGCGGCTTCAAGGGCCAGCGGTTCGACGATCTCGATCCCGAACACCCTCGCCGCGATGCGGGAGAGAACCGCCGCCTGATACCCGGACCCGGAACCCACCTCGAGAACCGTTTCGCCGCCCTTGAGACCAAGCGCCTCGGTCATGAACGCGACGATGTACGGCTGCGAAATCGTCTGGCCGCGGCCGATGGGCAGAGGATGATCGTCGTAGGCCTCGGCCGCGAGGAGTCCTGCGAGAGGAACGCGGCCGAGGTTCTCGCCTAGTTTGTTTGAAGCCGGTCGGTCGGCGTGGGCTCACCAAGCCCTCCTCGAGACGGAGGGCAAAGGACCAGATCGGCGACGCGATCCAGGGCGGCCTTGATTCGGTCCGCGTCCGTGGCGGGGAGCCGACCGTCGAACATCGCTTGCCGAACTAGCTCTCTCGCCTGCGAAAAGGCTTGATACGTCCTGTGTCGGTGGTTCATGCGGAGAGGCTAGGGCGACACCTGGGCAGCCTCTCCGAGCCTTTGTGACGCTTCGCGGGGCGTCACAGGAGGGAGGCGAAGCAGGCCAGGGCGAGGAGGCGGGCCGAGGCCGCAAGGGCGCGACGCTCCATAACTTGGGGCCCGCCCAGTTCAGGGGATTGAGGCGTCCCTGAGGCCGTCTCTGAACGGCTCAAACGAGGCCAGGCGGGCGCAGCCTGCGCGGCGGGCGGGATTGAGGTGACGAAGGGTCTCTCCGGGCGGAAATGTGCGGGCCTTCTGGGGCGCGGTTGGGGCTCCGAGCGCCTCGCAAACGTATCCGGGCGAACCGGGCCGGCCTGGTCTTGACTCGCGAACCCGCTTGTTTCACCTACAATCTCGCCGATGTACTGAACCAGTACAGCTACTTGACTTTCCTCTTGAGAGAAATATGATCCGGATACACCGAAAAGACAGACCCGTCGTGAGGCGGTGACGCAAAGTGATGGATCCCGCCCCGGTGGGACCGCCAGACCGCCGTGTTTTTCGATTCGGCGGTTATTTGTTCGGACGAGGTGGCACGACGAATTTTTCGAAGGTTCGGTCAATGTCAAAACTACTCATGATCTTTCCAAAGGAGATAAATCTCATGCGCAGGAGAATGCTTTTTGCCTTGTTTTCAGTAATTGCGATCGTTGCCCTTGCCGCCTTCCCGGTGGGCGCGATCACCGATGGTGAGTTGGATGGCAATGGCCATCCGTTTGTCGGGTTGATGGTGGCCCAGGACGCCACCGGGAGACCGCTCTGGCGCTGCAGCGGCACCCTGCTTTCCCCCACCCTGTTCCTGACAGCTGGGCATTGCACGGAAGCCCCGGCAGTTCATGTCGAAATATGGTTTTCTGACGATGTTGATGCCGGCCGGCCTGGCAATGGCTATCCCTTCACTGGGGAGGTCGGGGGCACGCCTCAGACTCATCCAGAGTACAACCCCAACGCGTTCTTCGTTCGGGATGTGGGTGTGGTTGTTCTGGATACCGAATATCCCAGCCCCAATGGTGAATACGGAGTACTCCCCTCCTTGAATCAACTCGATGCTCTCAAGACCAAACGTGGTCTGCAGAATGTCACCTTCACGGCAGTGGGTTATGGTCTTCAGAAGAGCTTCCCCGATGCCGCCTCTTGGCAGACTGTTGCCAACCGCGTCCGCATGGTTGCAAACCCCAAATTGAACCAGATCAACGTCCCCGGCTTCACCGGTGACTTCTCGATGCTGCTCTCGAACAATGCCAATACCGGCGGCACCTGCTTTGGTGACTCGGGCGGTCCCAACTTCCTCGGTGGCAGCAATATTGTTGCCGGTGTGACCTCTTACGGTGTCAATGGCAATTGCGCCGGGACCGGTGGTGTCTTCCGTATGGATCGATCCTGGTCGCTTGATTGGGTCGGTTCTTTCCTCCCGTAAGAACGGCAAAGTAACGAAACGAATAGAAGCCCGCGCACAGCGCGGGCTTCTTGCTTTATCTGAGTGCAAATCTTTCCTTCGTAGGTTCTTCGCTTTTCGCGAAGATGTTGGTACCGATCAAGCGGCGGTTGCGAAGAGACTGGGGTAGGCCACCTCCCTGAGCTTGATCGCGGTGGACATGGTCCTTCGACCGGCCAGGGAGACCCGCCAGCGGCGCGGGCGCGGGATTTTGGCGATGAGTCCGTGCGCATGGAGACGGCGGAACAAGCGAGTGATCTGGCTCGGTTGCCTGTCTTGGTTTCCTGCGAGCGGATGGGACCCCGGAGGTTTAGGATGCCCTCCTCGATCTCGCGGGCCTCTTCGTCTGTGAGCTTCGCCATTGGCCAAGGGTACCGGGGCGAGATGCCGGGGCGGGTCCGTTGCGAACTGGGCGCTATCGCCCAGCGTCCTCAACCGCGCCGGCAAGTTCGGCGTGGCTGACGTGGTGGGTAAGCCTCCTCAAAATCGGCAACGTGATCGAGTGCTGGCTGCGCGTGCGATTGTCCAAGACGCTGGTAGCCAGGACATAGAACTGCCACTGGCTAGCATCCAGCGGGTTAAGGGTTGCCTTGTCCTCACGTGCGAGCAGTGCGAACACATAGACATGAGCTTGGCGCTTTGAATCTTCGGCGAGTTCGTTTGTCGCGGGATCCCACGCCCGGGTTCGGCGTGTGCGGAAAGAAACCGTGGATAGCCGTCTCTGATGCCAGCTCTGAAGGTACGCAGCGGACTTCACCTCAACTCTGATTCCAGAAGGACTACATAGATCAAACGCCGCCCAAGGATCGCGGACGCCGGTAATGTCGCAGCCGATAGCGGTCCCGACGAGGTATTCGGCCACGACCCCCCGCGTTGTATTTGCCACCAGGTCAGACGCGCTCCACCGCCAAAAGCTGAGCAAGTCAGAGCCAAGGTCACGAGTTCTGTCCGTGAAACGCTCCGAGCCGGTTCGCCGGGCGACTACGAGGGGACCAAGGTCGTCGGCCATTTCTTCCTCCGATGGTTCTCAGGCCGCCGCAGGAGAGTTCGACGCTTGGTGCTTGAACCCGCTTCTTCGTTGGCGATGGTCCGACTCTAGCTGGGCCGAGGTCGAGCTTGGAGTCGCCCAGCCCATCGAAAAGAGGGGGGGTACTTTGATGATTTGTCACCCATATGTCACCCACTCAAGCCAAGTCCCGCAAGTCAACGTTGATTATGAACAGTTCACTAGTCTTAGAAGCGCAATCTCATAACCGGTAAGTCCCGGGTTCGAATCCCGGCGGGCCCACCAACGCGCTAGTGAGCTGTTTCCAAGGCCGGTCTTGGAGGGGCGGGCCCCTCTCTTCGGGGGGCTCTAAGCGAGTCGAGACGCGACGACGTCGATTTCCACGGACACGCCTTTGGGCAACGCTGCCGCCTGAATCGTGGATCGCGCCGGCGGATTCTCGGAGAACGCCTTCGCATAGACCGAGTTCATTCGCGGAAACAGGGCGAGGTCGCGCATGAAGACCGTGGTTTTCACCACGTGACGAAAGGCCAGACCCTCCGCCTCCAGAACCGCGCGAATGTTTTCGAGGACCTGGCCGGTGGCGGTTTCGATATCCGCATCGACCAGCTCCCCCGTCTTCGGATCCAGGGGAATCTGTCCGGAAAGAAACAAGAGATCGCCGATGCCGACCGCTTGAGAGTATGGGCCGATCGGTGCGGGAGCCCGGTCCGTGAGAGTGATTTTCTTGGGCATGGTCAGGCTCTCCTGATGCTATGTGTCCGCCAGTGATCTTCGTTCAACCCGCGCGACGCCTGAAACGTCTTTGACGGACCGGACCAGCGCCTTGAGGTGGTCGAGGTCCCTGACCCGAACCACCAGATCCACGACCCCCGGGCGGTCATCATAAGTGCGCGCCTCGGCCCGTCGAATGTCTCCACCCTGGTCGGACACCGCCGTGGTCATGGCGGCGAGAAGGCCCGGCCGATCGTGGACCTCGACGCTGAGGCGCACGGGATAGGTCTCGCCCGGGCTGGCGTCCCAGGAGACCGCGACCCGGCGTTGTGCGTCCACCACGGCATTCCTCACGTTGGGACAGGTCTCGGCGTGAACGGAGACCCCCTGGCCTCTGGTGATGTAGCCGGTGATCGCATCTCCGAGAATCGGCGAGCAGCACCGGGCCCGGTACACCAGGAGATGATCCACACCCTGAACCGAGATGCGGGCTTCCCCGGGTGTCACCGAACGCGGGGATCGAGCCGGTGGTGTGGCCTTGCTCCGAAGCTCCGGGGGCACGAGCTTCTCGATGAAGGAAGCCGCGTCGATCCGGCCGAAGCCCACCGAAGACAAGACATCCTCGAACCGACTTCCGACCCCAAGCTCGCGTCCGAGAGATTCGATCCGAGTCGTTTCCTCCTCAATCGTCTTCGCTCGCAGCGGGGACTTCTTCCATTCGCGATCGAGCAGCCGGCGGCCCAGATCCCGAGCCTGCTGCCGCTCCGCCAGATGCAGGTCGTGCTTGATCTTCGAGCGCGCGCGCGAGGTCACGGCGAAGTTCAACCAGTCCCGGCTGGGGTGGTGGCCGGGAGCGGTCAGGATCTCGACGATGTCGCCGTTCTTCAACTTGGTTCGAAGAGGGACGATCCTTCCTCCCACTCGTGCGCCCACGCACCGCTGCCCCACCTCGGTGTGAATAGCGAAGGCGAAATCAATGGGTGTGGCCCCACGGGGCAGGGTTCGCACCGCCCCTTTGGGGGTGAAGCAATAGACCTCTTCCGGGTAGAGGTCGAGCTTCAAGGAACTCAGGAACTCCTTCGGGTCCTGCACGTCTTCCAGGAGCTGTCGCAGCCAGGCGAACGTTTCGTCCTCCTGAGTCAGGGCCGGCTGACCTTCCTTGTACTTCCAGTGAGCCGCGATGCCTTCTTCGGCCACTCGGTGCATCTCCTCGGTCCGAATCTGAACTTCGAAGGGCGTGCCATGGTCGCCGACCAGAGTGGTGTGAAGGGAACGGTAGCCATTCGGGCGAGGGATGGCGATCAAGTCCTTGATGCGGCCGGGGACCGGCTTGAGCGAGTGATGAAGAAGGCCCAGCACGGCGTAGCAGTCGGAAACCGATTTCACCACCACTCTGAGCGCTATGAAGTCGTACAACTCATCGAGATCGATCTTCTGCCGGATGAGCTTCTGATGAATGGAGAAGAGCCGCTTCACCCGGCCATCGATGCGAGCCTCGATATGGGACTCCGCGATGAGATCGCGAATCACCCCGCTCATTCTGGAGATGATCGCCTCCGCCTGCGGGCGGCGCGCCTCGACCCGCTTGGCCAGGACGGAGTAGGCCTCGGGCTCGAGGTGTTGGAACGCCAGATCCTCGAGTTCGTTCTTGATCCGGCTCATCCCGAGGCGGCCGGCCAGGGCGGCGTAGATCTCCATGGTCTCTTCTGAGATTCGGACCCGCTTCTCCTCGCTCAGGTGCTCAAGCGTCCTCATGTTGTGAAGTCGATCCGCAAGCTTCACGAGAATGACGCGGACATCGTCCACCATGGCGAGAAGCAGCTTGCGGAAGCTTTCGGCCTGACGCTCCTCGACCGAGGAGAAGGAGATCTGTGAAATCTTGGTGAGGCCTTCGACGATGTGAAGAACCATCGGGCCGAATTTTTCTTCGATCTCCTTCGGAGTGGCGAGGGTGTCTTCGAGCGCGTCGTGAAGAAGTCCCACCGCCACGCAGATTGGATCGAGACGCCAGGAGGCCAGGATGCTCGCGACCTCCAGGGGATGCGACAAATAGGGCTCGCCACTCGCGCGCACCTGCCCCTTGTGGGCGACCGCGGAGAAGACGTAGGCCCGCCGCAAGACGTCGAGGTCGGCTCCGGGGTGGTGGAGCTGAACCGTTTCGGCGATCTCTTCGAAGCGAATCATGGCCTTCCTGAGGGCCAATTATGGCGCTCCACCCCCTCCCTCCCCTGACCCTGGCCGGAATTGGCCACGGCCCTGAAGTCGAGGACCCGGTCCGGACCGCCTGGCCGCCACAATTCAAGGATGGAAGAAAAAATCCTTCGCGTTCTCACCCTGATGCGCCTGCCGGGTTTCAGCGCCCGCCGGATTGCGAGACTCGTTCGGGTCGATGGCGTGGATGAGTTGTACGAAAGCCCGCGACGGTTCGTCGAACTGGTCGGGGAGCCGGCCGTGTGTTTCCTGGAGAGTGGATCGGCGCGACGAGAAGCCGCGAGGATCCACGATCAGGCGCGGCGATTGGGCCAAGCCCTCGTCGTTTTGGGCTCTCCCGCCTATCCGACCTCCCTGGCTGCGCTCTACGATCCGCCTCCCATTCTTTTCATCCGCGGTTCTCTGCTCCCTGGCGTTCGTCGCGTGGCCCTGGTCGGGGCGAGGGGAGCCACCGGATCGGGTCGATCATTGGCGCGAGATCTCGCCTATGGCCTCGCCACGCACGGGATCGAGGTTGTTTCGGGCCTGGCCCGCGGGATCGACGGCTCCGCTCACGAAGGATCTCTCCTCGGGGGGGGAACGACGGTCGCCGTTCTTGGCTCGAGCGTCGACATCGTCTACCCGAGCGAACACGAAGGCCTGGCGGCGAGAATCGAGACGCGAGGGGCCGTTCTCTCGGAGTTACCGCCCGGCACCAGGCCCGCTCCGATGCAGTTTCCAAGCAGGAATCGCATCATCGTCGGCCTGGTCGAGGCGGTTCTGGTGGTGGAGGCGGGGGCCAGGAGCGGAGCCCTGATTACCGCCCGGGTGGCGCTCGAAGAAGGCCGCGACGTGCTGGCCGTTCCGGGCCGTCCCGGGGATCCCCTGGCCTTTGGGCCGAACCTGTTGATCCGAGACGGCGCGCCCCTGGTTCGCGGCGTCTCGGACCTGCTCGAGCACCTCGGAATCGACGCCGCACCGCCTCCGAGCACTTCTCCGGCCCACGATCCGATTCTCGATCGCCTGGGCCATTCCGTGGCCAAATCGGTCGACCAACTTGCTGTGGATACTGGCCTTGCTCCGCCTCTTCTGATGGCCCGTTTGTCCGAGCTCGAACTCGACGGAAAGATCGAAAGATTGCCCGGGGCTTTGTTTCGCAGCGCGAGTCCGGCATAACCTAGAAAGGAAACGCCATCCCTCGAGCTAAGGAAGAAAGACCTTTCATCTTGTCAAATCGCCTCGTCATTGTTGAGTCGCCCGCCAAAGCCAAGACCATTAATAAGTACCTGGGCAAGGGCTACACCGTTAAGGCCTCCATGGGCCATGTCCGAGATCTGCCCAAGAGCAAACTGGGCGTCGATGTGGAGAAAGGCTTCGAGATCGACTACGAAGTCCTGCCCACCCGCAAGAAGATCATGGACGAGCTCAAGAAGGCCGCCAAGGATGCCGACGAAGTGTTCCTGGCCGCCGATCCGGACCGCGAGGGCGAAGCGATCTGCTGGCATCTGGCTCAGGAGTTGGGCGGCAAGAAGGCCAAGGGCAAGACGAAATTCCGGCGGGTGGTCTTTCACGAGATCACCAAGACCGCCATTCAGAAAGCGTTCGAACATCCGGCCGAGCTGAATGTTCAGAAGGTGGACGCCCAGCAGGCCCGGCGCGTTCTTGACCGGCTGGTGGGATACAAGGTCTCACCCATCCTGTGGGACAAGGTCCGCCGCGGCCTGTCGGCTGGTCGCGTCCAGTCGGTGGCCCTGCGCCTGATCTGCGAACGCGATCGCGAGATCAAGGCCTTCGTGCCCGAGGAATACTGGTCGGTCATAGCACGCCTCGATTCCGGCGTTCCGCCCATCTTCCCCGCCGGCCTCTCTCGAAAGAACGGCGAGAAGATCGAGATCACCAACGAGGAAGGCGCCAAGGCCGTTCGCAAGGATCTCGAGAAAGCGGCCTACGCCGTCTCGAAGGTCACCCGCAAGGAACGCAAGCGTTACCCGGTCCCGCCTTTCATCACCTCGAAGCTGCAGCAGGACGCGTTCCGCAAACTGCGCTTCCCGGTCAAAAAGACCATGCAGGTGGCCCAGAAACTCTACGAAGGCCTCGAGGTCGGCCTCGAAGGCAGCGTGGGTCTCATCACCTACATGAGAACGGACTCCACCCGAGTGTCCGACGACGCTCTGTTGGCGGTCCGCGATCACATAGGTTCCAGCTACGGTGCGGACTACCTTCCCGAAAAACCGATTCTCTACAAGACCAAGGAAGGCGCTCAGGATGCGCACGAAGCGATTCGCCCGACGGACCTCAGTCTCACGCCGTCCAGCCTGCGCAAGCACCTTGGCAAAGACGAAATAGCGCTCTACGAACTCATCTGGAATCGCTTTGTGGCCTCGCAGATGAGGCCCGCGGTGTTCGATGAGACCGCGGTGGAGATCACGGCTGGGGCCTATCTGCTGCGCGCTCGTGGCCAGGTCATGAAGTTCAAGGGTTTCCTCGCGGTCTACGAGGAGTCCATGGAAGATGTGGCGAAGGCCAAGGCGAAGAAGACCGAGGCCATGGGCGGCCCGGCCGCCGCGGATGCCGACACCGAGCCGGAAGCCAAGGAGGGTCTGCCTCCTCTCGAGGAAGGCCAGAAGCTCAAGCTTCAGAAGCTCGACACCGATCAGCATTTCACTGAGCCGCCTCCGCGTTTTTCGGAAGCGAGCCTGGTGAAGGAACTCGAAGAGAACGGCATCGGCCGGCCGTCGACTTATGCGTCGATCATTACGACCATTGAGGCGCGCGACTACATCGAAAAGCGCGAAGGCCGCCTCTGGCCGAGCGAGATCGGTTTCCTGGTCACCGATCTTCTGGTCGAGAACTTCGCCGACATCGTCAACGTGGAGTACACCGCGGCGATGGAGCACGAACTGGACGAGATCGAGGAAGGCAAGGACACTCTTCTCAACACCTTGAACCAGTTCTGGAAGAAGTTCGAGAAGGACCTCAAGCTCGCCTCCAAGAAGATGCGATCGGTCAAAGGGGTCGAGGAGAAGACCGACGAGGTCTGCGACAAATGCGGCTCGCCCATGGTGATGAAGTGGGGGAGGTACGGTCGGTTTCTCGCCTGCTCCAACTATCCCGACTGCAAAACCACCCGTCAGATTGCGGGCGCTTCGGAGGGAGTTCCCGAGGCGTCCGAGGAGGCTCTGGCCCAGCCCTGTCCGGAGCATGCCGAAATGCTGGTCCCTCGAAAGGGACGATTTGGCTATTTCCTTGCCTGCCCGAAGTATCCCGAGTGCAAAGTCACGAAGAAGCTCGTGCGCGGCGTCGAGGGCCGGCTCGAGCTCGAGAAGCTCAAGCCCATCGAGAACGAGTTCTGCCCCGAGTGCAAGAAACCGCTCGCCTGGAGAAAGGGCCGTTTCGGCAACTTCATCGCCTGCTCCGATTACCCGACCTGCAAGTACATCAAGAAGAAGGAAGCCAAGGACATCGGTCTACTGTGTCCCGAGTGCCATGAAGGTCAGGTGGTCGAGCGCAAGGGTCGATTTGGCAAGCCCTTCTACGGCTGCCGTCGCTATCCCCTCTGCAAGTTCACCGCCTACCATCGGCCCCTGGCCGAGCCGTGTCCCAAGTGCGCGAAGCCCTTTCTGCTTCAGAAAGACACCAAGAAACAGGGATGGGTCATCGCGTGCTCCGACGACGAGTGCGGCTACGAACGGCCCATGGATGGGGCTCCGGAGTGGGCGGTCGCGGCTGCCGCCGCGGCTGCCGCCGCGGCAGTCGAGAAGGCCAGTTGACGCCTATCCCGAGAGTCGTGGTGGTGGGCGCCGGCCTCGCCGGAAGCGAGGCCACCTGGCAGCTCGCGAAGCGCGGTGTCGGCGTCGATCTCTACGAGATGAGGCCGGTGCTGAAGACCCCGGTTCATCAGACCTCCGATTTCGCGGAGCTCGTTTGCTCCAACTCACTGCGGGGGAACGATCTCGACCAGGCCGCGGGCATTCTCAAAGAAGAGATGCGACGCCTCGACTCCATCATCATCAAGGTGGCCGACGAAGTGCGCGTCCCGGCCGGCAGCGCTCTGGCCGTCGACCGAGGTCTGTTCGCCCAAAGGATCACCGAAGAGATCAACAAACTTCCAGGGGTGGTCATTCACCGCGAAGAACTCAGGTCCATTCCCACCGAGCCGCTCGCCATCGTGGCCACGGGGCCTCTCACTTCCGATGCTCTCGCCGCGGATATCGCCCGATTCGTGGGCGAAACGCACCTGCATTTCTACGACGCGGTGAGCCCGGTCATCGAGGCGGACAGCATCGACATGACCAGGGTGTTTCGAGCCTCCAGGTATCAGAAAGGGACGGACGACTACCTCAACTGTCCCATGGATGAGGCCGAGTATCGGGCCTTCTTCACTGCCCTAAACGCCGCCGAGTGTTCCGAGGTGAAGGACTTCGAAAAAGAGTTCTTCTTCGAAGGCTGTTTACCCATCGAAGTGATTGCCAGTCGTGGTCCCGAAACCATGCGTTTTGGGCCGATGAAGCCGGTGGGCCTTTTGAATCCGGTCACCGGCCGCCGACCCTTTGCGGTCGTGCAGTTGCGCCAGGACAATCTGGCGGCCAGCCATTTTTCGATGGTGGGTTTCCAGACTCACCTCAAGTGGGCGGAGCAGAAGAGGATCTTCAGAATGATTCCGGGACTGGAGAGCGCCGAATTCGTTCGATTCGGAATGATTCACCGTAACACCTACATCAACTCGCCGAAGTCGCTCCACGCCACGTTCGAAGCGAAGAGCCGCCCCGGGCTCTTCTTTGCCGGCCAGATGAGCGGTGTTGAAGGGTATGTGGAGTCGGCCGCTTCCGGCCTTCTCGCCGGAATATCCGCCGCCGCGCGCGCGCATGGCGACGAGCCCGCCGCCTTTCCGGCGGAAACCGCGATGGGCGCCCTTGGGCGCTACATCTCCGGCAGCGATCCCGGGCACTACCAGCCCACGAACATCGCGTTCGGGCTGTTTCCTGATCTCGCTGAGACCATCAGGGACAAACGGCTGCGTCGTCGGGCGCTGTCCGAGCGGGCTCTCGCGTTCCTCGCCGCGTTCGTCGATCGGGGCTTCAAGGGGACGGGCGTCAGCGATACGGTCGTAGCATGAGGCATGCGGGACGAGATTGATCGGTTCACCGCCTCCCTCGCCAACGAACGCAATGCGTCTCCGCACACCTTGCGGGCCTACTCGAAGGACCTGAGCCAACTCAAGTCCTTCGCGGGAGCTCGTCTCGGCCATGAGCCAATGGTCGCCGAGATCGACCTCTGGCTGCTGCGAGCCTTCTTCGCGGACCTTCATGCGCGAAAGGCGTCCGCGACGACGTCGGGTCGGAAACTCGCTACCTTTCGCTCCTTCTTTCGGTTCCTGTGTCGAGAGGGAACTCTCACCAGGAATCCGGCGCGGAGCATAGTGGGCCCACGTAAGGATCTTCGTATTCCCACTTACCTGCAGGAAGGCGAAGCCGCGGACTTGGTTATGTCTTCTGATAAGACGAATAAATCTGAAACGCGAGACCTCGCTGTTCTGGAGTTGCTGTATGCAACCGGAATGCGTTGTTCTGAGATCGTGGGCCTGGCTCTTGGAGATGTGGATATGAGCAATAGGTCAGCACGTATTATTGGTAAAGGAAGAAAAGAACGCTGGGTACCATTTGGTGTACCGGCAAGTTTGGCTTTAACTGAATATTTTGCAACCCGAGGGACCATTTCCGAGCCAGATCCCGTCTTTGTGGGGAAGAGCGGTAAGCCAATTTCCGACCGTACGGTCAGGCGGATCGTTGAGCGAGGCTTGGTCAGAGCCTCAATTCGAACGAAAGCCAGCACACACACCCTGCGCCACTCCTTCGCCACCCATCTTCTTCAGCGGGGGGGCGACCTGAGGTCGATACAGGAACTTCTAGGCCACTCGAGTCTCTCCACGACGCAGCGATACACCCACGTCAATCCAAAATACTTGCTTGATATATATAAACAGTCGCATCCAAAGTCCTGAAACTGTCCAGGTTCGTCCCGCGTCTCAAGATACAGGCCAGGAATTTTCCGGCTGATGCTTAATTCACAGATGTCAGACGAGCAACTCGTCGAGGCGTTTCAAGCAGGCCAACTGGCCGCGTATGACGAGCTTGTGTCCCGGTGGCAGGGAAAAATCCGTGGCGCGGTCTGGCGGGTCCTCGGGTCGACCGAGGACGCGGCAGACATCACCCAGGAGGCATTCCTTCGGGCGTTCCGGGGTCTCAAAGCCTTCAAGCGTGAAGCCAAGTTCTCGTCGTGGATTTACCAGATCGCCCTCAATCTTTGTCGCGACTCCCTGCGTCGTAAGAAGGGTAAGAGCTATGTCAGTCTCGATGAACCGGAACCCCAAACCCCCGCGCTCGTTTCGAAGAGCCCATCTCCGTTCGAACTCACCCAGGGAAACCAGATCGCCGGTCGCGTGCGCCGGGCCATCCAGAAACTCACCGAGGATCAGCGCGAGGTCATCATCTTAAAGGAGTACGAAGGACTCACCTTCGTCGAGATTGCGGAGACCCTCGGCCTGCCCACCTCGACGGTCAAGACGCGCCTTTATCGCGGCCTGGTTGAGATGAAACACCATCTCGCACGGGACGGCGTGACCGGCGCCTCCACCCTACCCGATTCAACCGGATCCTAGGATCGGAGAGACATTGCGGATCAACTCCATTTTTCTTTCGGGTCAACAGCTATGACGGCCACCCCCTCCTGCGAAGCCCTTCGCGACGACATCATCGCTCTCCTCTTCGACGACGGGGACCTCGCTGAGCGATCCCGCGCACGAGAGCATCTCGCTCAATGCGTACCCTGCCGAGCCGAGTATTCCGAACTCAAAGGCGTTCGAAAGATCATGGGCGACTGGAGCCTCCCCGCGGCGGTGCCCCTTCCACGGTCGCCCGTTCAGGCACGGTGGTTTCCGGCTGGGCTCGCCGCGGCCGCCGGCCTGGTCCTCGGCATCGGAGTGGCCGTGGCGGGGCGGAATGCGTTCGTCGCGATGTCGGCCAACCCGGCCACGGTTGCGGGCCGTCCCGCCTCCGGCCCCGCGACTGGCGGTGCGGCTCCCAGTTCTCAGTACGCTTCGTATGACCAGCTTCAGGAAATGATCCGAGAGCAGGAGAGCCGGCACCAGACGGAGATCGACGATCTGCGCCGCGCTCTGACCCAGGCCCCGGACTTGTCCGCACCACCGGGAGCCGAATTCAAGGCCGGCTCGAATCCCTCGACCGTCGCTATCGAAAAGCTCCTCCGGGCGAGCGAGCAGAGGCAGGCCCAGATGATCGAGGCTCGCCTCGCCGGACTCCGGACAGAGAACGATTTGCAGCGTCAGTACGATATGGCCCAAATCGCCGCGGGTCTCGCCTATATCGATTCCCGGACCGGCGCCGACGCCGCGCGTACCAGCGAACTCATGAAGAACCTCGTCCGCGTCACGGCCAAGCCCCAGGATCGCTGAGTTGGTCCCCATCGGCCCATGCTGATCGCTCTTGCCCTCGCCCTCGCCCTCGCGACCGACGCGCCCCCGGCCGAGCAGCGAGCCGACTTCCAGCGTTTCTCCGCCCGTCTCGAACAGCGCCTCTCAAGCGCCTGCCGACCGGCCGAGCCGATGGTCTTCCTCTCCGGCCTGCCCGAGACACGGTTTGTATACCTCGAGGGTGAAGGCGCCATCTTCCTCCTGCCTCCGCGATCCCTGCCGGTGTCGCCGCCGCCCCCGTCCGGTCAGCCCATGCCGGAGATCTCAGTCTCTGGTTCGCCCTCCGGACCTCAGGTTCTTGTAATCAAGAGCAAGAGACCCAGCGATCTGACCGACCTTGAGGCAAGAATCCGCGAAACGCGCAAGGAAGCCGAGCGCATGAGAGCTCAGGCCGACGCCGCGTTTGCCGACGCGGAGCGTCAGCTCATGGCGGAACTCCGGCCGGGTCTTTCAGAATCGACGACCACGATGAGCTTTTCAGGTCCGCTGGCCTTCTTTCTCGAGGACGCCCCTGAAGACATGAGGCCTCCCGAACAGGTCGAGAAGGATGTCAAAGACGCCCTGCTTGCCACGATGCTCGAAGACTCCTTCCTCCTGAAGTCCCTTCAGCCGGCCGACATGATTACGACCTCCGTCGACCTGGTCTCGCGGCCGCAACCCTGGGTCAAGGCCAAGCCGGCCCGCACCCTGGTTGTCCGAGCTCAGAAGACAGACCTGGACGCCTTCTCCCTGGGGAAGATCTCAAAGGAAGAGCTGCTCAAGCGGATTCAGACGAAGGCTTACTAGAAACCACCAGGGCGACCAGGGTGAGGAGAGCGATGGAACCGTCGGTCACCGCGAAGAGAAGAAACGACGAGGGCGAGCCTCGCAGGACGTGATCCAGGGCGAAGAGCGCAGCCCCTGCAAGTTTCACGAAGACCCCGGCGATCCAGAGATACCCACGGCGGGCGTTCACGTCTCGGGCCGCCCAGAAATACCCGAGGGCCAGGGTGAGGGTGAAAAGGCCGTTCAGTTGAGCGTTCACCACTGGGACCGGCGGGGGCGCGCCAAACATTCGCGCCGTCCATTCGGGGGCCAGGAGCATGGGGAGGGCGAGGGCCAGATCATAGACACCTCCCACGATCGCCATGGCCCTCAGGAAAGGAAAACTCATCGCCTCTCTATACTATCCGCACCTCATGCGACGCCGACCCCTGCGGGGCTTGCCTCTCTTTCTCTGTCTCGCTGCAAGCTCCGGGCTTTCCTGCGGCAAGCGAGCCGATCCGCTGGCACCCTATGTCAAGACGCCTCAAGCGCCGGGCGGGCTCGAGGCCGCCCAGGTTGGTGAGGAAGTCGAGATCCGGGTTACCGCGCCTCGTATGACGACCGAAGGCCGTCCCTTGCCCGTCATCGAACTTGAATGGCTTCAGGCTCCGGCCGAAGGTGCGTTCGGCAAAGTGGCGATTTCCCTCTTGCGCGAGGAAGCGGCGCCCGGAGAGATTCGCATCAAAAGGTTCAAACGACCCTCATCCGAGGCGCGGTTCTCCGTCCGCGCGTTCGCGGGAAAGGCCCAGTCGGCGCCCGTTGCCCCTCTTCCTTTCAAACCCGCCGCCGTTCCCCCGACCCCCACATCTTTGCAGGCGACGAACACGGTCACGGGGGTCGAACTGCGTTGGACGAATCCACCGGGCGCGGAGCCCTGGCCTCAACCAACCCCCAACCCATCTCCTCAAACCTCGCCACCGCCGGTCGGGGCAACACCGAGCCCGGGCGAGAGCAAGACTTTGGCCCAGCCTGCCACCGGCCCCTCCCCATCGGCCGTTGCCGAACCGAGTATGGCCGAGCCCAGGGCCCCAGATGCCGAAAAACTGTTATCCGCGCCGGACTCGAACCGGCCAGGAGGGTCGCCGAGCCCCTCGCCGAAATCTCAGGCGCCGCTCGCGCTTCCCACCGGCATTCGGATCTTTCGAACCGACGGCGCGCCCCGTCTCGCTCGCGAGCCCCTGCAAGCGTCCGCCTGGCTCGATACCGGTTCGAAGCCGGGCGAAAGGCCTTGTTATTCCCTGCGCTACGCCACCTCCTTCACGCCGCTGGTGGAGAGCGCGGCCACGGAGTCCGTCTGTGTCGATGTCAAGGACATCGTTCCCCCCGAACCGCCCGGCCGCCTGGTGGGCGATCTGAGCGCCACCTTCGTGGAGCTGTCGTGGGTCGGCTCCCCCTCCGTTGATGTCGCCTTCTATCGGGTCTACCGATCGACCGAAACCGAGGCTCGGTCCATGGTGATCGAAACCCCAGGGCCGCTCCTCCGTGTGCGCGACACCAACATGACCCCCGGCCCGCGAAACTACGAAATCATGGCCGTGGACAAGGGTGGGAACGAGAGTCCGCCCGGACCGCCACTCAAGATCACTGTGCCCTAGCCCGACCATGGCAACGACACCTTCGGGGAGCCTCCCCAGATCCCCAGGCCATATCATTCTCTCCAGCCGATCCTCAGTACGGCACAAAACGACACACGGAAGAACGCCATGCCCTTATACGAGTACCAATGTCGCAACTGCGACCGTCCGTTCGAAAAATACGCACGCACCTTCAACGACCGGCCGGACTGTCCGGCCTGCGGCGGCCCGGACGTTGCCCGACTTCTCTCCACTTTCGCGGTGTCCACGGGACGCCCGGTCTCTGGCCCCTCGCACCCGGCGTCACCGGGCAGTTGCGGCGAAGGCCCCCCCTGCGGCGCCGCTCACTGCGGCCGCCTTGCGAACTAGCCCCGCGGCGCGCCGACATTGACGGATCGAACGGCCGTCCTTCGCGACAAAGTTCGCCGGGCCGAGGAGGGCGGCGGCGCCGACCGTCGTGAGCGCCAGCATCGAGAGGGCCGATTGACCGCGCGCGAGCGCGTCGAGATCCTGCTCGACGAAGGAACTCTCGAGGAACTCGACAAGCTGGTCGAGCACCGCTGCACGGACTTCGGCATGGCCGAGCAGAAGATTCCGGGCGATGGCGTGATCTCGGGCTTCGGGCGAATCGAAGGCCGTCTCGTCTTCGTCTTCGCCCAGGATTTCACGGTCTTCGGCGGGAGCCTTTCGGAGACCAACGCCCTGAAGATCTGCAAGGTCATGGATCTGGCCATGAAGATGGGCGCTCCCGTGATCGGGCTCAACGATTCGGGGGGCGCCCGCATTCAGGAGGGCGTCGCCTCCCTCGGCGGATACGCCGACATCTTCCTGAGGAACACCCTGGCCTCGGGCGTCATCCCCCAGATCTCGGCCATTCTGGGGCCGTGTGCTGGAGGCGCCGTCTATTCGCCCGCCATCACCGACTTCAACCTCATGGTGAAGGACACGTCGTACATGTTCGTCACGGGTCCCGATGTGATCAAGACGGTCACCCACGAAGAGGTCACCAAGGAAGACCTGGGCGGAGCCATGACCCACAATGCTCGCTCCGGGGTCGCCCATTTCGCGGCCGATGACGATCGCGCCTGCCTCCTGCTCATTCGCGAGTTGCTGTCGTACCTTCCCTCCAACAACCTGGAAGCGGCCCCCCTTCACGCCACCTCCGACCCGTCCGACCGCGAGGACCCGGGCCTGGACGCGCTGATCCCGGAAGATCCAAGCAAGCCGTACGACATGAAGGCGCTCATTAGAGCGGTGGTCGACGAGGGTCGGTTCCTGGAGGTCCACGAGCACTATGCCGCGAACATCGTGGTCGGCTTCGCGCGTTTCGCCGGCCGGAGTGTCGGCATCGTGGCCAATCAACCCACGGTCCTCGCCGGTTGCCTCGACATCGATGCCTCGGTGAAGGCGGCTCGCTTCGTCCGTTTCTGCGATGCCTTCAACATCCCCCTCATCACTTTCGAGGACGTTCCCGGTTTTCTTCCCGGAACCTCCCAGGAGTATGGCGGAATCATTCGCCACGGCGCGAAGTTGCTCTACGCGTACGCGGAGGCCACGGTTCCGAAGATTACCGTCATCACCCGAAAGGCCTACGGTGGCGCCTACTGCGTCATGTCGTCCAAGCACATACGCACCGACCTGAACTTCGCCTATCCCATGGCGGAGATCGCAGTCATGGGCCCGGAGGGTGCGGTGAATGTGCTGTATCGACGCGAGCTCGCGGCGGCTGAAGACGCGATCGCCATGCGCCTCGCCAAGGTTCAGGAGTTCAAGGACAAGTTCGCGAACCCCTATGTCGCCGCCGATCGCGGTTTCATCGACGATGTCATCGAACCGCGACAGACCCGTCGCCGCATCATTGCCGGACTGGAGATGACGCGGACCAAGCGCGACAAGAACCCGTCCAAGAAACACGGGAACATTCCGCTCTAGTTGAGAGCGGTGAGCCGCGAAGCTGCCCAACTCGAGTGAAACGGGATGCGATGAGGGTCGTGCTTCGGTGCCCCGTGCGCGGCTGCCCGCGACGCCTGGCGCATGAAGGACCGCGATGGATCTGTTCCGGAGGGCATTCGTTCGACCAGCATCGGACCGGCTTTCTGAATCTCCTCCAGCCCCAGGATCGTCGCTCGCGGAATCCCGGTGACTCCAGAGAAGCCGCACTCGCGCGCCGCCGACTTGCGGGCAGCGGTCACGCGGATTCCGTCCACCGGACCCTGGCCAACGTAATTGCTTCCAGCGTGCCGGGGGAGTCCCCGTCGCTCCTCGACGTGGGGTGCGGGGAAGGGGCCTTCCTGCGTTATCTCGCCTCGATTGCACGATTGGAAAGGCATGGCGTCGATATTTCCGGGCCGTCCATCGAATTCGCGGCGAAGGCCTCCCCGGAAGTCCTCTTCGTGGTGGCCAACGCCGATCGTTTCATTCCCTATGCCGGCGACTCGTTCGACTTCGTAACCTCCATCGATGCCCGGGCCAACGCCGCCGAGTTCGTGCGCATTCTGAAGCCTCGCGGTCTGGTCCTGATTGCGGTGCCCGGCCCCGATGACCTCCTCGAACTGCGCGAACGGATTCACGGCGCCAGGGTCGAGAAGTCCCGCGCCCCGCGGGTCGAGGAAGAACTCGCGCGGACCCTCGCTCTCGTGGACCGAACCACGGTCCGCGAAAACCGGACCTTCGACCTCCCGATCCTTCTGGATCTCCTGAGAGTGACCTACCGAGGCTTCCGGCAGAGCGAGCGCGCCGCCGTCGAGTCTCTCACCGCGATGAACGTGACCTTGAGCCACGAGGTGCTCGTGTTTCGACGCCCGTGAACCGCCCCGAAGCGGAGCGCCGGTGATCCGCGCCGCGCCGGGAATCCCAGGACAACCCTCATCCGAGATACCCAAGAGCATGGGCGAGTTCGGCGTTTAGGACCGAAGCGCCGGCGGCGCCTCGCTCGGTGTTGTGCCCGAGGAGGGCGAACTTAAGGCCGAGAAGACGGCAGTGTCTCAAGCGCCCGACGTGCACGCTCATACCCCCGTCCTTCTCCACATCGAGTCGCACCTGAGGGCGATCTTCCGCGGCATGCACGCGAACGGGAACTTCCGGGGCGGATGGTAGCGCTCCCACGCGAGGATCGCCGCGCCAGGCCTTGAAGACTTCGGCGACCTGTTCCAGGGAAGGCTGCCCGCGCAGCGTCACGCTCACCGCTTCGCTGTGTCCTTCGACCACGGGAACGCGGTGGCACATGGCGGAGATCGCGAAGTTCGCGGCTACGATCCCGCCGTTCTCGAAACGTCCGAGCATCTTGGGGGTTTCTTCCTCGACCTTCTCTTCCTCGTTGCGGATGAAGGGAATCACGTTGCCCAGGATGTCGAGGCTGGGGACGCCCGGGTAGCCGGCGCCACTGACCGCCTGCATGGAGGTCATGAAGACGCGTTCGATCCCAAAAGCCTGATGAAGGGGAGCCAGGCCCATGACCAGAACGGTGGCCGTGCAGTTGGGGTTACACACAATGGCGCCCTTCCCCCCGCGATTCCGACGTTGCGTCTCGATGAGCGCGATGTGATCGGCGTTGGCTTCCGGGACGAGCAGGGGTACGTCCGCGGCCATGCGGAAGGCCGAGGCATTTGAGAACACCATCGATCCCGCTTCGGCAAACAGAGGCTCGATCTCAGAGGCCGGCCCGGAATCGAGGGCGCTGAAGACGACCGGCGAAGGCGCCTCCTGCGGATGCGCGGTTTCAAGCTTTCTCCGGCCAAGACCAGCATAGGGAAGGCCCTCGAGGCGCCACGCACAGGCCTCTTCGTAGGTCCGCCCCGTGCTTCGCTCGGAGGCGGCGAGGTGTTGAATCTCAAAGAGAGGATGGTCCTTCAGCCGGCGGACAAAACGCTGGCCGACCACACCAGTGGCCCCAAGGATGGTGACAGGAATGCGATCCATGAATCGACCCTCTCGGGCGAGGCGTACGATGTCACGACGACGCCCACGGAGCAAGCCCGGACGAACCTCTAGAATCGCCCGCGTGCCGACACCGCGAAAATTCAGCAAGATCCTGATCGCCAACCGCGGCGAGATCGCGGTGCGTGTGATGCGGGCTTGTCGAGAACTCGGAATCCGGACGGTGGGGGTTTACTCCCAGGCCGACCGGTCCGCCCTTCACGTTCGTTACGCCGACGAGGCCTATTTCATCGGCCCGTCGCCCTCGCGCGATTCGTACTTGAAGATGGAGGCGATTCTCGAGGTCGCCAAACGCTCAAGTGCGGAGGCGATTCATCCGGGCTACGGATTCCTTTCGGAGAATGCCGCCTTCGCGCAGGCCTGCACAGACCTGGGCCTCGTCTTCATCGGTCCGTCCCCGGAAGCGATCACCGCGATGGGCGAGAAGACAGGGGCGCGCCGGGTGGCCGTGGCCGCGGGCGTGCCCGTGGTGCCCGGAGGTCTCCATCCCCTGGCCGACCACGCCGCCATCCTGGCCGAGGCGGAAAGGATCGGCTATCCGCTGATGCTCAAGGCGGCCGCGGGCGGCGGCGGCAAAGGACTGCGCCTCGTCCCTAAAGCCGGGGATCTGGAGTCGAGTGTTCAGCGCGTGCGCAGCGAAGCCCAGAGTGCCTTTGGCGACGACAGCCTTTACCTCGAGCGCGCGATCCTTGGACCGCGGCATATCGAGATCCAGGTTCTCGCTGATGCCTACGGGAACACGGTCCATCTTTTCGAGCGCGAGTGCTCGATCCAGCGGCGCCATCAGAAGATCATCGAAGAGAGCCCTTCGCCATTCGTAACCCCGGAATTGCGCGAACGCATGGGCTCGCTTGCGGTCACCCTGGCGAAGAAAGTGGGCTATGTCAACGCGGGCACGATCGAGTTCCTGGTCGACGAGAAGCGCGAACCGTACTTCCTGGAGATGAACACCCGGCTGCAAGTCGAGCATCCGATCACCGAGATGGTGACCGGCATCGATCTGGTCAAGATGCAGATTCGGATCGCTCAGGGAGAACCGCTGCCGTTCGCCCAGGGGGATCTTGGCCAGCGAGGTCACGCGATCGAGTGCCGGGTGTGTGCCGAAGATCCCGAAACGGATTTCCTTCCGAACCCCGGCCGAATTGAAAGCCTGCGCGTACCTGGCGGTCCGGGCGTGCGCGACGACTCCGGCGTCTATGAGGGTTTCGAAGTGCCGACGTTCTACGACCCCTTGATCTCGAAACTGATCGTCCACGCCGAAACCCGCGAAGCGGCGATTGCCCGGATGCTGCGCGCGGTCTCCGAGTACACGGTCACGGGGATCAAGACCACGCTGCCTTTCTTCGACCGGGCGCTTCGGCACCCGAAATTCATCGAAGGCGATTTCGATACCGGGTTCGTGGCCAGAGTCCTGTCTGAAAACGACGATCGAGCGAGGCCCACCGAGATGGCGATGGCGGTGGCCGCGGTGGCCGCGTATCGGGGGCGGCGCGAGTCCGGAGCGGCTCCCGGCTCAGGCCCTCTCGAGACCTCGCTGTGGTGGCGCCTTGGCAACCTCGAAGCGGTGACGCGCCGGTGAGTTGCGGCCCGCTTCTGGTTCCGCACGGTTCTTCAAGAGCCCCCGTCCATGCTCTTTGAAGCCAGCACCGCGGGCCGAAGCGCCCGGATCGAAGTTCGCGAAGCCCAAGGTGGTTACCGTGTCGCCATCGACGACAAAGTGCTGGAGCTCGATCTTGCGAAGATCGGCAGCCACGGCCTCTGCGTTCTGGTCGCCGGCGTGTCCCACGATGTGAGTCTCGAGAAGACGAGGGGAGGCTTCGCCATCCTGATGCGGGGTGACCGGTTCGACATCGATCTCAAGGATGCGGTGAAGGGCGCGGTGCTCGGAAGAGCTGCGTCCACCGGGCCGCTCAAGCTCACCGCCCCCATGCCGGGAAAGATCGTCAAGGTGCTCGTCGCCCCGGGAGATATCGTGGAGGCTGGCCATGGCGTTCTGGTCATGGAAGCGATGAAAATGGAAAACGAGCTCAAAACCATCAGAGCAGGAACGGTTCAAGAGATCACAGTCAAGGAGGGCCAGGCCGTGGAGATGGGGGCCCTCCTTCTCATCATCGGCTGAGACCGCATCCTGCCCGAGTGGAGAGCAAAGGGGATCCTTTGCGATCATGCAGGTCTTGATTCGAAAGATCGCTCGGTTCAGCCGGATTAGCCTCGCCGCTTTCGCCCTCATCGGGCTCGTGGCCCTGACCCTCTTCGCACTCTTCGGCGAGAAGGCCCTGAGGACCGAGGTCGAGCGCCGACTGGCCCTGGCCCTGAACCGGCAAGTCACGGTGGGAGCCCTTTCGGTGAATCTCGCTGGGCGCGTGATTGAACTGAGGGAGGTGACGATTCCCGGGCTCGCCGGATCCCGGAGGCCGTCTCTGGTGGCGCCGCGGGTCCACCTGGCTCTCTCCTTCAGGTCGCTCTTCACTACGCGGATTTTGCTTCGCGGCTTTGAACTTGAGCGACCGCAGATCTCGGTCCAGGTCTTCCCGGACGGTTCGACCGACCTGCCCCAGATGGCTTCGTCTGGAGGCCCGTCCTCGCGTCAGGTGTCGATTGAAAAGCTGGTGGTCCATTCCGGCGATCTGTTTCTGAACGACCAGAAGATCCCGCTCGAACTTGCCTGGCCAAAATTCGAGGCCTCGCTGGTCGCGGATGCGAAGAACCTCCTCCGGGGTGAGCTCAGCGCCGGTCCGGGACCGATGCGTTTCGGCGCCCTGCCGGCCCAGGACTCACGCTTCGATCTCGGGGTCAGGTTCGCAGACTCGACCTTGCACATTGACTCAGGATCGTTCACGGCCGCCGGCACGAAACTGTCGCTGGTCGGGAAACTCGATCTTCATAAGCAACCCACCGGTGAGATTCGAATCTCCGGTCCGTTCGATCTCGAAAGCTTCGACCGGAAGATGGCCGGAACCGGGCTGGACCTCAAGGGAATCGCTGAGACCAGGGCGGTGCTCGCGGTCGATGGCGAGAAACTCGCACTTACTGGAACGCTGCGAGGCCAGGGAGGTTCGTACGATTCGATTCCGGTCGATACGTTCTCGACGAGTCTGTCGTGGGACGGCTCCGATCTGCGCCTCAAAGACCTGACCCTCGAAGCCCTTGGTGGAAAGGCGGTCATAGAGGTGGACGCGCCCCGCGACGCGACGCTAAGAGTGGCGGGAACCCTGGATGGCCTCAGTGCGGAACCGCTCCTCCACTGGCTTTTCGACTCGGGGAGCGCAGGCCTTGGTTCGCGAGTCGGAGGAGCGATCGACCTTTCCTTTCCGCCTGGAGCTTCGAATTTGCTGAGCGGCACGGGTGAACTCCAGTTCACGGCCGACCCCGCCCTGGGCGAGCCATTCTCCGGAAGATTTCCTTTTCGGGCCACGAGCGGCGTCATCACCATGACCGGGGTTCGGCTCGAGGCGCCCCGGACCATGGTGAGCCTCGATGGTTCGATCCAGCCGGACCAGCGACTGAGCCTCGACGTCCGACTCCTGAGTGAGGATCTCGCCACCACCGACGCCTTGGGTGTTCGTCTCCGCACCGCGTTTGGCGCCACCCATGCAAAACCGCTCGCGGCCACCGGGAACGGCACTTTCCAGGGTCGAGTCACGGGTACGATGACGGCGCCGGTGTTCACCGGCCGTTTCAGCGGGATGAGTGTTGACTACCTTGGCGTTCCCTGGGGAGCCATTGACTGGGCCGGAAGCGTCTCCACGGTGGACCTCAGGAGCGACCGGTTGATCGCCGCCCGTGGCGGCTCGCGGGTGGAGATGAACGGCGTGCAAAGGCTGGGTGGCGCGGGTGTCGACGACGCCATGGATCTGAGCATTGTGATCAAAGAGTGGCCGACCAGGGAGCTTTTGCGGGTCATCGGGTCCGAATTCGAGGTCGACAGCGCGGTTTCGGGCACCCTCCGGCTCCTCGGAACAATGTCGAGGCCTCTCGGCCAGGCGAGCCTTACGAGTACGGCGGGGAAGGCGTCGGGAATCGCCTTCGCGAAAGCGGATGCGAAGCTCCAGTTCGAGGGCGAGGTAGTCCGGGTGGAGAGCCTTGAGGCCGTGGTGGGCGGCGGTGACCTGCTGGTCAAGGGCACGCTGATCGAGGAAGCGGCCGGGGTCTCCGCGTTCGAAGGAGAGGTGGAATTGAAAGAGGTGGAGCTTTCTGACCTGGGGCTTCAAGCCGCCGACCAGCCCATGATCGGCGGCCACGTTACGGGTCGCGCCACCCTCAGTGGCCCGATCGCCAAGCCGCGCGTTGCCGCCCACTTCGAATCGAAAAGAATCTTCTACGGCGACGAAGGAATCGGCGCCATGGCGGTGGAGATCGAGGGGAAGGGTGATGGAGTGCTTCACGTCACCGGCCAATCCGATTCACCCCGCTTCCGGGCGGACGTTTCCGGGACCATCGAAGCGAGCGCACCCCACGAGAGCCGACTCGAGGTCAAGCTCACCAACGCGCGCCTCGACCCGGTGCTGCGAGCCCTGGGCGAGCGTTTGGAGAACGCGGTGACCATCACCGCTTCCGCGGTCGCGCACCTCGAGGGCCCGCTTGGCGATCCGGGCTCGATCAATGCCCGGATACGCGAGGGACGCCTCCGCATCGCGGTTCCCGAGTACGCGATCGAGGCCGCTCCCGGCTCCCTGATCGATGTTGAAAAAGGCGAGGTCCGCATTGCCGGCCTGACCCTGACCGGAGAGGGCACGTCTTTGAGCATTTCGGGCAAACTGGCTCTTAAGCCCGACGACACGAATGATCTCGCCGTGATGGGTCGTGCCGACCTGCGCGTCTTCTCAGTCTTCCTGAGAGAGTGGCGTCTGCGCGGCGCGGCCACGCTGCGAAGTCAGATTGGAGGATCCCGAGGGGCCATACGGGTTTCGGGCGGTCTTGACATCGAAGAGGGCGCCCTTCGTCTGCGCGCCTTTCCCCAGGGCCTCGACGGTCTGAACGGCCGGATCGTCTTCAATGAGACGCAGGCCCGAGTGGCGGGAATGGAAGGCCGGTTCGGAGGCGGCCGCGTCTCCGTCTCGGGACAGATGGGATTTGGAGCGGTTACCCCGCCGTCGTTCGATTTTTTCTTCAACGGAGACTCGCTCGGCCTGCGTTATCCCGAGGGCCTAAGGTCCACGTTCGGTGCTTCACTCCGGCTCCAAGGCACCACGGAATCGCACTGGCTCACGGGCGAGCTCATGGTATCGAAAGCGGTGTGGACCAGGAAGTACGCCATCACTTCCGACCTCTTCAGCGCCCAGAACAACTCCGTTGGTTTCTCCCGCGCCGCCTCCGATCTCAAACCGTCGGCCATGCGTCTCGACATCGCCATCAAGGCGCCCGGGACCCTACGCCTGGACAACAACCTCGCCTCGCTGGTGGCCAGGGCTGACCTGACCCTGACCGGTTCGCCCACCGATCCGCAGCTTCTGGGTCGAGTGCAGGTGGAGCGCGGAAAGGTCTTCTTCGGAGGCAACACCTACGACGTGCGCAAGGGTGTCGCTCATTTTTCGAATCCGCGGAAGATCGATCCCGTTTTCGAGATCGAGGCCGAGACCAGAATGCGGTCTTACCGGCTCACCCTGCAGGCCAACGGCACCATGGACCAGGTTTCAACCCGCATCACTTCCGATCCGCCCCTCACCTCTCCTCAGATCGCCACCCTGCTGACCGGCGGCAACGAGAACGAAGTCGTCAACACCGGGGGTACCGGGACTTCGACGACCGACCTCAAAACCCTGGGCGCCGGGGGCGTCAATACGCTGGCCACCGCGTGGCTGGGCGACAACGTCACCGGCCAGGTTGCTCAGGGGTTTGGCTTGTCGCGCCTCTCCATCGACCCGGGCCTTCTGACCCGGTCGGGGGCGCGGCTGACGGTGGGGAAACGCATTACCCGCGACCTCGATGTCGTTTACTCCCGCACCCTCTCCGGAGGAACGGAGAACCAGCTCGTGGCGCTTGAGTACTCGCTCTCAAATCGCTTCTCTCTGGTGTTGAGTTGGGCGGAGCCTGAGGGCTACGGAGCGGACGTGCGAACGCGGATTACCCTCGGCCGACGATGAGACCGGAAACCTTCAGTTCGGTGCTTTCGGCCTTCGTTTTGTGCAGTCCGATCATGGCCCGCGCCCAAAACGCCCCGGTCTCCGCTATCGAGATCCGAGGCGCGAGCGATCCATCTCTGGTGCGCCACCTCACGGTGAAGGTGGGCGAGCCAGAGGATGCGGAGACGGTTCGTTCGAGCGTGCTTCTTCTGTCCGCCATGGATCTGTTCGACGAAGTGAGGGTTGAGCAGGAGATCGGGCCCGACGGAAGCCTCCGGCTGGTCTTCACAGTTCTGGAGACGCCTCGCCTCGGCGAGCTCCGTTTTGTGACCCGATTGAGCGAGAGCGGTTCGGATCTCCCGCTCGAGCCCGCACTGGCGAAGGGGCTCAACCGCGCTTCGGGTTTGCACGCCCCCGAGCCTTTCCGAGACAAGTCTCTGGCCGACGCCTCGGTCCGAATGACGGAGTGGCTTCGCTCCCAGGCGTACCCGATGGCAACCATCGAGATCGAGCTTCTGCCCGCGGGGACGGAATCACCCGACGCCGGTTTCATTCGAGACGTCCGGGTCCGCGTGCTTCAGGCCAGACGGGAGACCCTCGTTTCCTCCCGGATCGATGGCTGGCCCATGACGCTGCCGGCCCCGAAGTCCCCGGCGCAGCTCGGAGACGCCCTCACCGCAGAAACCTTGAACCGATGGAAGGAGGAGCTGCTCGCCATCCTTTGGAAGAACGCACACTATCGCGCTCAGGTGAGAACCGAGAGTGTTTCGGGCGACCTGGTCTTCTTTGTGACTCCGGGCGCCCCCTTCGATCTGAAACTCGACCTCCTCGGCGAGAAGCAGAAGATCAAGGCGCGCTCCCGTTTCGAGCAGGAGGGACTGTCTCAGGATGCGATCGAGGAAACCATGTCCGCCATCGAGTCCGACCACGTGAAGCAGGGTTACCGCGATGTGGAGGTCGATTTCCAGGAGGTTCCAAACGGTGATCGGGTGAGCGGGGAATTCGTGGTCCACCTCGGTCCGAAATGGATGGTGGCAGCAGTCGAGTATCAAACCGACGGAGTGCCCTCATCTCCTCAAGCACAAGGCGGCCTGACCGCCGGCGCCCCCTGGATTGACGCCGACATCGAAGCCGAGAAGGCGCGACTGCGCGCCGACCTCATCCGGCAGGGGCACGTGAACGCCCTCGTTTCTCACGAAGAGTCAGGTGAGCCCGGACGAGCCAAGGTGATCTTCAAGATTGTGCCGGGCTCGATGACCAGGATCGGTTCGGTGGTGATTGAAGGGGCTCCGCCCCCGAAGGAACGCAGCGACGGTTCCGTGATCGAACTCGCGAGCAGAGCCGCCGCGGTCTTTCGCAACGCCGACGTGGCCCGTGATCGAACCGGGTTACTTGCGTCTCTGCGTGACGATGGATACGTCGACGCCCGCGTGGACGCGACCACCGAGTTTTCGGACGATCGCACGAGGGTGGCGGTGGTCTTTCAGGTGACCCCAGGCCCGCGGGTGAGGGTAGGTCGAGTGCTCGTGGTCGGCCTCCGGGACACCCGGGAGACCGTGGTGCTCCGGGAGAGCCGTTTGAAGGAAGGCGATTTTCTCTCCTATCAGAAGGTCCTCGACACCCAGACCGGATTGTCGGCCACCGGTCTTTTCACCAGCGTTCAGATTCGCGAGGTCGCGGTCCAGGGAGACGAGAGAAATCTCATCATCGAGGTGACCGAAGGGGCCCGCACCACCATTGTGCCGGGCCTCGGTTTCGCCGAAACCGAAAAGGTGAGAGCGAGCGTAGAGTTTACCAAGCTCAACATCTCGGGGCGGGGGCGCAAGGCGTCCTTGTTCCTCCGGGGTTCGATCAACGGATCCAAGGCTCTTCTCTCTCTTACCGATCCGTACGCCTTTCGCCGTCGCCAGGCCGTGAACGTCCAGATCTACGTGGAGGACGATCGCACCCGGGACGCCTTCGATTTCCACCGCCTGGGCTTCCAGGCCCAGACCGTCTTTCCCGTCCGCCTGGGCAACCTCCTCGCTCGTTACACCTTCCAGGAGACCACCACTTCGAATGTGGCTCAGAACTGCGCGGAGGTCAATCGTGACTTGTGTGACGGAAGGATCTCCGGGCCTTCCCTCGGTCTCGTTCACGACACCAGGAACGACGCGATCGATCCGCGGCGCGGCACCCTCTATTCGGTGGAGACGCTGTTGTCCCTGGAGTCTTTGGGCGGAGACTCTTTCGTCAAATCCTTCCTCTTTGTTGCTCGATACGAAGAACTGCGAGCGGGAGTGGTGCTGGCCGCCTCGGCTCGATTGGGTCTGGCGAGGGCCTTCAACCGTTCGACCGAACTCCCGCTTCCGGAGCGGTTCTTCGCCGGGGGTGCTTCGGTCATGCGCGGCTTCGAGACGGACCAGGTGGGACCGGGGTACTACAACGCCGAAGGTATGTTCGTGCCCGGGGGCGGCAACGGCCTGATCGCCACCGCCCTGGAGGCCCGAATCGACGTGACCAGGAAACTCGGGGTCCAGGTCTTTGTCGAAGCCGGGAATGTGTTTCCGGAAGTCTCCGACGTGAGACTGGGTGACCTCCGGAAGGTTGCGGGTGTGGGGGTCAGGTATCGCAGCCCCTTCGGTCCGCTGCGCCTCGACTGGGGTTTCAAGCTCGACCGGCTCGCGGGCGAGAGCCTCCACGAACTGCACTTCGGAGTGGGATATGCGTTCTAAGCCACACATGAAGCGGGCCGTGTTCGTCCTTCTCTTCGGGATGATCCAGGCCGCGGGCGGCTTTTCCGCGGCCGCGGGTACGCTCATCGAGCGCACGCTGGCCTTTATCAACAAGAAGCCGATCCTCTACTCCGACGTGGTGCTTGCGAGGGCGCTCCTGCATCTCGAGGAGGCAGATGCGCTCGAGCGCACGATCGACGAGAGTCTGATGTTCGATGAGGCCTCCCGGCTCTTGAACGACTCTCCATCCGAGGACACGATTGCGCGCGCGATGCTTGCTCTTCAGGAGAAGGCCGGGACGGGATTCACCAGGCCCGCCCTCCGGCGCAAGGCTTTGGTTCAACTCGCCATATCGAACTACATCGACCAGCGCCTGCGCTCGCTGGTGAGAGTGGAAGATGCCGAGGTTCGCAGGGTCTTCAACGAGAAGGTGGTGAACGATCCCCAACCACCCGCTTTCAGTCTCCTCGCGCCGTCCATTCGCGAGTTGCTCGAGCGGCGGGATCTGGACCAGCGGATCGAGGAGTGGGTGGGGGCACTTCGATCGCGGGCGGAGATCAGGCGGCCTTCACCGCGGCCGTAGGCGCCCAAAGCTCGGGCCCCCGTCTCGCCCGCGAAAACGCAGACGAAACAGGTCGACAAATGCGGCGAGGCCGCGCCCCAAACTGACTCGGGACTGTTCGTCGTTGCGCCAGGTCACCGCGATTTCGCGAATCTTGAACCCGGCCCGGCGGGCCAGAAGCAAAGCTTCGACATCGAAAGCGAAGCCGTCGAGTTTCGCCTCCCGGAACGCGGCCTCCGCGGCCGCGGCCGAGAAGAGCTTGAAACCGCACTGGGTGTCCATGATCTCCGGAAGGTGCAGAATGCGAACCAGGAGGTTGAAGAACCGCCCCGAACTCTCGCGGGCCAGCGATTGTCGCTTCTCGAGTCTGGCTCCGGAGACCGCCCGCGAGGCGATCGCGATCTGGACGCCATCCGTCAGGGCCGACTGGAGGGCGGCCAGTTCTTCGATGGGCGTCGACAGGTCGGCGTCCGACAGCAAACGCCATTGACCCACCGCGTTCAGCATCCCTTGGCGAACCGAATAACCCTTGCCCCGGTTTCCGGGATTGCGCAGGACGCGAACCTCGGCCCCCGCGGCGCGCGCCACCTCCGCGGTGCGGTCCTGCGATCCGTCATCCACCACTACGATCTCGAACGACTCGCCGCGGGAACGCAGAAAGGAGAGGATGGCCGCGAGGGTCGCGGGGAGGCGGGTCTCCTCGTTGAACGCGGGGATGACGACGGACAGCGAAACCGGAGTGGCCACTAGAGTCCGGCGAGTCTCTCAAAGACATTGTGCGGAACATTGGTGAGACCCAGGCTCATCGCCGCGGCCTCGATGTCGTGGCGCACTCGTCCTCGGAGGTTCGCCGCCTCGGACGCGCGGGCGAGGATCTTCGATTCCTGCTCCCCGCGCCGGTGCGCGACTTCACGGAGAAAGTCCGAGAGTCCCTCGGTGATGGCGTCGGCCGGGCGGGAGAGAGCGACCTCCAGGGACAGTCTCTCCATGCGCAGGCGTGCCGTCTCGTCCTTAAGCAGAAATTCCAGAAGGGCGCCGAGCTCCGCGACCTCCGCCGGGCCGGGATTCACGCGGGCCACGACACCCTCGGGGAGATCTTCATCCGCGGTCGAGCCCGAAGAGACGATCACCGCGCGTCCCGCGGCAAGGGCTCGCATCACCACGCCGGAAGCTTCGCCCCGACTGGGGAAGCGCAGGGCCAGAATCACATCCGCGGCGAGGAGCGCATCTCCCAGGGTCTCCAGATCGACGCGGCCCAGCGCGCGAACCAGGGGGGTGGGTGGATGCGTCGCCTCCCTCGATTCCCCGCCGACGCTGACCACAACCAGGCCTGAGGCCCGCGGACGAATCGACTCGATCGCCGCCTGCGCCACATCGATCGACTTCGATGCGGTTCCAAGACCCGGGATCAGAACCACGCTCACGCCCTGGTCAAGGCCCAGTCGGGCTCGCGCTTCCGATCGGTTGGTGACGTGGGCCTTCAAGAGGGCGTGATGGGGAAGATGGAGCAGGGGTGTTTCCGGCGCGCGGGCTGCGACCCGCGCCGCGGTCGAGCCGGACAGGCACACCACCCCGAGGGCTCGCCCCAGGATCTCCGCGTTCAAGGGAAACACACTCGTCCAGTACCGCCCCCCTAGGGCGGAGGCGATGGTTTCCGCGGCCACCGAGCCCCGCGCGCCATGCTCCCGGCGCAGGTGGTTGCGATAGTCGACGAAATTGCCGGCGGTGACCGCGAATCCAAGCAGAAGTTCGTGCAGATTCCACTCGTGAAGAACGACGACACCGGGAGTTCGGACGGCCTCGCGATAGATGAAACCATGGAGAGGCGAATTGCCGACGTGGTAGAGGCGCAAGGCCAGGGGGTCGCACTCGGCCGGCGCGATCACGCGGTACCGGCGGCGCAGTCCCTGATCGATGTCCGCCGGATCTTCCACGACCAGGGTCAGGGAGAGCGAACGATCGAGAAACTCCAGTTGCTCGTGCACGTAATCGGCGACGCCCGAGGCCCCCGGGGGAAGAGGCGACCAGATCTCGATGGCCAGTTTGGACGCCGGGGTCACGATCGGATCGTTTCCGTGAGGGCGTCGATGACCGCGTCCCACTGGATGGGCGCCACTTTCCTGCGGCCCACCTCGGCCATCTCTCTCAGCCGAACCGGAGAAGTGTGCCAGGCCCTGGTCATCGACGCTCCCAGGCTCTCCGCGGTGGGCTCGGCAATGAAGCCGCTCTCGGGGGTCGCAAACTCCAGAACGCCGCCCGTGTCGTCGGTGGTGATGAGGGTCTTGCCGGAAAGGAAGGCCTCCAGGGTGACGTAGCCGTAATCCTCGTTCACCGGCGCGTAGACGGCGGCGCGGGCCTGGGCGAGGAGAGTCAGCAGATCCTCGTCGGATACGAAGCCCAGAAAATCGACGCGGGAGGAAACCCCCCGAGCCTCGGCCAATTCTCGCAGGGACGCTTCGAGCGGCCCTCGACCGGCGATTTTCAAGCGCACCTCATTCGACGCGTGAGCGAGGGCTTCGATCAGAAGGCCCACTCGCTTCAGGCGGTCCAGTCTTCCCGCGAAGAGCAGGAAATCGCCGAAGGTCTCGAATCGATACCGACCCGTGTGCGGAGGGGGGGGATACAGAGGGGTGGAATCCAGCTGGTTGAACTTCCGGAGCCGGTCCGACACCGTCCGCGAAATGGTGAAGCGATCCCGGCATTCGGAGAGAGCCTTGGTGTCGAGGGCATGGATCGTCGATTTGATCTCGTTGTGCTCCTCGGAATCGGTGAAGGAGCAGTATTCCGTCCCGAACAGATCGTAAACCTCGCGATGCTGGTGGAAGATCCACGCGATCTTGCCCGGGTGTTCGGCCAGGAAGGTCGGGAACTTCGTGGCGATCACCAGATCGATCTTGGCTCCGTTGCTCTCGGTCACGTCGAGCAGCCGCCAGGCCAGGGCCTGCCGGACGATCTCTTCCGGCGGATACCACTTGAAAGGCACCTGAGCGACATCGGCCAGGAAACCGCGGCGCGCCAGTTCGCGCTGCAGGGACAGGACGAGCATCTCCGCCCCTCCGTTGATGAAGGGCGCCTGGGCGGCGCAGATCAGGATCCGCCTCAACCCAGCTTCTCTTCGAGCGAGCGGAGGCGTTCGCGGATCGACCGCAAGGCGGCATCATGAGAAACGCGTCCTTTCTCCCCTTCCCCCAGCACCACGTCGACCCGCCGCGCCATTTCATGGACATGACGCACCAATTCGCGTTCGAGTTCCCGGTGGCGGGTGTCGATGTCGTCCATACGCTTCTGCATAAGAGCGATGACGCCGTCGTAGTGTGTGTGGGTGGCCGCGAAATGGCCCGCGGTCCAGGTGACAAGGGCGTTGTCCAATTGGACCTGGTTCGCATTGAACTTCGCCTGAGCTTCGCGGTTCTTCTCCCGAGACCCAAGAACGAGCGCCGCCAGCCCTCCCGTCGACCGGGGTGTGGCCGCTGAACACGATTCGTTGACCGGACGCAGGTCCGGGGGTGGGGGAGGATTCCACTCCGGCGGTTCCGGTCCGGGGGCGCGCGAACCTTCCGCCCAGGTCTTCACCTCGGTTTCCGGTCCCAACACACTCTCCGGTGTCCGCGCCACGTCCGCTCCTCGCCCGCTTTCCACGGCACGTCCGAGCGCTTCGGCGCTCTTGAGACGTTCCCGTTCGAACTCTTCTGGCGTCATGTCTCTAGGTTCCTGTTTCGCAAATGTGCCGATGCGGCCTCCTCCGCGACCTGCGCACCGGGCGCCTGGTCGCTCGTGGGGCATGCCGACAGACGAGACCGCACACTTGAAGATTCTATGCGGCCGGTTTTCTTGCCACCGCGAAAACACTCGCGCCGATCGGGAGGTCGCAGAATCGGATGAGCCAGGCCTCAAGGGCCAGAAGGCCTCCAAACGTCCTCTCCAAAAGCGAAGGCAAAAGGACCACATCCGATCCATGCCGCCTCAGCAGTCGGTCCAGAAAACGACGGGACAGAAGAACCGGTAAGAGCAGGGTGTTTGCGTAGGTGGACCTGATGAGTTGGAGCCCGGAGCGTTCCATCAAGGCCTTCAGTTCGGGTCGAGTGTAACGATGGCGCGAGTGGACCGCTTCGTCGTGGGCGCCCCAGAGAATCTTGAGCGCCGGCACCTTCAGGAGGATCAGACCCCCCGGCTTCAACACTCGTACCAGTTCTCTCACCGCGCGATCGTCGTTACTGATCCAGGCGTGATAGAGGACGTCGAACGAGGTCACCACATCGAAGCCCGCCGACGCGTAGGGCAGCCCGAGCACATCGCCCTGGATCACCCGTCCGCCCCGGCGCCTTGTGGCGCTTACGGCCAGAGGCGAGAGGTCGATGCCGTAGGTCAGGCCGAGGCTCTCGAGATCCTGGAGATTCCAGCCCGTGCCGCAGCCGGCGTCGAGAATCCGGCGCGATTTCCCTTCCTCCCCGACCAGCAGAGGCGTGAGCAGGGTTCGCGCGATCCGGCGCATCCCCACATACCACCACTGCACCCCTTCGAGGTCGGCCATCCGACCGTATTCCTCCGGATTCACTTCTTCTTCCGCTCGTGAAGGAGCCGCTCATATTGGGCGACCAGACGCCTCGCGATCTGCGGCCAGAGGAAAGGCTCGAGAAGGCGATGGGACTCCCGGCTCATGCGGGCTCGCTGGTCGGAAGCGCCGGCCAGTCTCGTGATGGCCAGGGACAGAGCCGCCACATCGCCCGGGTTCACGAGCAAGCCGTTCACTCCATCCTTGACCTTGTCGGGGATCCCGCCCGCTCGGGTGGCGATGACAGGCAGGCCGTGGGCCATCGCCTCCAGGGTCACCAGGGAGGATCCCTCGAACCGGGTCGGGTGCAGGAAGATGTCGGAACCCGCATAGAGAGCATGAAGCGTCTGCTCACCGACTCGACCGGTGAACTGGATATGGTCGGCCATCGAGGCGGCGGCGCGTTGAAGGGGGCGACGCAAGGGGCCTTCACCGACCACGAGCCACCCCCAGTCCCTCGGCAACGCAGAGGCGCACAGCTTGAAGGCGGCGAGCGAATCCGTGAATCCCTTGTAGGTTTCGATGCGGCCCACGGAGACGAAGAGGGGAGAGCGCATCGACATCCAGGGGAGGATTTCGAAGCTGAAGGGCATGGCATCGATGGGTGTGAGGGCGCGCAATTCTTCGAGATCGAGGCCGTTCGGGATCACGCGCACTTTGTGGGGAGAGACCTCGAGCAAGCGGGGAACGTCGCCTAAGGTCGCCTCGTCGGTGGCGACCACGCAGTCTGCGAGCTCGGCCGCTTCTCGGGAAAGCCGTTTGAGCCGGCTGAGGGCAAGTGCCTTGAAGCCGCGGACATGATGCTCTTCCATGCCCTGGGGATTCATGACCAGAGGTGCGGCGAGAGAGGGGTCGCGTCGCCGCTCCCGGCCATAGCCCAGAGCGGTCAGGCCCTGCGCGTCCACGATGTCGATCTCCCCCCGTCTCACCCGCTCGGCGACCTCGCGGCCCATGAGGACGCTGAAGGTCGGATAATTGAAAGTGCGGTCGAGGACGCGTCCGTGGGGTCCGAGATGAAAGCGCTGATACTTCACGGTCACCACGTGCCCGGGGAAGGCCTCCGGGTTCTTGCCGGGCCGGGTGAAGAGCGTGACGTCAACACCCAGGGCCCGCAGATGCTTGGCCAGCGAGTACACCGCGCGCTCCATGCCGCCTGGCGGGTGGAGCGGGTGCGCGCTCCTTGAAAGCAAGGCCACCCGCACTACCGGTCCCCCCGGTAGACCGCTTCGTAGCGGGGAATGAGGACTTCGGGGGAGAAGGCGCGCGCGCGTTCCATCGCTCCCTCCTTCAATCGAGAGCGCAGGAGAGGTTCATGGACAATCCGGCTGACCGCATGGCCGAGTTCTTTCACGGTTCGAGCGAGAAGCCCGGAGGTTCCGTCCTCCAGGAGTTCCGCGGTTCCGCCGGTGTCCATGGCCGCGACGGGGGTCCCGAGGGCAAGGGCTTCCAGAAGCACGCGCGAGAGCGGCTCGGGCCAGATCGAAGGGAACACAAGGGCTTCCGTCCGCTTCATGGCGCGGAGAACATCGGCGCGATCCGCCCACCCGTGCGCCTGGACTTCGATGGAGGCCCTAGCCGCTTGTTCACGGATGGGGCGTTCCTCCGAGCCGCTCCCCAGCACAACCAGGGGCAGGCCGGCCTTCGCTTGAACCAGAGCCGGGATCAGATCGGCCGCGCCCTTGTTGGCTTCAAGTTTTCCAACGAACAGGACGAAGCGATCGGGGAGAGTGATTTGAGGCGTCTCGCCCGCGATCGCGTTCACTTCCGAGGCGTCCACCAGGTTCGGAAGAACCACCGAGGGGATTCGAGCGAGATGAAGTTCTTCGGCCATGGCTTGACTCACCGCGATGATCGCATCGGCCTGGCGTAAGCCCTGTTGCTTGTCGGCAAGATCCCACTTCATGTAGGGGATGGCGGCCGGAGTGGCGAAAGCGGGGAGGCGCCCATCGGCGCAGCGCCACATTCCCGCCACCGAGCACTGGGGACAGACCTTCCCCTGGGACATACGGGTGGCCCAGAAGCAGACCGGCCAGTGGTCGCGCACCGTGACCACCAGCCGCGGCCTCGGATGGAGCGCGAGAGCGCCCAGCGCCGACAGAGAGTGCTGCGCATGAATGACTTCGGTTCGCCCGGTCGATTCGCGAAGCGCGTTCCGGAAGATCGCCGCCATGCGCCCACGCCTGAAGGGACCCGTCGCTCCCCCCAGTCGCACCACCGGAACGTTTCGTTCCATGGCCGGTCCGTCTGCGGTGGTGACCACGGTGATTTCATGGCCCGCGTCTTTAAGGGCCAGGGCCAGGGCTCGCGTGGACCAGCCGGCTCCCCCGGCCCTGGGGGGGAAGACTTCGGTGGCGAGCGTGATGTTCATGCGGTGCGAAGGGTCAGCAGAATCGATTCGATCTGGGCGGCGTGGGCCGCCCACGAAAACCGGGGCGCCCGCTCTCTCGCCCTCTCTCCCATGGCCAGGCGGCGGTCGCGATCGCCGGCCAGGGAAGTGATCACGCGAGCGAGATCATCCGGGTCATTCTCCCTGAAGAAAGCCCCTTCCTGACCTGCGCGCACGATCTGGTTGAGCGGTTCGATGTCGAGGGTGATCATCGGAACCCCACTGGCCAGAGCCTCGAAGATCTTGAGCGGCGACCAGAAGAAGCCGAGCTTTAGGGAACGCAGGCGCCTTCGGTCGTAGGGGGCCACGGAAATATCCGCGCTGGCCGTGACCTCGGGCATCTCCCCATAGGGGACCTTTCCGAGAAAGCGTCCCTGGAAATCCGCCGCGATGCCTTCGCGGTTTCCGCCCGCGAATACGAAGACCAGATCCTTCCGAGCCTTCAGACTACGAGCGGCGGAGAGCAGCGTCTCCACACCGTGCCACGGTCGATGCGAACCGCTGAAGAGGACCACGCAGTGGTCCGCCGAGGCGCCCCAGCTCTTTCGTCTGGTCACACTGCGCCGCCCGGGATGGAAGCTCTCGACATTCGCTCCCCAGTAGACGGAGTGCGTCTTGGACCGCGCGAATTCGGGCACGATGGCTGGGATTGGCGAAATCAGGGCCGACGCGGATCGCACCAGGCGTTCCCGATGGGTTCGCATGGGCCGCACGATGAGAAGGGCATCGAGCATAGCCTTGGCCGACCCGGGGTGATCGACCACCGGCGAGTTCACCTCGAGCAGGCTGGGAATTCCGGCCGCGGCCGCGGCGAGAATCCCTTCGCCTCCGAAGTTGTAGTACCGCTCCATCACCACGTCCGGCTTCAAGTGCTCGATCAGGGCCGCGATCCGGGGCCGCGCCCGGAACCGGAAGAAGCGATGCGACGGCGACCACCGGATGCGCTCTATGGAATAGCCATCGCCCCCGGCGTCCGCCCGGCCATGGTCCCGGACCACGGCGTGGACCTCGTGCCCTCGCTTCGCAAGAGCCTGCGAGACTTCATGCACATGGACACTGCCTCCCGTATCCCCAGGAAGAGTCTGATCCGATGCGACGTACAGAATCCGCATCAGAACGGAGAGAGCACTCCGAAGAAGGGTCCAGTGCGGACTTTGCCGAAAAGAGCCACGTCCAGCATGAGGATCCGAGTGAGACCTCGGGCCAGGAAAAGCGCGCCGGCCGAAGGCGCTTTTCGCCCGACGATGTGGCTGGCCGTCGTCTTGTCGCGAGGACCTCCGCTCTCCCCCCGGGCGGAGCGTCGCAGTTTTCGCTGTTCCAGGATTCTGAGTCCGAGGTCTTCCACCACCGCCTTCGCGAACACGTTGTAGTACACGCGCTCCCGAACCCTCAGGCCGGCGGACTTCGCGATTTCATCGAAGTGCTCGTGGGACCGGATCGCGTTGATATGGTCGCTCTTCCGCATCGCCTCCTTCTCGGAATCAACGAGTCCCAGGCGGCCCAGGCGCTTCGCCAGGGAGTTCACCCCGCGCTGGAACGACGCGATCTTCGAAGACTCCATGGCATGCGTATAGACGAAGATCCGGCCATCCTCAGACACCGCCCTTCGGGCTTCGAGCAGAACTTCGCGAACCCCGGCTTCGTCGAGATGTTCGAGAACGTCGAGCGAATAGGCCCGGCCGGTCGCCCCTTTGCGCAGGGGCAGGCGCCGCAGATCGCCTGCCACCAGGCTTACGGAGCCGATCGCCGATTTCAGGAAGAAGGGCGCCATATCGACACCGCAGACGGACGCGCCCTCGCTCGCGAAGTGGGCGGCGAATTTTCCGGCCCCGCTGCCGAGATCGAGAACCGTCTCCCCGGGCTTGAGCCCCAGCATCCGCGAGACCATGCGCGCCTTGACCCCCGCGGAGAGAACGGGCCGGCCTTCCCGCACCCCCAGCCGTTCCTGGAACTCTTCATCCGCATAATGGGAGACCCGGCCCACCTCGGTGCGGGGAAGAAGATCGGCGTAGTCGCGGGAGGGTCCGAACGGGTAACGGGTGAGACAGCATGAACAGTAGAAACCCTCGCCCCGGTGTTCCAGTGCGCGCTTGTTGGGGCCGCCGCACGCGCACCGAACTCGCTCGGCATAGGAGGCGAGGCACACATCATGTCCGCCCGTCTTGACTCCGCACTTTTCGCACCCCGCCCGGTCCAGGCACACCGGGCAGGCGAAGTGCTTCTCCCAGTTCGGGTGAATCATCGGGCGCCTCGAACCAGCGCGTCTTTGTCCGTGAAATACAACTTCGCGGTGTTCAGGATTCTTTGCGGAACATCCGTGACCTGACGGATGGCCACCCCGGGCCAGTCGAGACGCTGACGATCCATGAGTTTCAAACCAAATTGCACCATGAGAGACACGTTCCACCAGATGGCCAGAGCGACCACGAGTCTTTGGATTCTCGGGGTCATGGCCATGAGACCGAACGCGAGCCCAATGACGAAGAGTACGGTCGAGTCCACGAATCGGCGCGAACCGAAAGCCCCCGCCTGATGCCAGGAGAGAACCGATCCGTTGATATAGATCTGAGCCAGCAGGGCCAGCATGATGATGACGCCTTTCCCCCCCAGCCTGGACAGGGCGCGAATGAGACCAAGGAAAGCCACGATCAGGACGGGCGTCCAGAGGAGCAGACCGTGCCCCGGATCCACCAGGACGTCCAGGAAATGGGGGGCCGCGAAATCCATCTTTCGCTGGACGAGTTGGGTGGGTCCGAACGTACCGTTCAGGGCGCGGTAGACGGACAGCTGAGGCGAAAACACCAGCCCCACGGATCCGATCAGCGCCGCTCCGCGTTCGACCGCTCGGAGGAGATCGCCCTTGATGAACCGAACAGCGAGGTCCAGGGCCGGGGCGATCAGGAACAACGCGCCCTGTTCCCGGATCAACATGGCGAGGCCGCCGGAAACACCGATCAGAACCCAGTCGAAAACGCGGTCCTTCTCTCTCCCCCGCAGCCACCAGAAGAACAGGAGCGAGACCGCGAAGATCGAAGGCCCGTGGGCGAAGGCCGGGGCCACCGTCATGTAATAGAAGGCGGGGGTCCCGAACCAGACGGCCAGAACGGAGAGCACAGACAGGCCTTCGCTGACTCCCAGGTACCACTTCAGGGCGAGAAAGGCCAGGAAGAAACCCAGGATCGCGAGCAGGGCGGAGCCGTAAGCCACACTGCCCTGGTAGACGGGCGAAAAACCATCCGCCGGCCCGGGCAGAATGCCTCTTCTGACCAGGGCGTGAGCCGCGAGATAGAACGGCGACCACACGACCGCCGAGCCGATGGGCGCGAAGTTGATGGGTCGATTGGTTCTCGGCTCGCGGCGATCCATGAACGTCTCCCTGAACCCGACCAGACCCTGAGGATTCGCCTGGTAGAAACGATCGTATTCATTGGTGAAGTCAAGATCCCGATCGAACACCCACGAACGAAGATGCGAGAAGTACTGGATCTCGTCCGCGCCCCGGATTTTCGTGGAAACAAGCGTCAAGGTCAGCGCACTCGCGACCAGAAACGCGGCCAGGGTTCCCCGACTCATGCCGCCCCCTCCAGGAACTCTTCGATCCGCTCCGCCCGCCGGGCCCACGAATAGTGGGAGGCTTTCTCGAAGGCGGCGCGCGCGAGAACCATCTGTAATGTGCGGTCTTTGAGCACGCGATCGAGAGCGCTCGCCCATGCTTCCACGTTTCCCGGCGGCACCACGATTCCGGTGCGGCCGTCGTCCACGATCTCCCGGGAGGCTTCGGTGTCCGAGATCAGCAGAGGACGTCCCGCCGCCATGGCTTCGAAGGCTTTGATGGGGGAGGTGTGTTCGGAGGTCATGGCGCTTTTCAGGAAAGGCGCCACCACCACGGTGGCCCGGGCCAGTTCTCTGGCCACGTCCCTCTGCGGCAAGGAGCCGAGGAACCGAACGCGGCTTTCCAGGCCGAGACCCCGGGCGAGATTCTGGATGCGACCGAAATCGCTCTCGCCGTTGAGACCGCCGACGATCACCAACTCAGCCCCGGAGAGCCGCGCGAACGCCTGGATCAGAACATCGACACCCTTCCACCTATAGAGCTGGCCCGCGTAGACGATCCGGTTGTCCTCCGAGGGCGGCGTGAACGAGCGGTCCTTCGGAAGGTCGCAACCGTTCGGCACCACCGCGGTTCGCGGCCGGGCGCCGAAGAGCCGCTCGAACGTGGTGAGGATGCCCTGGGTCGTCGCGATAAAGCCCAAGGCCCCCGCCCACACCCGGCGTTCCCGGTTCTCGATCCTTCGCCGCTTCGCCGGGCTCGGGGCCGCCTCAAGGCCGTAGAGTTGATGGCGCTCGTCGTACATCACGGCTTCGACCGCGTGAGCTTCGTAGGTGAGGCCAGGGCACCCGACACGAAGGAGAAGATCGGCGAACTGGAGATCCCGGGTCAGGACGAGCGCGCCCTGCCGCGACGAGCGCCTTCCAAGGAGGAGGCCCTGGGTGAGGTACCGGAGTCTTGGAATGAACGAGGAGTTGAGCGCATGGCCGACGATCAGCCGATCGACTTGGAGTCGCGGTGTCGGGTCGACGCCGAATTCGGCCAGGATCACTTCGGTGGGTCTGGGGTCGGAGTGCCGGACGACCAGACGAACATCGCGTCCCCGCGCGGCCAGAGCGTGTGCGGTCTTCACCACCTGAATGCCGTTGGCCCGGGGCGAGGGGAAACGGATGTCCGCGAACATCAAAACCGCGGGCCGCAGGGTCACGGTTTCTCCAGAACGCATTCGATCTGAGACACCATCACGTCACCCAGGACCGGAATCTCCAGGAGAAACGGTCGCAGGAAGGCAGGGACGATCCGCTTGAAGAAACCGCTGACGCAGCGTTCTTCCGAAATGAGTCGGAAGGGGGAACGCGCGATCCAGGACGACAGGCCGCGCAAGGTCACGGGGGTCAGCAGATCGTCTTCCTTCTCGCGGCCGGACTCGGCGAGCCTTACGAACGTGTTGGCGCTCGACTTTTCCTTGAGCGTCCAGGGCGCCTTGGCGGCCAGAAAAACGAAGACCCGAAACGCGAGCCTGCGACCGAGAACGAGATGGACGGGAACGGGAATGCGAAGCCTGGGAAGATGCGCGCCGGCCAGCGAGAGCGTGGGAGCGGTCGACAGATAGAACCGCCCCCCCGGCTTCAACACCCGGGCGCATTCGGCGATGTAGGTCTCGGCGGAGGGCAGGTGCTCGATGACGGAATGCGACAGGACGACATCGAAGGAGTTGCTGGCATAGGGGAGGCACAGACCATCACCCTGGGTAAAGGCCACATTCTCGATCCGTTTCTCCCGCGCGAGCCTGGTGCCCGAGTCGGAGAATCGCCTTGAAAGATCGAGGCCCACCGCGAAAGACACCTCTTCGGCGATCGAAAGGGCGGTCCCGCCGCTTCCGCAGCCCGCGTCGAGGACGAGGCCCCGGAGCCTGATCCCGGAGCGTTCGACCGACTGAATCACCTTCGAACTGCGGACGTACTCGAAAATCGCGTAGTCGTACTCGCTCCGGAAGCGAAGGTCGCCCGCGGCCCGGATGGCGTGGTTGTCGATCCGTCTCATGGCCTAGGGCCCTTCGTAGATTTCGCAGTAGCGATCGACGAGACCGCGTAGGGAGAAACGCTCGTCGATCAATCGGGCGGTAGTGCTGCTGATCCTCCGATTTTCTCGCAACGACACGTTCATGCCATCGGCGAATGCCTCAGGGTCCCCTCGAGGCACGATCCGGATGTCGTCCTTGAACATCTCGCCCAGTTCGATGCCCCCCGGATTGTCGGTGGAAAGAACCCGCGTCCCGCAGGCCAGGGCTTCAAGCACGACGGTGGGGGTGGCCTCGAGCGTGGAAGAGAGGACGAACAGATCGGCGGCGGCGTGCAGCTTCGCCACTTCATGGTTGGGCACGAGACCCAGGAATCGAACCCGCCTGGAAATGCCGAGATCGAAGGCCAGCCTCTCCAGGGGTTCGCGTTCTTCGCCGGAACCGGCGATGACCAGTTTCGCGGGCGACGCCTCGGCATCGAGGAGGGCGAAGGCGCGCAGCAAGGTCGCATGATCGGCGAGAGGGTGCAGGCGTTTCACATTGAAGAGGAGGGATTCGCCGGAGCTCACAAGCGGGGCCCGCACGGCCTGTCGCTCGGCCGGGGCCAGAGGTCGAAAAAGAAGGTCGACGGCCGGATACACCACGGAGGCCTCGCGAAGCGGCACCTTCAGTTCGCGAGCTCGGGCCAGAAGAGCCGCGCTGTAGAACGTCACATGCCGGGCGTTCTGGTTGAGCGTCCGAAAGGCTCGATTCCTGCCGTCGTGGTGCCAGATCTCCGTTCCATAGTGGGTGAGGATGTAGGGCTTTCCCTCGGTCAGGGCAACTCGTGCGGCGACCTGATTCATCCAGGTGTTCGAGTGAATGTGGACCACATCCGCGGCCCGGACCAGCGAAGCCGCCTTGCGCCTGGTTTCCATCGCCTCGAGAATCTGGGGAACGCGGGTGAGCCGCCAGCCGGTCCGGCGCCTCACGTAGGCGGCGTCCTCGCGCTTCGGACCGGCAGTTTCGAAGGTCAGGAACGAAACCCGATGCCCGCGCTTCGAAAGCTCGAGGCCCAGAACGTGAGGAAGGAGAGCGTTCGCTGCCTGGTAGGGAGGAAGATGCGGTGTCACCATGAGAACGTTCAAGGGCGCCTTCGCCGCCTTCATGCCTGGTTCGCGGCCGGGTGCCTGGGGGACAGGACGTCGGCACATTCGCGATAGGTCACGCCCCGAGCCTCGAGTCTACGCATGACGTGCTCGAAAATACTTTCCAGGCGGGAGAAGAAACGATCCACGGCCGCCGCGTCCTGGTTGTACGGAGACCCGCCGGGCACGAGCTCGCTCGAGTGAAACAGCATGTTCAAGGTCGGCGCCCCGCGAACGACCAGAGCGCTCGCCAATGCCTTCGCATCTTCGACACTGGAGTACGACGGCCGCAGCCAGACCGCCCTCAGTCCGAGCCTTTTCAGATAGCCCCGCCAGGGAATGGAGGGCAGGGAGGCGAAGCCCTTCTCCAGGATCTTCGGCAGCGCCGGACTGGTGGCCGAGGAAACCGGAATCTCCAGAACGCTCGACCCTCCGGGCCTCCGCACATCCAGGGAACTCGGCCAGTAAGGGGAGACCGGAGCCCCCGCGAACGACGGTCCGCCCTTGCGCGTTTCGTTGAAGAGGGGATCAACGCTTGTATCGACCCGATAGTTCAGGGCCTCCAGGATTCGCAGGGACCTCTCATCGAAGCCGTGGCGGCCCGCGCGATAACTCACGGGCCGGACGCCCAGCGACGATTCGATGACGGCGGTGAGTTCTTCAAGCTGGGTCTTGAGCAGTGCGTTGTCCAGTTGGTTCGGGTAGCGGCCCAGAAGGTCCTCCTGCCGATACGGCGGCGAGCTCCACGGATGCAAATGCGCCCCGATCTCGCACCGCCCTTTGGCGAAAAGGTCGCGGAGGATCGAGCGAGCGGGTTCTTTGGTGGCCATTTCGTGAGTCACGAGATAGGAAGGTCGGACGCCGTAGTTATCGCAAAGCGCCTGGAGGCGAGGGAGGGCTCGCGCGTTCTCGACCGACAGAAGCCTGCGACCCTCGAGCGACCACTGGTCGTCGGCTTCCGTGTCGACCCCCACCATGAACAAAGGCCTGTCGGTCATGCGCGGTCCAAGTCTCCATCGCCGATGAAGAGATTCCAATTGGCGATATCTCCGAGAACCGTTTTCGGGCCCGAGGTTCCGTCGGGCGTGCCCCGGTAGGCTACACAGTACTGGACCGCGGTCGTTCCCGCCCTGAATCCATGCCGCTTGAGAGCCCGGCCGAGCCGGGCATTGAGGCAATACACCTCGACCCGGGCCAGATGTCTGGCCGAAAAGTCTGCGTTGGCCGCGGCAATAAGTGCGTCCTGGGTGGCGGTATCGAGGGTGTCGCAGAAGAGATCGGCGATGACCCCGCGTCGGAAATTCGGCTGTCCTTCCTCTCGCAGCACGGCGTAGCCCGAGAGAATGCCCGCCTTCCGAGCTTCGAGCACGCGATAGTCGCGAAACGGACAGGCCAGGTATTTCCACCGAAGATATCGCGCATCGCGGCGGACGCATGTGGCGTAGGACGAACGCGCCCTCAGCCAGAGGCCGTCGTACTCGTCGTTGAAAGCCTCGACCGGCCGGACGTCCACCTCGTCCGTGAGCCTGATGCGGCGCGAGAGAAGGGCGAGGCCGAGACCCAGAATCGGGCCGGCCACGGCACCCGCCGCAGGCCCCCATTTCTTCGTGGCCACGGCCCGGGCATCGAGAACCTTCACGAACGACGGCACCGGCCCGACATCGGTGAAGAGCTTCTTGAAGAGCGGATACGAGGACGGCGTGAGTCCCAAAGCGAGGGCCACATCCACCTCATCCGCCCATTTATCTGAGAGTGCGATCCCTATCCCCCGGCCCTGGGCGGCCTTGCGGACGAAATAGTCGTTCCCGGCAGAAGCCCGGACCTCGCGATCCCCCCACCACATCGGAAAGGGCATGGTGGCCATCTGCCCGAGGAGAGTGTCCCCTTCTCGTGCCATCCAGATGACGGGCCCGTCCTCCGGCGTGTTCGGGTTGTCGAAATACTGCCAGTCATACCGCCGCCGGCTTCGCTCGAGATTCCCGTCGCCGAAAACCTCGGCGTAGAGGGCGAAGAGCTGGGCGTCGTGCTCGGGGCGCCTTCGGACAATCTCGAAGCTGGTCATTCGTTTTCGATTGGCCGGGAGAGTAGCCGAGAAGCGGTCCCAGGCCGTCCCCAAGACAGGAATTTCGGTGGCGGGCCGAAAAGTTGCTTTTGGGAGGGGTGCGCAGCGGCTTGCTGCGTCCCCTCCCGAAGCGTCCTCCTTTCGGAGGAGGTTCCCGACTTTACGGGAGCAGAGTTGTTTTGGAGGGTATTTGGAGGGTAGTTACGTCTTCTGCCCATATTAGACGAGCAACACCCGTGCCACGGTTGTAACGATTCTCACGAAATTCAAAAAATGTTGCCTCCCTCACCCAAACTTCCTTTCGTGCCGCGTCTTAATCATTGAAACCCGTCAAGAACCATCAAAGAGGATGTGTTTTCCGCCCCACGGGGGGCTTGATCGCGTGGATCGACAGACACGCCCTGTGAATTTGCTTGTGCTGTCTTGTACACTCGGACGCTTTGGAAGTTCTCAATGAGGTTTACGTGAAATGAAAAAGAACACATTCCCCCGTTTGTTTGTCCTCTTCTCCACGGTGTTTCTCGCCGGCTCGGCGCAGGCCGCGGCTACGGGCGAGCAGGCGATTGCCAAGGCCGAAGAGCAGTTTGCCAAGGGCAAGCAGGACGATGCGATCAAGGCGCTCACCAAGGTAGCCGCCGCGACGCCGTCCGTCGAGGTCTATCTGGCCCTGGGGCGATTGCAGGAACTGAACGGCAACGCCGCCGACGCCCTCGCGAGCGTCGCGAAGGCGGTGGACGTCAGCGGTTCGGCAACTCCGACCGTCAAGGCGCAGGCCTTCGCCGCTTCGGCCCACCTCGCCTTGAAGAATGGCACGGGCAAGACCGCTCTGGATATGGCCACGAAGGCGGTGGCGGCCGACAAGAATGCGCACTCGCTCGGAACCCTGGCTTCCGCTCAGGCCCGCGTCGGGGATGCGAAAGCCGCGCACTCAGCCGCCGACGCCGCGATCGCGGCGTCCGCCACAAGCTCCGTCGCCCACGCGGGCAAGGGCGATGCTCTAACCGCCTCAGGCCAGATCGCCGAGGCGGTGACCGCCTATCGCAAGGCGGTGGAACTCGATCCCAAGAATATGTCGGCCCAGGTTGGCCTCACCTACGCTCTGGTGGGCGCGAACAAGGCCACCGAGGCCAAGGCGGTGGCGCTCAAGGCCACTGAAATCGACAAGAAGTCCGGGGCCGCGTTTGCAGCCCTCGGCTACGCGATCTCCGCGGAGAAGGGCTTCAACGGCAACGATGCGTCCTGGACGGATGCCATTTCCCAGGCCCAGCAGGGAGCGTTTCTGGCTCCCAAGAATCCCCAGGTTCAGGTGACGGTGGCGAAACTCTTCGAAGCCCGAGGCAACTACGACCAGGCTCAAGTGTCCTATCAGAGCGCCCTCGCCGCCGATCCCGACTTCACTCCGGCCAAGACCGCGATCATCACCAACTCGTTCCGCCGCGGCGATGTGGACGGCGCGCTCAAAGCCGCGGGGGAACTTGTGAAGGCGAATCCGGAAAGCCCGGAAGCGAACAAGATGTACGGCGAGTTTCTCGCCCGCAAAGGGATGTACAAGGAGGCGATTCCTCCGCTCGAAAAAGCGACCGCGGCCATGCCGAACTCGGGCGACGCTTTCGCCATCCTGGCCCATTCGTACCACATGACCCGCTCCTTCGAAGACGGGAAAAACGCCTACGCCCGGGCGGTCGAACTCAACCCGGCCAACAACGACATCAAGTCGAACTATGGTCTGCTCCTCGGCATGAGCGGCGATCCCGAAAAGGGCGCCCAGATTCTGGGTGCGCTGACCGCTACACCTGGGTACAAGAGCGCCGCCGGTTTCGCGAACTACGGCTGGGTGCTCTCCCGCACCAAGCCGCCCCGGGCCACCGAAGCAATCGCCGCCTACCACAAGGCCCTTGAGCTCGAACCCACCAATGCCGGCCTGCACTTCGGGATGGGCTGGGCCGACTTCTATGCCGGCGCTTATGCCGAAGCCATTAAGGAATTCGATCAGGCCGGTTTGCTGGACAAAACCCTTTACGCCGAGACCCGCTCGGGGGTTGCCCGCAATGAGTACTTCATCGCCGTGAACGCCAACAAGAACAGCCCGGATTTCACCAAGACCAAACAGGCCATCGCCGCCGCCGAGGCCGCGGGCCGTCCGGATACCTGGGCCCCCGACGCGGTGGCGCGGTACGAGAAAGCCATCCGCGAGGGCAAGGCCGCAGAAGCAGCCGCAACCGCTCACGCCGCGGCCATGGAAGCGGCCAACGACTCCATCGACCTTGGGAAACTGTCCCGTCAGCTTCAGAAGGGCTCGATCCAGCAGCGTGTCGAGGCGGCGAATGCGCTGGCCGCGGGCGGCGCCGATGCCGCGGAGGTTTTGGGCTACGCGGTCGAAACCGACTCGGTGGTGGCCGTCCGCCAGGCTGCTGTGAACTCGCTTCGGCGCATGGGCCCGGCCGCGAAGAAAGCAGTGCCGGCTCTTCGCCGATACGTCAACACTCAACCGATCGCCAATCCGATGGCCGGTAAGGACGAGATGGCGCTCGAGATGCTGGACAACGATCTGCGCAAGATCGTCGCCGAGATCATCCGTAAGCTGGGCTGATCGCCCCGAGCCATGTGCCGGGGCGGGTCGGTCGCCGTTCTTCAGGCGGTGAGCCCAAGGTCCGCCGCCAGTTTTTTTCCGCCCCGGGGGAGAGCCTCTCCTCGAGATCGCCGGGACGGAGGTTGGCCGAGCCGCCTGTGCCGGGCACCAGCACAGGCGACGAACTACCACCAGGCGCGTTCGATCAGCCAAAAGGAAAGGGCCGCGACCCCTGCTGAAGCCGGGATGGTGAGAATCCAGGCCCAGACGATGCGGCCGGCCACCCCCCACTTCACCGCGGACAGACGTTTGGTGGCGCCTACCCCCATGATCGCGCCCGCGATGGTGTGGGTTGTTGATACCGGAATTCCCGCGAAGGTGGCCAGACCGATTGACAGGGCGCCTGACGTCTCCGCGCAAAAACCGCCCAAGGGCTGGAGTTTCGTGATCTTCGAACCCATGGTCTTGACGATCCGCCAACCGCCAAACATCGTGCCGAGTCCGATCGCCGCGTGGGCGGCAAACGCGACCCAGTACGGTACATAGAACTCTTTCTGATAACCGGAGGCAACGAGCAGGCCCGCGATGATGCCCATGGTCTTCTGCGCGTCGTTGCCGCCGTGATTCAGAGAGAAGAGGGCCGCGGAGAGAAGCTGAAGCCGGCGGAATACAGCGTCAAGTTTGTAGGGGCGCCATTTTCTAAAGGTCCAGGTGACGCACGCCATGAGCGAGAAACCGAGCACCGCTCCGATGATCGGGGAGAGGACGATGAACAGCAGCGTCTTGGTCCACCCGCTCGCGATGATCGCTCCCCAGCCCCCGCGCGCCACCGCAGCGCCGGCGTAGCCTCCGATCAAGGCGTGGGACGACGATACGGGGATCCCGTAGTACCACGTGACCAGGTTCCAGAAGATCGCGCCCAAGAGCCCCGCGAGGACAACGTTCTGAGTCACGATCTTGAGATCGATCATTCCGTTACCGAGGGTCTTCGCGACGCCGAGACCGAAGACGAAAAGCGCCACGAAGTTGAAAAACGCGGCCCACAACACTGCGGCCTTGGGCGACATCACCCGGGTGGAGACCACAGTGGCGATGGAGTTCGCCGCGTCGTGAAAACCGTTCAGGAAGTCGAAGACGAGGGCTATCAGGATGATGAACCCGACGAAGGAGAAAGCTAGTTCCATGCTCTTTGCTGGATCCTGCGGTCGTTGGGAGCGAGCGACGCTCAGGCGTTCTTCAGTACGACGTTGCCGATCGCGTGGGTGTATTCCTTGCACGCGTCGCAGGCACTCTCCAGCCCCTCGTACACTTCCTTCCACTTCATGATCTCGATGGGGTTTCCGCCGGTCTTGAAGAGCTCTCCGATCACCGCGGTGTAGAGGGTGTCGGCCTGGTTTTCGAGTTCGGAGATTCGGACCATTCCCGCCTGGATCTTCTGTCCATTGGACAGGTCCCAGATGAGTGCGGTGATCCGGTCGATCTCATCCGCCATCTCTTTGAGGATGAAGGCGAACTGACGAAGGGCCGAGGGCGATTCGCCGAGCTCGAACACCACGAACGACAAAGCCACGCCCTCTATGTAGTCGAGAATGTCGTCGAGATCCGAGGCGATTTCCCGGAGGTCGTCGCGATCGAATGGGGTGATGAAGGTGGAGTTGAGAGCGAGGAAGATCTGCTTGGTGATGGCGTCGCCCGCATGCTCGATCGCCTTCAACTCCACCACTCGAACGCGGCGGTCTTCAAGCGACGTGCTGTTGGCGATGGCCTCGAACGTCCGGACGGCTTTGACGAGGTTCTTGGTGTCCTCGGAGAGGAGTTCGTGGAAACGCTCCTCCTTGGGCATCAGGAGTCGGACAAGAGAGTCGAATTTCACAGGGAGAGACCTCGGGTAAAGAGCACGACACGCCGGTCCGTCTTCGTCCTCGGTTCAAAGGCCCGGGATCGTGTGACTTTTCCGTGACATTTGTGTGACGAGCTTATCAGGCGATCTTCAGGCCTTTGCAGCGTCCCGACCAGACGCTTCAGAATAGGTAGCGTCGGTCTTCCCTTCTCGACACGGGCGAGCGCCTCAAACCAGGGCCCCCGACTTGACTTGAATCGTGGAACCGATCATCGTTCCCACCAGTCACAACAACTTTTTTTGGGAGGAACGTATGCGAGGAACTCATTGGCGTGTGTTTGCGTTTGCGATGCTGGTGGCGCCGATGGCCACGGCGCAGACCCAGATCACCAGCGGCGTCGTCCAGGGCACGGTTTCCGATCCCCAGGGCGGTCTGGTTCAAGCCGCCGCGGTTGAAGCCAGGAACATCGAGACCAACCAGAGCCGCACGCTCGAAACGGGAGCCGACGGCCGGTTTGTCTTCCTGCAGTTGCCCTCCGGTCGATACGTGGTGTCGGTGAAGAAGGCGGGCTTCGCCACTGTGGTCCAGGAGAACCTGGCCCTCACGGTCGGGCAGGCCATCAACCTGAACCTGACCCTGAAGGTCTCGGCCATCGGCGAGACCGTGACCGTGACCGGGACGGCCGTCGTCGACACCACCCGAACGGAAGCGAGCACCACCCTGTCCGAGAGCACCATCGCCACCACCCCCATTCTGGGCCGCAAGTTCGAAGACCTGCTGACCCTCACCCCGGGGGTGAGCGTGGTCCAGGGGCCGGACGGCGACGAGATCACTTTCGCTGGCCAGCGCGGTGTCTTCAACAACATCAGCCTCGACGGCGGCGACTACAACAACGGTTTCTTCGGCGAGCAGATGGGCGGCCAGCGCGCGGCCATCGACATCACCCTCGAAGCGGTCAAGGAGTTCCAGGTGGTGGCGAGCGGCGCCAACGCCGAGTTCGGGCGCACCGCCGGCGGCGTCATCAACGTCATCACCAAGTCGGGCTCGAACGACATCCGGGGAAGCCTCTTCCACTTCCAGCGGCTCGAAGACCTCTCCTCGAACACCTCGGACGGCAAACCCCTGAGGGACTTCCATCGCGAACAGTTCGGCGGAACCATCGGCGGCCCGATCGTGAAAGACAAGGCCTTCTTCTTCCTCGCCCTGGAAGGGATCCGCGAGAACCTCCAGCGGCCCAACCTCTCCGAGGTCATTGGCACGCCCTGCCCCGTCAGTGTGCCGACCATTGCCGCGAATGAATCGCTGATCTCGGGGAGTCCCGACTGCCAGCGCCTCGCTCTCCTCAATTTCATGAAGGTCTCCAGAGGCCAGGATGAAGGGCGGCCGGTCGACCACAAGGTCAACAACAACGCCGTACTGGCCAAACTCGATTGGGTGCTCAATGAGAAGAACAACCTGGCCTTCTCGTTCAACTTCAATCGATCGGAAAACGAGAACCAGACGTTCGACGTGTCGACCTATGGCAACTCGGCGAACGGGATCGAAGGTCCTTCCAAGATCAGTGTGGCGAACCTGAACCTCTTCACGACCGTGTCGTCTTCCAAGCTGAACGAGTTTCACCTCACCTTCTCGCGCGAAGATCGGCCACGCTCCGCCGTTGAATCGAATATCCCGGCCGACACCGGCATGGGTTTTGGTCCGACCTTCCGTTTCGGCAATCCGTTCTTCATGGCCCCGAACGTCGACGAATTGATCAAGCGATTCCAGATCAAGAACAACTTCTCGATCGTGAGCGGAAAACACACGATCAAGTTCGGGGCCGAATGGCTCCACACCAACAACACCCAGGTGTTTCGAGGTTTCTTCAAGGGTCGGTATCTGTTCGACAGCGTGACCGGCTTCCTGCGCTACGCTTCTCCGGCGGCCGCCGGCGGCTTCGGTCCCAACGCCCTTTCCTGTACCAACGGCACTTACGTGACCTATCCCACCCCCTGCCCCGCGGGAACCTCCGCCAGCGGGGGGCCGCTTCTCTTCTATCTCCAGAGCAGCGACAATCGGGGTCTTCCCGTGGATGCGGCGGGCGCTTCCGACATCAACAACGAGGAGTTCTCGGTCTTCGCGCAGGACAAATGGCAGGCTACGCCGAAACTCACGGTGAACTACGGCATCCGCTGGGACGCCCAGTACATGCCGGAAACCGTGGATCCGAAGACGACGGCCTACGCCTCCTTGCTGGGCAATCCGAAGTTCCCTTCGGACGGCACAATTCCAGATCAGACGATGCAACTCCAGCCCCGTCTGGGCGTGGCCTGGGACGTCAAGGGCAACGGCAAGTCGGTCGTTCGCGCGAGCGGAGGCGTCTTCTACGCAAGGCAGAACATGCTGACCCAGGTGGGAGCCGTAACCACCAATGGCCTGCAGCAGAAGAGCGATTTCACCAGCAGCCAGCTCAAAGGCCTGTTTGGGGCGCCCACCCCGACCTGGCCGAACATCCTGCCCCCTTCCCCGGTGCCCCCCGGGACTTTCCCGTTCTTCACCGGGATCCGCGTATTCGACCGGGACTACAAGAACCCGCGCATCTACACGGCGAATGTTGCCTACGAACAGGAACTGGCGACCGACTGGTCGGCTTACGCCGATTTCACCTACTCCAAGGGCACACGCCTTACCCGCTTCCTGAACTACAACGTCCACGGCACGGGGGTGGCGGCGCAGATGCCTTCGAACCGGGACACCGTTGTCTATTCCGGGCCGAATCCATTCGAGCCGCAGTTCGGGGACGTGTTCGTGATCAACAGTCGCGGCAAGAGCGAGTACCGAGGCCTCACTCTGGGTCTGAAAAAGCGCTTCTCCAACAAGTATCAGCTGGAAGCCAATTACGTTCTCTCCAAGGACGAAGACGACGACTCCAACGAACGCGATCCCTTCACCGAGCGCACGTTCAACTTCTACGACCTGTCCCTCGACTACGGTCTCTCCGACCGGGACATCAGGCACAAGTTCAATTTCTTCGCCTACGGTGAGCTCCCGGGAGGCCTCCAGGGCAACGCAAAGATTCAGGCTCGATCTGCGCAGCCCATCACCACGTCGCCCCGGGTTCTGAACGGAACCGACCGTGGCCGGAACTGGGACCGCAAGGACAACGCGTACTTCTCTTTCGACTGGCGGGTGCAGCGGCCCTTCAAGCTCGGATCGAAGGCGACTCTCGTCCCCGTGGTCGAAATGTTCAACACGTTCAACAACGAGAACAACATCAATGCCCTGTCGACCCCAGCTCTCTTCAACTTCGATGGCTTCTTGAGACTGGGCGTGGGCGACCCGCGGCAGGTCCAACTCGCGGTAAAGCTGACCTTCTAGGCCGGACTTCGTTTCGGGCGGGGCGGCCCTTGCCGGCGTCTCCCGGCTGGCGTTCTTTTCATGCAATTAACCCAAGCGACCCATGATCGTGTCTTCGGGTCCCTAGGCTTCGAGGTGTGGAAAGAGCACCTAGGTGAACCACTCCCGCGCGATCGACGCCGTCCATCGAAGCCCGGAGGTTTCTCCCGACAAGTCGAGAGCGACGCAGAGCCGCCGACGGATTGTGGTGATCGAGGATGATCGCGACATCGCCGATGCCATGAGCTACGCACTCGACCGCGCGGGCTTCAGTGTCCGAGTGGCGCGTACCGGTGAGGAGGGTCTGGACGCGGTGCGCAAGGGCGCGGATCTGGTTCTGCTCGACCTCAACCTGCCCGGCATGGATGGCCTCGAGGTCTGCCGGATGTTGCGGCGCCAGCCCGGCTCGACTCATACTCCCATCCTCATCGTCTCGGCGCGGGGCGAGGAGACGGACCGTGTCCTCGGGCTCGAAATGGGGGCCGACGACTATCTGGTCAAACCGTTTTCGATGAAGGAACTCGTGGCCCGGTGCAAGGTGGGCCTGCGTCGCCTGGAGGCCCAGGCCGAAGGGCCGGTCGGCTACGCCGATGAGAATTTCGAGATCGAGTTCGACGCCTTCGTGCTTCGCTACAAGGGCGAGGAGATTCGTCTCACCCACAAGGAGTTCGAGCTGGTGCGCTACATGGTCGAACGCGCGGGTCGGGTACTCACCCGCGAGCGGCTGCTCGATCGGGTCTGGGGCCAGGACGCCGATATCGACGCGCGGAGCATCGATGCTCACGTCAGGAGACTGCGGGCGAAGCTTGGTCCTGCTCGCCACCATGTCGAGACAGTGGTTGGCATCGGTTACCGCTTCGTCCGCTAGTGTCCCGTAACGTACCTCTGTACTGGACACTAGAGACGAGGGCTCCAAGCGCCCGCCGCATTTAACCCACGCGTCGTCACGCCGTCACATCCTGCCCTTAGCCTCCAGACCGACTCAAAACGCCAACTCCGGGAGCGGATTCCGGAGACCTCAGTCGCAAAACGGGTGGAGCCCAGGGTGCCTGGGCCTCCATCCGGTCTCTTGGCGGCGCGCGGGCCTGATATCGTTTACCAAAGAGGATCCGGGCCCAATGGGCGGTCCCCAGACCGATGATCGGCGCGAGCAATTTCTTTGAACTGGCCGTAGCCACCGCCATCGCGCTGTTCGGCCCCGAATCCGTCGCCGCCCTGGCCCCCGCGTCGGCGTCATTGCTTCCGCTCAAGCCCGAGGAGTCTTCATGAATCGTGTCGTCTTTGCCTGCGTGCACAATGCCGGCCGTTCCCAGATGGCGGCGGCGTGGTTCAACCGACTCGCGGATCCCGCGAAGGCCCGCGCGATCTCGGCAGGCACTCAACCCTCGGACCACGTTCATCCCGTAGTCGTCGATGTCATGAAGGAGAAGGGCATCGAC
>JANODX010000240.1:0-5082 GCA_031412915.1 Vicinamibacteria bacterium | reverse complement strand
GGACTACGTCCGTGACTTCAGGGAGAACGCCAAACCGGTCCCTGAGCCTGTCGAAGGGACCATCGGTGGCTTCGACAAGCTCAGCCACCGCTTTCTGAAAACCGCCTGAAATGAGGCAAAGTCGAGCGGCGTCCTCAGCAGGAGCCCATCGAAACGCAGGCGACGAAGCAATCTCGCGGCCTTCCGTCACCCCGGCGAAAGCCGGGGTCCACCAACAACGCCTACTCCGCATGCTCATCTCCTCCCTGATGACCGAAGTAAAGCCACGAGACATGCCCCTCGCCGAGCGCGAAGCCTGCCTTCAGGCAGGCGAAAGCCTGGCCTTGGGCCACGCCACCACCCTCCTCTGGTCCCACCCCCAGATCCGATCCGAACTCACCGAACTACTCGACGTCCTCGCGACCCGCATCAACCACCTCGCCCCTTCCGACCTCCCGACAAATTGACGCGTTGTGGACAGGAGCCTGATCACCTTCCGCCGCCCGGGCTCCTAGTCCAACCCCTGACCACGCATCCCGACATCCCCCTACAAGTCCACGCCCGATACACGAGAACCGAGATCATGGCCGCGTTCGTCCCCGGCAACACGGCCCGCGCCCACCCCTGGCGCGAAGGCGTCCACTGGGCCAAGGACGAGCACGCCGATCTCTTCGCGTTCACGCTGGACAAGACTGGCCCCTCATCGACCGCGAGGGGACGTCCACACGGCGGCGGTCCGTTGGCAAATGCGTGAGGGGGCGAGCGGCCACTTCTCGCCCACCACTCGCTATCGCGACTACGCGATCTCGCGAGACCTGATCCACTGGGAGAGCCAGTCAACCACCCGAGCCGACGGCAAGACGGGCATGCGATACCAGAGCCACGCAGCGCTCGGCACCAGCGTCATGATCTTCGGCCGGCATCGCACGGACGACCGCGCGTTCTGGTTCCTGGGACCGGCGACGTACGTGAGCCACCAAGGCGAGCGGCCCATGGTGGTGACGTGGCGGCTGCCGGAATTGCCGGGGGACTTGTATGAGTCCTTCGCTGCGGCGGTGGCTTAGCGACCCTCGTCCAACGCGGAGGCGTTGAACGACAAGCCAAACGCGAACGCCGTCATCGCTTCGTGCGGGGCGCCGGGAGCTTCTTCAGCCCTTTCAGCGCTTTCTCAAAATCCGCGTCAACCGCGCGGGGCTGCGAGTCCAGCAGGGCGCGATAACGCTCGTACTCCGCCTCTGCCTTCTGGCGAGCCGCATCCGCAGACACTCTCCCGGCGTGCTCGAGAAGTTCGCGCCCGGAGGCCTTGAGGAGCTCATCCAGCTTCGCCACCCAGTCGCGCATCGTCATGGGCTTCCTCTCGAGGGCCTGCAGCTCGGCGTATTCGAGATAGAGATTGACGATGCGGTTCAGCACCTGCAACTCGGCTTCCGTGAGGTAGTTCTTGGCTACGGATACGTCCTCGCGCCGCACTATGCCGCCGGGGCGTGTGGTCAACAGGCCCATGAAGGGCTGTCCGGCGTCTGCGCGACCCTGGATCACCTCGGCCGCCGTCTGCCCATGCGTGGCGAAATGCATCTTGTTCTGCACCGTGGCGAAGAACAGCTGAGACATCTCAGCGTCCGGGGTGTAGTCGATGCTCGTGGCATAGATGTCCAGGACCTTCTGGTAGAAGCGCCGCTCGGACGAGCGGATATCGCGTATGCGATCAAGAAGCTCGTCGAAGTAGTCCTTGTGGCCACGGCCCGGCGGGTTCTTCAGCCGCTCGTCGTCCATGGTGAAGCCCTTCACCAGGTACTCGTTCAAGCGGGACGTCGCCCATTGGCGAAACTGGGTGCCGCGTTCGGAACGGACCCGATAGCCGACGGCCAGGATGGCGGGCAGGCTGTAGTGCTCGATGTTCCTGGAAATCCTTCTCCTGCCTTCACTTCGAACTATTAGGAATTTCCTAATAGTTGCGTCGCGGGCGAGCTCCCCGTCCTCGTAGATGCCTCGCAGATGCTCGTTCACGGTGGCAACGTGGACCTGGAACAGTTCCGCAATCAACCCCTGGGTCAGCCAGATCGTTTCATCAACCAGCCGGCACTGGATACGGGTACCGCCGTCCTCCGTCCGATAGACGAGGAACTCGCCGCCTGGCGCCAAAGGTTCTTCCTTCTTCACGGAGAGAACATACGCTGGTCGATGGGCGCCCGGGGTCCCGCTGCGGCAAAACAAGTGATCACCAGACTCATCGAGCGAGTGGAAGACATCCGCACCATGCGCACCCTCGGCTTCTGCGTGAACATCGCCCACGCCCGATTCATGGCCCGCGTCGCCCCCTTTCTTCTCCGTCGACCTCTTCAACGAAGGCGTCGACGTCCCGGTGGTGGACACCCTCCTCCTCCTCCGCCCCACCGACAGCCCAACCCTCTTCCTCCAACAACTGGGCCGAGGCCTGCGCCGCTCCGAGGGAAAGACAGCCTGCACCGTCCTCGACTTCGTAGGCCACCACCGCAAAGAGTTCCGATTCGATCGACGCTTCGGCGCACTCCGAGCCAAACCTCCCAGCCGGCTGCCACATGGAACTCGACCCCGTGGCCTCGGAGATCGTCCTTCGAAGCATCAAGGAGCGCGAAGCCTGCCTTTAGGCAGGCGAAAGCCTGGCCTCGGGCCAAGCCGTGCCCTCGACGTGGCCCGCCAAGGTCGCAGAACTTCGCCGCATCGCCCAAGGCCGCGAGTCCGTGACCCTCGCGCAGTATCTGGAAGAGAGCGGCTCGGATCTCGACGACGTCTACAGCAACGGCCGATCGTGGTCGGACCTCCGCGCCGCGCGCGAAGCCTGCCTTTAGGCAGGCGAAAGCCTGGCCTTGGGCCACCGCCGGCCTCCCGCAACAAGCCCCGGGCCCTGAAGAGCAGAACCTCCGACGCGCCTGCGGCCGCCTCCTCCACTTGGACGACATGGAGCGAATCGAAACCTACCGCCGCCTGTTGTCGAATGACGCCCCGCCGTCTCAGCCGCGATCGAATCAGGGGAGACGCGTCGCCGACGCGGCCGATAGGCCGGGTCGGCAAGTCCACTGGCCGTTTGAGGGGAAGCAATCCCGCAACGTCTCGCCGACCTCCCGCCAAGAGACCACCGCCTACTCCGAATGCTGCCCGCCTCCGTCATCAAGTTCCACGGCCATGCCGAAGTGATCCGATAATCCATCGACGGGCTTTGGGGCGTCAGGCCATCGTGAGGTCCTTCGAACATGTGATGCGCGGAGGGCCGGGCCACAGATGTGATCGATGCATGCCAGGTCATTCGAGCCGCGGCGCACGGGGTCGTTGTCTCCCGCGGTGAATGCGACCAGCCCAAGGCGCGCGAGTGCCTCGCTCAGACGCCGCCCATTGACCTTGGAGCCGTAGTACCACGGAGACCCAACGCCCAGTTGCTGATTGAGATCACCCATCACGAACAGATCATCCGCGGGGAACTCCGCCCGTAGGGCTGCCCAATCCGACGCTTGTGCATCGAGCGCCGCGCCGAAAGCAACTCCACCCGCCCCTCGCAACCCACGCCACGAACTGCCGCTCCACGGCAACACCGTGCCGTACACGACGAACGCCCCTCGCTGAGGATGAACGACACGAGCCGCAACGCAGCGAACAGGGTCAGAGGTTGGGGGCAGAGCCTCGACAGGCCATCGCGACCAGACCTTCGTCCACACCTCGCCGGGTTCCTGATCCCGGTCAGAGCCCGTCGTTGCTATACCTGCATAGCCTGCACCGGGACTGATTTCCTCGCCGGTTTCGGTCAGAACCCAGATATCGGCATTCACGGCATCCATGTGCGCCCTGATCGGCGCCATCTTCCGGTCGCTCGGCGAGACGAGGCGTTGAAGATTCCAGGTGGCGAGCTTCATAGGGCACAGGGCACGCGATCTGCAGGCCGACCTCAGTTCACGCTCACTTTGTCCGACAAGTACTTCACAACCGAGGGCCAATCCGGGAACTGGGGCGTGCCAAAGTGAATGTGCTCTCCCTTGAACTGTTCGACGCCTCTGGTCCTGCGGTCGTCGATGAGGAAATCGCCCGCGTTCAGGTTCTTGTGGTGCGAGAGGATCAGGCGCTTGTGGCCGACCTCCGGGAGATGCTTCTTCACCCAGGCCACCTTGTCCGAAGCAGCCGTGGGGTTGTTCCACGGGGCTGTCGACAGAATGTAGATGTCGAACTTCCCGGCGAGGTCGTGGAACCCCTCGATGGCCCCGGGCATGGGGTCCATCAGCGCAAACACCCCGGGGATGTCGTCGCGGTCCCTTCCTTCGAACTCCTTCAAGACCTCGGGCGCCAGCTTCTCAACCCCAGAACCGAAGTGGACCAGCACGTTGTCCATGTCCACATAGAGAATCTTCTTCTCTTTTTCCATCGCTTGCCTCCTATCGGGACAATATGCCAGGGCGATCACGTTTCGGGTCAAATGCCCAGGGCGCGGATTGCGAAATAGATGCGGCGCGAATTGGGACCTCCGCCGACTCACCGCGCGGTTACAGTGCTCCCATGATGAATCAGCTCTGGCTCCGAACCTTCATAGGCGACCCTGGCACCGGAACGATCGTGCGCCGTTTCCCGCAGCACCCCCTTCCCGAGAATCTCCGCGTGTCGCAACTCCGGTCCTATCTCGAGCAGCGCTTCGGGCCGCCCATCGCCGAGCACGTCGCGGGCCAGTCCTACATGGAGTTCGTCAATCCCGACCCGTCCTCCAAGGAAGAAGGCACCTGCCTCGTCGCGATCCCCCTCATCGCCGACCCGCGCACGCAGGATCTGGTGTCCGTCTTTGAGAAGCTCGAGCAGTTCGCCGACCTCGCCGAGGCCCTGGGCGCCGCCCGAAAAGGCGCCAGGCCCACCGAGGCCAGCCGCATCTGGGTAGGCCCGCTCTTCAACCACCGCCATCTCTTCCAGCAGATCAACGACCTCGCCGCCCAGGCCGCACGCGCCCTGCTTCTGGGCGCCGGACTCAAGGGCGAGATCGACAAGGTGATCGAAGCGGGCACCGACACCCCCATCCCCCTCGAAGCCCTGGATGAGGCCATAAGGGAACTGGATCAGGCCGTCACCCTGGCCGTGAACACAGCCGACTCGTCG
>JANODX010000239.1:0-5484 GCA_031412915.1 Vicinamibacteria bacterium | reverse complement strand
CGAGCAACGCAGTCCAGACGGGATGCAGCGTTCGTCGAATGCAGGCCGACTTTCACCACGGACTGCTAGCGGCGGACGTGTCCGGGGCGCCGCTGCTCCGGCAGAATTCACTTCTCCTTGGCGCGAGCCAGGCCTTTGACCGACGGTGTCCGATTCGGCGTCCGCAGCAACTCCTGCTCGTAGGCGGCGGCGGCCTCCTTCGCGTGGCCAGCTTCGAGCAGAACGTCGCCATACAGCTCGAGCGAGGGCTTGATCGGTTCGGGAGGACCGGACGGCGCGCTCATGGTCAACTCGATGTCGACCGCTTCCTTCGCCAGCCGCGCGGCCTCTTCCTTCTCACCCCGGGCGAGGCTCAGGGTCGCGGCAACCTGCTTTTCCATGATCGCCGGAGCCTTGGCGGCGTACGCGTTTCCGCCCGCTTCTGCCTTTTCGCGCAGGGCGCGCAGTTGGGCTTGAGCCCTCTCGGCCGTGGCCGCATCGCCGAGCTTCGCGGCACTCATACCCGCGACGAACGTCCAGTTGGCGCTCGCATCCCCGTGGTTCATGCCCGGCATCGCCGCCATGCCCGCATGGTCGTCGCCTCCCTTGGCGTCTGGGGCGTCGGGGACGGGAATCTTTTCCCACTGTCCGGTCTCGAGAATGTACCGCGCTCGCATACCCAGATAGCCCTCGCGGATGCCCCGGTTGCCCGGGTTGCGATCGGCGGCCTGCCTGGCCAGCTCCACATTCTTCTTCGCCTCGTCGACCTTGCCCATCATCAGGTTTGCATACGTGAGCCACCCCAGGGTGTGGAAGTCTTCACGTCCCTCTGCCAAGTGCATGCGCGCGTTCAGGTCGGTGGCGGCTTTGTAGGCGGCGATGTTCGAGGCGGCCACCTCCGGCCACATGCCGAGCTGCAGGAAGATGTGCGAGGGCATGTGGAGAGCGTGCGCCGCCGATGGGGCGATCTTCGCGTAGGAGCGCGCGGCGGGCAGCGCCAGGGGAGCATGATCGGGATCGTCGAACGAGTGGATGACGAAATGCGCGGCCCCCGGGTGATTCGGGTTTTCCCGATAGACCTTCTCCACGATCGAAGCCGCGAGGGCCTGACGCCGGAATCCCTTGTCGGGGGGGCGCACGGTGCCGAGGAGCGAGAGCGCGTAGAACGTCGCCACTTCATGATCCTCGGGCCACTGCGCGTACATGCGCGCCATAGCCTGCGAATACGCCTCGTCGCGCGCGAGCTTGTCGCCCGGGGTGTAGAAGAGCCGGTCGACCGCTTCGATGAAGGCCTTTTCCTTGGGCGTTTTGGCTTTGGCCAGCCGGCCTTCGAGGGTGGGTGCGATCTTGAGGAGCGCCGCCTTCGCCGCGTCGGAGTCGACTTGCGCCCAGAGCGGATGGTTGTAACTCATGGCCTCCCCCCAGTAGGCGAGGGCGAAGTTCGGATCGGCCTTTTGCGCGCGGTGAAACGCGTCGGCAGCCTCGTCGAACTGGAAACTGTGAAGGTCCTTCACGCCTTCGAGGAAGGGCCCTTGGGCGTCGGCCGCGCCAGAAGTGTCAAAGCGAATGGTGCCGAGCATCGGCGTCTGCGCGGATGCGGGTGTCGACCCTTGGGCCGCGAGCAGCACGAATCCCACCATCGGGCCGACAATTTTCAGTTTCATTTCTACTCTCCTTGCCGCTCATTCTAGTCACTCATCTGCGGCCAGGGCTTGGCGCTGTATCGTGCCGACGCTCAGAGCATAGGGTTCGCCGCTGCCCTCGAGGGAAGCGCCGCGCAGCCTGGCCACGACGTCCGGTGGACCACCGTGACTGAGCCGGTCTTCGCGCACGGGGTGACCATCCCGAGCCGCGCGCTCGGCCTCGCCGGTCAACGAGATTGCAAGGAAAGCACGCGCCCGGGGCGCGCCCCCGCCGGCTTGCCCTCGCTCCAGACCAGCTGGCCGCCGACCCATACCTTCTCGATCCCGGTGGAGAGCCGGAAAGGCTCGGTGAAGGTCGCGTTGTCGATCACGGTCAAGGGATCGAAGAGAACGAGGTCGGCCACGTAGCCCGGAACAACCTTCCCGCGATCCTTCAGTCCCAGGCGCCACGCGGGCAGCGAGGTCATCTTCCGGATCGCTTCCTCGAGGGTGAGCCAGCCTCTCTCTCGTACGAACCGGCCCAGCACGCGCGGGAACGTTCCCGCGCCGCGCGGATGCCGATATTCGATCCCGCCGTCGCTCGAGACCATGGTCCACGGCCAGGCATAGAAGGCGCGAATGTCCTCGTCCATCATCGACTTCGCCACCACCGACGCCCCCCCGTTCTTCGCGATCTCGATGAACAGATCGACCGGCGTGATGCCGGCAGCTGCCGCGATCTCGGCCATGTTCTTGAATTCGTATGACCGATCTTTCTCGTACGACGTAATCATGACGTTCCTGGCGCCGCCCACGTCGGCCAGACCGCGAGCGACGCTCGCCGGGTCGTCGTACTTCTTGTTCGGAATCAGAACCAGGATGGTGGAGCTCCACGCGTCCCACGGATAACAGTCGGCGGTGATGTCCAATCCTCGCCTCCGAGCAGAATCGAAGATGCGAAGGGCGTCCCTGGCCTTGCCCCAGACGCCCGCGGTCCCCACCTTGACGTGGGTGTTCTGGACCGCGACCGAGGCGCGCTCGCCGATGGCCACCAGTTCGGTCATGGCCTCGAGAGTCAGGCCGGCCTCATCGCGGATGTGAGAGATATAGAAGCCGCGGCGCCGCCCAGCCACCTTGGCCAGGGCAATGACCTCCTCCACCGTCGCATAGCCGCCCACTTCATATTCGAGCCCGCTGGACAGGCAGAGCGCCCCATCTTTGAATCCCTGATCGACGAGTTCCTCCATCTGCTTGATCTCGTCGGGGCGGGCCTTGCGCTTGTAGTCTTCACCCATCACCTTGCTTCGAACGCTCGCGTGGCCGATGCAGGTCGCGACATTGACCGACGAAGGGGCCGCGCGCCGCGCATCGAGATATTCCCCGATGGGCAGGGGCGAACCTCCGTCCTGCCCAACGAGGAGACTGGTAATGCCCTGGGAGATCTGGGAGACCGCGAGCGGCTCGCGGGCGAGCCCGGTGGTCGAATGGTTGTGGACATCGATGAAGCCGGGAGCAAGGACGCGGCCCTTGCCATCGACCACCGTCTCGGCTTCCCTCGCCTCGAGGTCGCCCATCTCGGAGACGTACCCGGCGGCCACCCGGACGTTGGTGACGCGCAGGGGGCCGCCGGCGCCATCCGCGACCCTGGCGCCCACCACGAGGAAGGAGTCCCGCGCCCCCAGGTCCTGAGCCAGGGGCGCCGACGCTGCGACCAGGGCCGCGGCGATGGCGGCGAGAATAAGGTTGTGGAGTTTCAACGGTCCTGCTTTCCGTCCCCTTGAGGGGCGATCACGATTGGAGCCCGGCCTTCTTCATCTGCATGGCCATTTTCCGATTGTTCAAATCACTATACGCGGCGCCGAGGTCATGGAAGTCGGCCCCGGAGACGCTACACTGCCTCCGCACCAGGACTGATTCTGGAGGAACCTCGATGCGTGCCTCAATGAGTGTCGCCGCCCGCCTGCTCACCGTGAGCCTGCTCACGAGCGTCGTCGGCCTTCGCGTCTCCGCCCGGACTCAACCTCCCGCACATCCACCCGCCAACGACCCGGTGGCCGCGCTGGTCAAACAGCTCGATCTCGAGAAGTACAAGGCGACGATCAAGGGGTTGACTCAGTTCGGCGATCGGCGGCAAGGCACCGAGCGGAATCGAAAGGCCATCGACTGGATCGAGGCCCAGCTCAAGAGCTACGGCTGCACGAACACCGAGCGGATCAAGTACGACTTCACTCCGCCGACGCCGCGTCCCACCCCGGCTCCGGGCGCGAGTCCGGCCGCGCGACCAGGGGGCCAGAGCGGCGGCCTCGGCGGGCCTCCGGGCCAGGGCGGCAGCACCCTCTTCGGCAATCGGGCACGCACTGGCGTCAACAACGACCCCGCGCTCCAGAAGGACGAGACGCTTCGCGCCCTGAACACCGAGCAGACGCCTCCGGGAACCACGCCGCGAGAAGAGGTGTACTGCACCAGGATCGGCAAAACCCATCCCGAGGAGATGTACATCGTGGGGGGCCACATGGATGGCATCGGTTGGGGCGAGGCCGCCAATGACGACGGCTCGGGCACCGCGCTCGTGATGGAGCTGGCCCGGATCTTCCATCAGCCCGGCGTCGAGACCGAACGATCCATCCGCTTCGCCCTCTGGAACAACGAAGAGTCGGGACTGGATGGCGCCCTCGCCTATGTCGCGCAGCGGAAGGACCGGCAGGGCATCGAAGAACCCAAGGGGTCGGGCAGGTACCCGGAACCGAAGTGGCTGGGCATGGTTCAGCACGACATGATGCTGTGGGATCACGGCATGCCCATCCCCAGGCTCGACGCAAGCGGGAAGCCGGAGGTCGATGCCAGCGGCCGCCCGGTCTTCGTGTCGCCGAAGGAACAGCGGCGGGAAGCCGATGTGAACATCGAGTTCCAATCCACCGCCAAGGAGGCGGACGCGGCGATGAAGCTCGCGTGGTTCTTCCGCGCCGCCAACGAAAGATACGCCACCGACTACCCGGCCGCGGTCGGCTTCCATATGACCAGCACCGACTCGATGCCTTTCATGGATCTCGTCCCCGCCATCAGCCTGCGCGAGAACGAGCGCGGCATGCAGATCGGGGCCGGCTGGGATCCGAACTGGCATCAGCCGAGCGACGTGTACTCGACGTATTCGGACCAGGACTTCCGACTCGGTCTCAACGCCGCGCAGACCACCCTCGCCGCCATCGCCCAACTCGCCGGCGCCACGATCAAAAAACAGGAGTGACCATGAACAAGCGTAACTTCTTGAGAACCGCCGGGGGCGCGTCTCTCGGCCTGGCCATCGGGGACGTCAAGGCGCTGTTCGCGGGCGTGGCCGACACCCCGGCCGACGATCTCGCGAAGGACGAGACTTTCTGGGCCGGCATCCGCGCGAAGTACAAACTGAAGCCCGACTACATCAACCTGGAGAACGGCTACTACTGCATGCAGCCGCAGGAGGTGCTCGAAGCCTTCATCGCCCGCGTGCGCGAGATCAACACCGAGGCCTCGTACTACATGCGCACGAATCAGCGCGGGAACAAGGAGGCGGTGCGGGATCGACTCGCCGGCCTCGCCTCTTGCTCTCCCGAGGAGCTGATCATCACCCGCAACACCACGGAGTCCCTCGACACCGTCATCGCCGGCTTCGACTGGAAGCCGGGCGACGAGGCGGTGATGGCGGAGCAGGACTACGGCGCGATGCTGGATCAGTTCGACCTGCAGGCGCGGCGTTACGGGATGGTCAACCGGCGAGTCTCGCTCCCTCTCGATCCGAAGTCGGACGAAGAGATCGTCGACCTGTACGCGAGGGTCATCAGCTACAAGACCCGCCTGTTGATGGTCGGCCACATGGTCAACATCACCGGCCAGATCCTCCCGGTGC
>JANODX010000238.1:0-8585 GCA_031412915.1 Vicinamibacteria bacterium | reverse complement strand
AAGCGTGGGCGTGCCCACCTGGTTCTATGGGCATGAGCCTCCGAATCCGTTTGCCAGCCACATCGCGAAGTTCTTTGAAAACAGTCTTCGTGAGGAAGGCGTGCTTGCCATTGCCACTCACGGCGTGATCTTCGCCGAGGGCAACGCCGGAACGGTGCAGGAGATCTTTCAGGACGCCTGTCAGAACTACTACACGACGCATGGCGCGGCCGCGCCCATGGTGCTGCTGGGCTCGCAGTATTGGGATCGCGATTCGCGCGCAGAGGGGGGCTCGAAGGGAAAGTCCGTCTGGCCTCTGCTGAAGCAGTTGGGGAAGGAGAAGGGCTTCGCCCACCTTCTCCGCCTGACCGACGATCTCGACGAGGTTGTCGATTTCATCTCGAACCCCGGAGCCCGGTGAGCGGAAGTCGTCTGTTCCCGGTCATCGGCATCGGCGCCACCGCCGGGAGCCCCTCGGCGCCTGGATCGCCGGGCACATGTTCGAGGCGCATCTCGGGCCGCAGCTCATGCACTATGTGGCGGCGGCGCTCCTCGCGACCACCGGTGTCCTCTATCGGATCGCCAACCGCAGCGGCCGAGTGGAGAAGGACGCCGCCGTCGCGGAAAAACCCATGGGAGGGAAGAGCGGCTTCTCCCTGGTCCTGAGCAGCAAGTACATCCTGCTCATCGCCGGCCTCCTCGTCCTCCTGAACATCGTCAACACGGTGGGCGAGTACATCCTGAGCCACCTCGTGGTCGCTCATGCCGCGGAGGCCTTCAAGGCCGACCCCGCCTTCGACAAGAACGCCTACATCGGCGCTTTCTATGGCAACTGCTTCTTCTTGGTGAACATGAGCGCGGTCGCGCTCGTGCTGGTGCGGGAGAACCGTCTCTTGTCCGCCCCGAAAGCCTGAGAGTCGCCCCGCCTACGGACAGAATCGCTTCAGTCCAGGCTCAAACGACGCAGCCGCCCTCTACACCGGCAGCTCGATCACGAAACGCGCGCCCTGGGGAGAGTTGTCTTCCACGCGGATTTCACCGCCATGGTCTTCAACGATCCGGCGCGCGATGGCGAGGCCCAGACCGCTGCCTTTCCTCTTGGTGGAAAAGTTGGGAGCGAAGATGGTTTCCCGACTGGCCGGAGGAACGCCCGGCCCGGTGTCCGCCACGGTCAGAAACGCGCGCCGCACCGAAGGGTCGAAGCGGGTGGTGATCTCGATCGACCCCTTCTCGCCCAACGCGGCGATCGCGTTGTCGACCAGGTTGATGATGACTCGCTTGATCTGCGGTCCATCGAGGCGGAGCGAGGGCAGATCGGGGTCGAGCTTCCGGTCGAGACACACCTGGGGATACGCGGTCTCATACAGGGCCAGAGCCGCCTCCACGACCGCATTGAGCGCTCCGTCCACGGGCCGGGAGGGAGGCAGGCGAGCGAATTGCGCGAACTCGTCGACCAGATGCTGCAAAGCGTCCACTTCGGACACGATGGCTTCGATCGATTCGGACAGCACCAGATCGAAATCGGCGGCGCCTTTGAGATGGGCTTTGCGCACCCGCTGGGCTGAAAGCTTGATCGGCGTGAGCGGGTTCTTGATCTCGTGCGCGAGTTTGCGCGCGACTTCGCCCCAGGCCGCGACTTTTTGCGCCTGCATCAGCGGGGTGACGTCTTCGAGAACGATGACCGCGCCCGGCGGTCCCTGATCCAGGGCGGCGAGCGCGGCGGCCTGGATTCGGACTTCGCGCCGGCCCCGCCCGCCGAAGAGGGTGAGGTCCCGTTCGAAGTGCGCCGACCGTCCCTCCAGGACCCGGGCGATGGACCGCGTGACCTCGCCCGCGACTTCCGGAGGAAGGATCGAAGCGAGGGGGGAGTCCACCAGTCGGGCCGGGTCGCCGCCCAGAAGGCGCGAAGCGGCGGAGTTCACTCTTCGAACTTTCTGATCCCCACCGACCACCAGGACGCCGGTGCCGATGGTCTCGAGAACGGTCTCCATCAACCGCCGGCGCTCGTCGATCTCGAGGTTCTTGCGGGTGAGATCGGATCTGGAAAATTCGACCTCCTCCTCCGACCGGGCCAGTCGCTCCGACATGAGGTTGAACGATCTGATGAGTTTCACGAACTCCTCATCGGTCTCATCGGTTTCGACCCTCACCCCCCTCTCTCCGGCGGCGATGCGTTCGGCGGCCAGGGCGACGTTTCTGACCGGCCGGGCAAACCGCCGGGCCAGCACAAAAGGCAGCCAGGAGGCGCCGACCAGGGTGAGCAGCGCGGGGAAAAGGAACAAGGATATGTAGAGCGAGGAGATGGGCCCGCGCGCGGCGCGGAGTTTTTCGAAGGTGTCGAGGCGGCGGTCCAGGTTGGAGATGAGCGTGCCCTGGTCGAGGCTTGCGCCCAGGCCAACGATGACCACGTAGCCGGGGGCGTCTGGAACCCTTCGTGCGGCCAGGCGGAGATCTTCTCCCTCCCGCCTCGTCGAGAGCTCGGCCAGCCGTCCTGCCCGAGCTTCCCGGGCCAGGTTCTGAATCTCGCTGGCGGAGAGGGGCGAACGTCCGTGCACCGCCTCGGCCTGGTCCTTGGCGTTCAGGAGGATGAAGAGGTCGGTGTCGATGGGCAAGCCCAGACCTTGAGAGGCGAGGGGTGCTTTGGGGTCCTTGAGCCGCCGCCGAGAGAGTTCGGACGCGGCCGAAGACGCGAGGGCCCGGACCGCGCGCACCCGTTCTTCCTCCACGCGCAGAGCGACCGCTCGGGCCGCGCCCGCGACCCCGGCGGCGTCGAAGCTCAGCCAGCGCGACGAACTGTCTCGGATCAAGGATCCGCCGACCCCGATCAGAATCAGGGCGGGGAGGAGGGCCATGACGAGCAGCGTGAGAACCAGGCGCAGGCGAAGCCTGGCCCCCACTACGCCCCGGCGCGAGTCGAGGAAGGTCCGTACCAGGTTACGCACGAGGACAAACAGGACGACCAGGAGCAGGGTGAGATTGACAACCGAGAGGCCGAACAAAAGGGCCGAGGCCGCGAAATCGGTCGCGATGTCCGGGCTTTCCTTGGCCACCCACAAGAGGCCGATGGACGTAATCGCCAGCACCACGAAGAGCACCGCCCACAGGGGCAGGTTGTTCTTGAGCGGCGGTCGCTCCATCATGGAAGCGCCATTGTAGTCCGCTAAATCGTGTTAAAAAGACTGTTTATGGTCAAGGCAAGATCCAGGCCGCGAGTCGGTTCCTGGCTGGGGCTTCTGATTCTCTTCACCCTGCCTTGCGCCGTCCGGGGTGCGCCCCCGACGGCAACCGCGGCAGCGGAGGCGATGGCGCCGCCCCCTCTGGTCGTTGGCATCGCCATAGACGAGACCGGGATCACGCCCCGCGACCTCGAGCGAAGCCACGATTTGATCCTGGCCCTTTTCGGTTCGCTGCCGCCCGGTTCACTGATCACGATGGCCTCCTTCAGCGGGGACAGGCGGATCGTGCTTCCGCCCACCGCCGATCCGAGTCAATTGGCCTCGGCCCTCGCCCGCTTCAAGCCCAGCCAAACCGGGGTGGCCCTGCCGGACGGTCTGTTCGACATCATCGGGTATCTCGGCCGCCAAGAGGCCGAGGCCCGCGTTCTTCTCCTTGTGTCTTCGGGTCGGGTGAGGGAGGGTGATTTACAGTTTGAAGATCCCCTCAACGCGGCCACCGCCAAGGGTATTCCCATCTTCGCCCTCGCTCTGGGTCAAGGGGACGGGAGACTCCTTCGGCGCGTGGCGAAGATCACCGGAGGCGAGTACCTGCGCCTCGAGGTCGCCGATGCTTCGATGCTTTCGCAGGCCATCGGTCCGCGCGCGGGATTCACCACGAACACCGCGACCCCCGTGAACGCAGCCGCGGCGCCGACCCCCTCTCCTTTGGCTAAAGGCTCCGCCGGTCTTCTCGGCGCCGCCGCCATCTTGTTCTCACTCGGCGGCCTCTTGATGCTGGGCATCGTGGTCTTGCTGGGCCGGCGGTTGTTTCCTCCGGCTCAGGCGAAGGCCCCAGTCGTCCCGTCCGGGGCGGAGCCGTCGGCGCCCCCGGCCCCGGAGCCGCCGACGCAGGACAACCTCGCACCCATCGAGATCGAAGTCGACGAGGCCGGCCTCGAGAAGACCCTCGTGGTCGAAGCACTTCCCACTCTGCGAGCCCTGTCCGGTCCGGGTGCGGGGAAGAATTTCCCGCTGTCGCCTTCCGGTACGACCTCGATCGGCCGGTCGCGTCGAAACGACATCCTGGTTCCCGAGGATGCCGCTTCCGCCCAGCACTGCCGAATCGACCGCGAAGGCGATTCTTACGTCCTGCACGATCTGGGCGCAACCAACGGGACCTGGGTGAATGGAACCAGGTCCGAGCGCGCGGTCCTTCAGCACGGCGATCGACTGAGAGTGGGCGAAACCGTGTTCACCGTGAGCCTCTTCGGCGATCGATCCTAGTGTCCTGCCTCGAGGGGGCCGGACACTGGCCCGAGCGCGGTCTGAGGCCCCCAGGCCTGCCCGCTCAGAGTTCTTTCAGTACTTTGGGGGGGAAAAAGAAAACCAGGCGTCCCGCGCCTTTTGCGAGGCCATGGGCGAAGTCGATCAAGGCGGAGCCCCCTTTCTTGAAAGCGAACGCCTCCCCGCTCGAGGCCCCGAGCCACTCCGCCGTCCATTCGGAGACGTGGGGCTCGTGACCCACCGCGACCACCACGCTGGCATTCGACAAACGCGCTACCGTCTGCTCGAAACGCGGCCGCGAGCCATGGCCCAGGGACTCCGACTCCTGCAGGCTCACCCCTTCCCACTGGCGGGCCAGAATCTCCGCGGTCTGTTTCGCCCGCAGCAGGGGCGAGGTCAGGACGACATCGGCCTTGACCAGATCGGCCAGAGCGCGAGCGGTCTTCTTGAAGCGGAGCACGCCCTCTTCGGTGAGAGGGCGAAGCTCATCCGAGAGGCCGGGGGTCTCGCGGTCGAGTGCTATGGCGTGTCGAACGAGGAGCACCTTCATGACTGGCCAAGACGCTATCACGGCGCCATTTCGTGGAAAGGATGAGTGGAAAGCCCGGCGCGGTGTCCGTCGGGATCCTCGAAGTAGAGAGTGGCGGGAGTTCGATCGGTCACGGCGATGCCGAAACCCTGAAGGCGACTCTCCGCGGCCGCGAGATCATCGGTGGAGAACACGAGCACGTGTCCGGATCCATGGTCTGGACCCTTGCCCCGGAGGAATCTTTCCAGCATCAGAACCGTGTCGCCGGCTCGCAACCACACGGCCTCGACCTGGTCCTGGTTCTCGACCCTTCGAATTTCCACCGCACCGAAGACCCGCTCATAGAAATCCCGGGAGGCCAGGCAATCGCGCACGCGAAGGGCGAGGTGGTGGATTCCGGACATGGCGCGGGAGGCTAACTCCTGAGGCACCGGATCAGGAAGTCGCCTCGAAACCCGAGCCAGAATGCCAGAATCTCAGCATGAGCGCGACCGCCCCCACCCGACCCGTGAACCGCCTGGTTCACTCGACCTCGCCCTATCTGCTCCAGCACGCGCACAATCCGGTCGATTGGTATCCCTGGGGCGAAGAGGCGCTCACCCGGGCCCGGAACGAGGATCGTCCCATCCTTCTTTCCATCGGCTACTCGTCCTGTCACTGGTGCCACGTGATGGAGCGGGAGTCCTTCGAGAATGACGCGATCGCCACGCTCATGAACGAGAACTTCGTCTGCATCAAGGTGGATCGCGAGGAGCGCCCCGATCTCGACGACATCTATATGGCCGCGACCCTGGCTATGAACCACGGCCAGGGCGGCTGGCCCATGACGGTGTTCCTGACTCCGGCGCAGGAGCCCTTCTTCGCGGGAACGTACTTCCCTCCCGAGGATCGCTACTCTCGCCCCGGTCTTGGCACGCTGCTCGAGCGCATCGCCCGAATCTGGCGCGACGACCGGGCGGCCCTGACCGAGCAAGCTTTCAAGGCCGCCGAATTTCTCCGTGAGAACGCGCACGACGAACTCACAGCCGAGCCCTCACTCGATGCCTGGACCACGTTCGAGGAGCAGTGCGCATCCGAATTCGATTCGCGTTTTGGCGGCTTCGGATCGGCGCCCAAGTTTCCGCCCCATCAAGGGCTGCTGGTGCTGCTCCGTCAGGGAGGAAACGATGCGGAGAGCCGCGCGCGTTTCATGGCCACGACCACTCTCGACGGGATGGCGGCGGGCGGCATCTACGACCAGATCGCCGGCGGCTTCGCGCGCTACGCCACCGATCGGGAGTGGCTGGTCCCGCACTTCGAGAAGATGCTTTACGACAACGCCCAACTGGTGCGGTCCTACACCGAAGCCTGGCAGATTACGAAAAACGAGGTCTACCGGCGCGTGGCCCGTGAAACCTGCGACTACGTTCTGAGAGAGATGACGGCGCCCGAGGGCGGTTTCTATTCCGCGACCGACGCGGATTCGGAAGGCGTCGAGGGGAAGTTCTTTGTGTGGACGAAGGCCGAGGTGGAAGGGCTCTTCGAGATTTCGACCGAGGCGGCGGCGTTCTGTGACTACTACGACGTCACCGATCGCGGAAACTGGGAGGGCCGCGCCATACTCAACACTCGTTTCCCTCGTGCCGAGGTGGCGAAGCGGCACCAGCTCGGGGAACCTGAACTCGACGCGATCATCGCCAAGGGGCGGTGTCTTCTCTACGGACAGCGGGCGAAACGCGTTCCTCCCGCCCTGGATGACAAGACCCTGACCTCGTGGAATGGCCTCATGATCGGGGCCCTGGCAGAGGCCGGCCGCGTCTTCGCGGCGCCGCGCTACATCGAGGCGGCTCATCGCGCCGCGGCTTTCCTGTGGGAGAGGCATCGGCGCGATGAACGCCTGTTGCGGTCTTCGCGGCGGGGGGTGGCGCAGGGGGAGGCGTTCCTGGAGGACTACGCGTTCCTGGCGAACGCGCTGGTGGATCTCTACGAGGCCGGCGTTGGTCCCGATCTCATCTGGCTGGATCGCGCTCGAGAGCTCGCGGAGCTGATCCTGGAACTGTTCGCCGCCCGAGACGGCGGCTTCTTCTCGACCTCACGCTTCAACGAGACCCTCCTCCTCCGGCATCGGGAAGGCCACGATGGCGCGACCCCGTCCGCGAACGGATGTGCGGCCCTTGCCCTCGCCCGGCTGGGCGTTCATTTCGACCGAGCCTCCTTCCGCGATGCCGCGGTCCGGGCCATCTCTGCCTACGGCCTCGCGATCGAGAAACAGCCGCGTGCTTTTCCGACCTCGCTTCTCGTCCTCGACTTCCTTCGCAACGGTCCCACCGAGGTGGCTCTGGTCGGAGACCCGGCGGACCTTCGCACCCAGGCCCTCGAGCGTGCGCTCGGGGCCGCTTTCCTGGGGCAACGGGTTATCGCCCGCGGCCATGGATCGACGAACTCGGCGCCCCTCCTGCGGGGCAAGGGCCTCGTCAACGGCGGTCCCGCCGTCTACATCTGCCGGAACTACGCCTGCGACCTGCCGATCACCGACCCCTTAGAGTTGAGGATGAGCCTCACGACCTCAGGCGACCGTGGCCTTTCGTGACCGAAAGGCCACGTAGCCGACGATCGACGCCGCCAGGTACGCGAACGAGAAGATGATGCCCTCGGTCGATCCGGAAATGAAGATATAGAGCCACAACGCAAACGACAGAATCGCGGGAAGAGGGTACAGCCACATCACGAAAGGCTGCGGTATGTCCTTCCGGTGTCGGAAGAGAAGGATGACGCCCGCGCATTGCCAGAGGAAACACAGGAGCACCTGAACCTGAATCAGCCAGGTGGCGAGTTGACCTAAGGAGAAGAAGCAGAAAGGAGCGGCCAGCAGACCGACGGTGAGAAGAGCGACGTGGGGGAAGGCCTTGGTCGGGTGGAGCAGGGCGAACACCTTGAAGAACTGACCGTCACGCGCGGCGGCAAAGGGAATGCGCGAGTAGCCGAGAATCACCGCGTAAAGCGACGCTGCGGCCACGAACTGGATCATCACGGTCATGATCAGGGCGGCGATCTGCCCCTGGACCGGATCCGCGAAGGTCCGGGCGATGAAGAGGGAGGCGATGGTTCGCGACTCCTTCGCCTCCTGCCAGGGCACCATGCCCAGAATCACCGTCGACATCACGATGTACATCGCGGCCACCACCATGATGGAGAGAATGATCGAGCGCGGCATGGTGCGTACCGGATCCTTGATCTCCTCGGCGATGTTGCAGACCTGGTTGTATCCGCCGTAGCTGTACATGGCCAGAATCGCGGTGGCCCCGAGTTTGGCGAAGAAATCGGCGTTGTATTCGAAGGCGGCGGCGGGCCAGTCGAAGGCCTGGGCGAGCGAGAACTTGAAAAGGCCGGCCACGATCACCCAGCCCACGGTGAGGAAGACGAAACCCAGAAGGATCACCGCGAGCTTTCCGATGTCCTCGATCCTGCGCCACAAGAGGCCGGTGATGAAGACGCACAGCCCTCCGGCGACCAGATCGTGCTGGAGCGGCGTCATGGTGGTCCAATAGAAGCGAAGATAATCCGCGAAGCCGACCCCGCCGCTCGCAAATTCGAGCGGCGCCACCAGGCAGTCGTGGCCGATAAAGACGAAACCCAGTAGGTCGCCCACCATCAGGCCC
>JANODX010000237.1:0-5954 GCA_031412915.1 Vicinamibacteria bacterium | reverse complement strand
GAGTGACAAACGAGCGCCAGCGACTTTGCTCTGTAGCGGGTCCGGGAAGCGGAGCCGGCTCAGGAATCCGGCTTCGTCCTTCGACTCAGCTAGCTAGCTTTGGGGCCCGGCTTAGCCCCCAAGACCCTCGCGGACTTCGCTGTCTGCGGGGGTTTTCATCCCGTTGATCTTGCCCAGAGCCGGGCCAAACTGTTTCTCGCGGCGGCGAAGTCGTTTTTGGAGTCCGTACCGGACCGCCTTGCCCAGGAGTTTGAGCTTCATCTGTCCCACCGGGAACTTCTTGTCGCTGAACGATCGGCACTCTTCCGGGAGCATGACCAGGCTCACGTGGATGTCGGGGGCGGCACCTATGGGCAGACCGTGCTCCATGCAGCGCTCATAGAGATGCCGGAAGATGGGAACCATGTCTTCGGTCTTCGGGGGCGGCACCGAGGCGTAGTCGGTCCCCACCAGAGGGCGGAAGACACAAACCGTGGGAATGGCGCCCACCGAGGTGATCCAATCGATCGCCTTGATGGATGACTCCGGGGATTCGAGGCCGGCGATGATCTCCCCGTTCGTCACCCAGGGTTCGGTCAAAGGCCCTTTTCGGGCCAGGGTGGCGCAGTAGCGGATGGCTTCGAGATAGCGCTCGAGCCCGTATTCCCGGTTCTTTCCGGGGCAGGTTTCCTTGAACAGCTTCTCATCGAAGATTTCGAAACAGAAGGAGACCCGGTTGAGGCCCATCGCGCGCAGAGCGTCGTAGCGCTTGAGGTCGCGATGGGGCGGGGTCTGGATGCCGACCAGGATACCCACTTCCTTCTTGATCCTTCGGATGAAGGGTTCCAGGATGTCGAGGTAGGTCTCGCCCACGTAGTGCCCGGTGTTGAAGTCCACGTAGGTAATGCCCGACTCGCGCCGGGCCGCCCAGATGACTTCCATGACCTCTTCCAGGGACTTCTCATCCGCGTCGTCGATGCCCAGGTTCAGCCCCACCGAGCAGAACTTGCAGTTGACCTTTGTCTTCTCCGTCCAGTACTCGCAGACCTTGGCCTGGTAGATGCCGAGATAGGTTCCCTGCAGCGTCCCGATGCGGGTCATGGGCTTGCCGCTTGCGGTCTTGCGTTCGTACCACCCTGGTCGGGGCGCCAGGTCGACGTCGCACAGGAATCGGTCGTCGAGATGGAGTCGATAGGCCCCCGCCGAACGCTTCAGGACATAGGGGGAGTCTTTCGCGAAGGGCTCGCTCACCGGCACGTTTGTCCAAAGCCCGCTGGGAAGGAGCAGCTCGAGACCGCTGCCGAGACCTGCCCGGGTTCGGAGAATCTTTCGCCCCCCGTCCTCCTCGACCAGGCACGAGTCGTCGAGACGAACTCCCCGGCAGTACAGATCGAGCTTGAGAAGTGCGGGATTTCTGCGAACGTCGGTTTGCATCAAAGGCCTCCAAACGGTGGCGCCGCGGTCCGGCGCCTCCAACAGCTTGCCATCGATCCAAACACCGTGTCAGGAGCCGTTTGCATCATTCAGGGGGAAGTATGACCGGACCCGATTCCGCCCTTCATGACCGCCGTCATATGCCCCGGGTTCGGGGAGCCCGATACTGATCGAGGCGATGGGTCGCGCCGAGGCGCGAGCCCAAGAGGCCTACCGGAGGAAACCATGAACAAGACCACGCTCCCGTCCGTTGTCCATCTCGGAACCGACCTGTCCCCCGCCGAGGTCGCAGCCCGGGGTCTCCACGCCTTCGATGCCCTGGACCGAGGCGAAACGGTCACCCTGGAGATGAGCCGGGCTCCGCGCGGCCTGCTGGTCCGGTTTCAGGAGGAGCGGAAGGGTCAGTTCGACTGGACTCCGGTGCTCGAAGGCCCCGGGACGTGGCGGATCGAGGTCTCGCGCCGGAAGGCGGAGGGGGGTGCCTTACGCGAAGTGAACGAGGCCTTGTCCTGGGATCACGACCGGCTCGACGACCTCGAAGCCCGCGCCTTCAAGGCCCGCGAGAGCGGGGACTTCGCGGAAGCGAAGGCCCTCTACGCGGTCTTCGCCTTCGGCCTCAGGCGGCACATCCGCTTCGAGGAGGAGATCCTCTTCCCGGAATTCGAGAAGAGGACCGGCCTCTCTTCCGCCATGGGCCCTACCGCGGTCATGCGGGCCGAGCATCGGGAGATCCTGGAGAGCCTCGGGCGGATCGAGGAGGCGATTGGCGATGGCGCCGCCTCGGTCGAGTCGCTTCGGCACGGGTTCCACCTGGTTCTCGGCAATCACAATCTTAAGGAAGAAAACATCGTCTATCCCGGCACGGATGACGCCATGACTGCACCGGAGCGGGACGCTTTGGTTGCCCGGATTCAGGCAGCCTAGCCGGGCGGCGCGCATCCTGCACCGCGAGGGCGCCTCCGGATCGCCGCGGCAGGGTTCAGCCATCCGGACGGGGCTGCGAACGTACCGTTACCGCGAAAGGGCCTCCAGATCGTCGCGGCTCGAGATCACGAAGCCGTCCGACTCGGTCGACACCACTCCCTCCTTGCCCCACCGGCTCATGATGCGGATGGACGTTTCCATGGTGGTGCCCGCCAGATCCGCGAGATCCTGACGGGACAACACCAGCGGAACGAAGATGGAAGAAGCCCGAGGCTGGCCCAGACGGTCGGCGAGCTTCAGGAAGATCTGGGCGAAGCGCGCCTCCACGCGGCTTCCCGTGATTTCGGCGAGCCGCTTGCCGAGTTCGATGACCCGAAGCGAGAAACCGCCGAGCATGCCGCGGACGAGAGACGGGCAGGTCTCGAGCAGGGCCATGAACGGAGCCCGTTTCGAAGCTATGCAGATCGCTTCCTCGAGGGCGATGGCGGAGGCGGGGTAGGGCCGGGACTCGTATGCGGCGATGGCTCCGAGGGGGTCGCCCGGGCCGAGGATTTCGAGGATCAACTCCTTGCCGCCGGCGATAGCTTTCACGACCTTGATCCGCCCCGACGTGATCGTGAAGATCAGGTCCGACGGATCTCCCTCGGCGAACACCTGGTCGCCCTTGCCGTAGCGGCGCTCGACCGAGATCTCGGTGACCTTGCGCCGGTCTTCGGCGGTCAGTCTCGAGAAGAGGGCGCAGGAGCGGAGGAGTGTCTCGGAATCCGGCGACATCCTTCCATGATAGGACCGATCAGCCCCGGCATACCTGCTGTTCGAGGGCGAGGACCTGCGGGAAGAGCACATTGTTTTCGAGATGGACGTGGCGATGCAGGTCCTGCTCGAAATGGAGGATCTCCGCGAAGCAGATTCGGTACGTCGTGCAGCCATCTTCCGGCGGGCTGAAATCGTTGGTCAGGGCGCGGATGAGCCGCATCTGGTTGCCGACCAGTTCGTGCTCCCGTTCCATCATGCGAATCGGGTTTCCCACGCCTCCGAAGGGGCTCGACCGTGGCTCTTCACCCGTGGCCCCGGCCAACTCGAGGATGTAGGGAAAGAGGACGTGCTCCTCCTTCATCATGTGCGGCTCCAGGTCGCGGCTCACTTGCTGGAAAGCGCGCTCGATCCGGCTGAGTTCGGGATGCCGCTCACCGTGGACTTTCACCAGTTTCTCCAGGTAACCCGTGATCACCGGCGTCGAGGAGCGAATGTACACATGATGGGTTTCCACGATTGCGGCGGCGAGCCGTTCGACTGGCCAGTGGACCAAGTCGTCCGCCGGAGCGTCTTCCGGCCGAAGCGTGTCCAGGGCGGCCTGCACGGCGCCCGGATCAGCGGCCGCGCTGCGGCAGGCCTCCGCCAGCGATCGCCGCCCGCCGCAGCAGAAGTCGATTCCGAATTTCTGGAACACGGTGGCCGTCCTGGCGTCGGAAGCGACGATATCGCCGACCATGGTGTTCTCGAATAGCTCGCTCATGAGGTCTCCGTCCGCTCCACCCTAGCCATCCGCGTCCTTGGGCGGTATGACCGCGGTCATGCGACCGGGGCGCTCCCCGGCCCGCGCCGAGTCCGCCGCCCAAAAACCACCGAGAGAGCGCGCGCGCAATTCCTTCGAACGGCCGAGGCAAGAATCTCGCGGGACATGACGGCGGTCATGAGGGAAGGCCCGCAGGCTGGTCACAATTGCGTTCGCATGATGCAAATAGCTCTTTTCATGGGCCTTGAGTCGGTGCCAACCTCCTTGGGTTGTCGATTTCCGATGACTTTTGGGATGACTTTTGGCTTGAGAAGTCTGGGTTTCCTATGAGGTCTCTCAACGTTCGGCTGCCGGATCTCGAACACTGGAAGGGCCAGGTCAAGTGCCAGTCTGGTTGTCCGGTGGGCACCGACGCCGGGCGCTACGTGCAGCTCATCGCGGAAGGCCGGGATCAGGAGGCCTATCTCACCGCGCGCGCGCCCAATCCGTTCGCCTCGGTTTGCGGCCGGGTCTGCGCGGCCCCTTGCGAGGACGCATGCCGGCGCGGCGCCATCGACGCGCCTATCGCCATTCGGTCGTTGAAGCGCTACGTCACCGAGCGATACGGTGCCGAGTCGATTCGACCAGACACCCAGGACCTCCTGCGCCACACCCTCATCGGTGAGGGGAACCGATTCCCCGGACATCTGCCCACGGGGCCCGTGAGCGGGACTCCGGCGCAAGGACGCCGCAAGGTGGCGGTCATCGGCGCCGGCCCCGCCGGCCTCGCCGCCGCTCACGACCTGGCCCTGCTCGGCTACGACGTCACCGTTCTCGAAGCCTCCGAAGAGCCAGGCGGCATGATGCGCTTCGGCATTCCCGAGTACCGGTTGCCTCGCACCCTCATCCGTCAGGAAATCGACAAGATCCTCTCTCTCGGCGTGACCCTCCGCACCAGGGAGCCGCTGACCCCGGCTTATGGCCTCAAGGAGCTTCGGGCTCAGGGGTTCGAGGCCTTCTTCATTTCCGTGGGCGTGTCTCGCGGTCGCGAACTCGCAGCACCCGGCGTTGAACTCGACGGCGTCGTCAAGGCCGTGGACTACCTTCTCAACATCAATCGCGGATATCGGCTCCCCCTCGGACGCAAAGTGGTCGTCATCGGCGGCGGCTTTGTCGCCTTCGATGCGGCCCGCACTGCGCTCCGCCTCGGCCGCGAAACCGCGGAAGAGGAACTCGACACCCTGGTCTCCGAGTCCGATGCGCGCGCGAAGGAAGCCATCGACTCGGCGCGTGCGGCTATCCGCGGGGGCGCAGCCGAAGTGACCATCGTTTCCCTCGAGAGGTTCGAGGAGATGCCCGTCCTTCGCTCCACCCAGGGCCATGAGGAATTCGAAGAAACGAAGCACGAGGGTGTGGCCTTCCTTCCTGGACGCGGTCCCAAGCGATTCCTCGGCGAGTCCCGGCTGCAGGCGATCGAACTCCGTGCCGTCCGTTCGGTCTTTGACGAGCACGGCCGCTTCGCTCCCGTCTACGACGACGACGATGTCCTCACCATCGAGGCCGACTCCTGCATTCTCGCCATCGGCCAGCAGACCGATCTCACCTTCCTCAAGCCGGACGACGGAGTGGAGGTTCTGAGGAGCGGGTCGGTGAAGATCGACGCCACCACCCTCGCGACCACGGCACCCGGCGTCTTCGCCGGCGGCGACGTGGCCTTCGGTCCGCGGAACCTCATCGAGGCGGTGGCGAACGGTAAGCGCGCGGCCCGGTCCATCCACGAGCACTTCTCGCACGAAGGCGCGCGCCTCGAACGCACCCTTGCCATCGAGGTCCTGCCCACCGCCCAGTATCGGATGAGCGCCGGGTTCGAGATCCTCGATCGCAAGGCCGCTCCCACCCTGGATCTCGATCGGCGCACCGGAATAGCGGAGGTCGAAACGGGCTACGACCCACAGCAAGCGCAGGTTCAGGCGTCCCGGTGCCTGGTCTGCCACGTGCAGACCATCTATGACCCCGAGAAGTGCGTCCTCTGCTCGCGCTGTGTCGACGTGTGCCCCGAGTTCTGTCTCGCCATCGTTCCGGTCGAGCAACTGGGTCTCCCCGAGGAGGCGCGTGAGGAACT
>JANODX010000236.1:0-26192 GCA_031412915.1 Vicinamibacteria bacterium | reverse complement strand
GGAATCGGAGTGTTCCGTCTCATGAACGTGGCGGCAATCGCGTCGGCGAGCAGTGCGGCGTCAACGTTGCCCTCCCCCGCCAGCGCTCGGAGATCGAAGTAGTCCTTCATGCGGCTGTTGGCCATGCCCAGGCTCACGATTGCCTCCAGCTTCTCGGCAACCACGGTCGCCCTTGGATAGACCCTGAGGTGCGGGGCCGGGAGGTCATCAATCAGGGTGGGATAGACGGCTTCAACTGGCCCGGGGGTGACGGCGTCGCCGTAGCCAGCAGCTTCGCGTTCATCTCGCCGAAGCCGAGGAAGTCCGCGTCGCGCGTGGGTCTATGGGGCACGCCGAACCAGAGGTCGAATAGCAGCGCGCCTTTCAGCCACAGGCGATCGCGTGCCGCGTCAGGACGAGGTTGTAGTCCTCTCCGCGGGCCTTAGCCTGATTGAGGAGCCGAGCGCGAATCGACGCGGCGCGATCCGGACTCATGAGATCGCTTCCATGTACGGACGCATCACGTTGGCGACGCGGTTGATCTTCGCGAAACGCCACAGGTCGTTTGCCGTTGCCTTGCGCTCGCGGCGTGCCTCACGCAGAGCCTCGAGGGCCACATCCAGACCGATCTTGTTCCGGAACTTGAAGCAGTCCGCCACGGTCTTGGCGACGCTCGTCAACCGCACTTGAATGCCTCCCACGTGCTTCGTCTCAACACCCTCCGCGAGCGAGGCGGCCGAGAACCGGACGATGCGAAGGGGCGGGTAGTCCATTCGGGGCGCGTGATCGCTGTTGCCAATGGCGATCCACACTTCGAAGGGGGCCTGGGTGGTCAGGCCATGGAGTCGCAGCGCGGTGAGCAGGCAGAAAACGGCCGCTGGCACGCGTTTGGCCACGGCCACTAGCTCGCGATGCTCGCCGCCCTCGTAGGTGGGCAGCGCGTATAGCCCCCGGGCCACGCGCTGTAGCTTGCCAGCGGCCACCATGCGGGAGAGGTTCATGCGTGGAACGCCACCCGCCACGAGGTCACGCGAACGCGCGGTTCCACCGCTCCGCAGCAGCGTGTGGAGCTTCCGACGGGCCGGAGGGGCGGTCTGGGACTGTTTCATAGTCTCTGTATATTCTCATAACTACATAGACTACGGAACAGGCTGCCGCGGAAGCGAGGTCGTTTCTTCCCGAATCGCGCCACCAGCCGCATCGACGGGAAGTGGTCTCAATAGTATCACCGTGATACTATGTCATGTGCCGCGAAAGATACGCGAGCTGGTGGCGGACCTGGTTCGCGCTGGCTTCGTGGACCGAGGCGGACAAGGGTCTCACCGCAATTTCCTGCATCCCAAAGGCATCCGGGTCACCCTTTCAGGGCGCGCGGGAGACGACGCGAGGCGCTACCAGGAAGAAGAAGTCGCGCAGCGCATAGCCGCGGCTAACCCGACGGAAGGAGGAGGAAGATGAAGCGTGAAAAGAAGGCGGTCGCCCGCGACTATCTGCGAGTGGTGGAGTGGAGTGCTAAAGACCGCTGCTATGTCGGGAGCGCTCCTCCCCTGATCGGGCCTTGCTGCCACGGTCCTTCGGAGGTCAGCGTCCTCAAGCAGCTGAAGGTCATCGTGGAGGAGTGGATTCGCCTCCGTGACGCGGAGGGGATCGTCCTCCCCCCTCCCGAGAAGTCCGGCGCCTACAGCGGCCGGTTTGTGCTTCGCGTTCCTCCCCCGGTCCATCAGGCGCTGGCCCTCCAGGCCAAGGCGGCCGGGAAGAGCCTCAATACCTACTGCGCGGAGCGACTGGCCCGATACGGGTCGTAGACGCGGCTACTTGAGGTGGCGCAACTCGGCCTCGGCCAGGATGAAGCCGAAGGCCGGCCATCCGTCCGTTCGCGTAGCGCGCTCGAACCAGGCGCGCGCACCGGTCTTGTCGCCCTGGACGAGCAGCCAGTTCCCGGCCCCGTACGACAGGGTCGCGATCTGGACATCGTCAGTGTCGGCCGGAGTCAGCAGCTTGTCTGGCGTGACCACGCCCGCGTAGAGCTGAAGGCGTCGCGTGTAGCCGTAGTCTTGGGGCAGCGTCGGTGAACGTCGATCCAGCACGGCCTTCGCTTCCGCCTTGCGGCCGGCGCGGCTCAAGGACATCCAGAGCCAGTCGGTCGAGCCCGCGAGCTCGTTCGGGTCCGGGGCGATCGGCTGAGCCTTCGCGAACGACGCGGCCGCATCGGCGAACTCCCCGCTCAGGTACTGGACGACGCCGAGATGGAACCAGGCCCCGTACAGAGACGGATCCAGTCGAGCCGCGCGGACGAGATCGGCGCGGGCTCGATCGAACTCGCGGATGGAAATGAAGCGGTGGCCGCGCCAGCGCAGGAGGAGCGCGTTGTCGGGCTCGATCTCGAGGCCGCGCGTGAAGGTGGCAATGGCTTCGCGGAACTGGCGCGCGCCGGACTCCGCCACACCCATCTCAATGATGCGGCTGATGTTCCGCGGCTCCGCGGGGAGGGCCGCCCGCGCCTTGACCACGGCGTCGGTGTCCAGAAGCGACCGGTAGGCGACGCCCGCGGGCGACGTGTACTGCAAGGGCTGGGGGTCGGTTGCGCACGCCGCAGGAACGGCTGCCACCGGGGCGACGGGCTTCCGTCCGTGGCGCGCGAGGACCGCATTGAACGCCGCGAGTCCGCTGTCGATGGCACGGCCCCACTGCGCCTGTGTGTTGGTCAAATCCCGGCACGCGGCGTTGTAGGCCGCAAGCATCGGCGCGGTGGGCGCGTGATCGCCCTTGTCCTGCCCCGTCAGTTGCCCCACGAACCTTCGGCTGAGGGTGCTAAAGGGAAGGTCGAGTGCCGTTTTCAGGGTGGCGGCGGCCGTGGTCACGTCGTCCGGAGCGCCCGAGGCTTTAGCCTCCACCGCGGCGCGCAGCGCGTCCGCGCCTTGCTGCAGGTCCCACGCCGCGTTGACCCCTTCGTAGAGACGCATCAGCAGAGCGTGCTGCGCGTCGAGGTCTAAAGCCGTGGCCGGCGAGCGCGGGTCGTTGCGGACCGTGACCTTCTGTTCGTAGCGCGCGCCCTCCACGGTGAGCCGCAGCGTGTAAACGCCGGGGAGTGCCAGCGGCCCCTCGGGTGAGGCCGGGGTCAGACCGGGATTCGCGTTGATCTCGAACTCGTGAGTGAAGACCTTCGGCGCGTCGTAGCGCAGATCCCAGTTGATGCGGTTGGTCCCGATCGCGACGGGCATCCCACTCGGACGCGCGAGCCAGTACTCGGGGAACCGCACGCGAGGAATCTCGGCGACGGGCGGGATGAAGGCACTCGACAGGTGGCGAACCACGCGGCCCGCGGCGTCCAGCACCTCGAGCGTGATCTCGCCTGACGGCGTAGCACCGAGCCAGTAGTCGACGATGACGCCATCGGGCGGATTGAGCGCATGCGGCGTTTCGGGAGGCAGCGGCGTGTCGTCGCTGACGTTGCGCCGAACGCGGACCGCATCCGCAGGAGCAAACAGACGCGCCCGCGCCGCCTCCATCCCCGGGGTGAGCTGGCGCAGCAGCGTGTAGTTGTCGAGCACCCAGATACCGCGGCCATACGTGCCGACGATGAGGTCGTTGTCCTTGATCGTCAGGTCCCAGCACGGCGTGTCGGGCATGTTGAGTTTGAGCGACTGCCAGTGGTCCCCATCGTCGAAGGAGACGCGCACGCCGGACTCGGTTCCGGCGAAGAGCAGGCCGCGCCGCTTCGGGTCGGCGCGGATCACGCGGGTGATGCTGCCGCTCACTTCATCCACCGGCAGTCCTTCGTTGATCTCGGTCCACGAGGCGCCGAAGTCGCGCGTGCGGAAGAGATGAGGGCGATGATCGCCGAGGCGCAGGTATTCGATGGCGGCGTACGCGGCGCCTGCGTCGAAGGGCGAAGCCTCGATGCCCGAGATGTTGGCGCGCGCAGGGGTCCTAAGGCTCGCGATGCTGACGTTGGCCCAGGTCTTCCCTTCGTCGCGCGTGAGGTGGATCAGACCGTTGTTGCTGCCCACCCAGATCGTGCCTGCCGCCACGGGCGAGAGCGCCATGCTGACGATCGCGTCGCGTGCGCCGGGGGGCCGGGGCGGGTTGCCTCCCTCGGCCTCGGGGCGAAGCGCGAGGTCGGGGCTGATCGTCGTCCAGTGCGCGCCGGCGTCGGTGGTCATGGTGAGCACGTTGAAGGCGGCGAACAGCTTCGACCGGTCCCAGGGCGCGAAGGCGATCGGGTTGTCCGTGGTGGCCCGCATCGGAACCGACGGGTCGAGGGAGGGGCTCACGTTGATCCACTGCTCGCTCGGATAGCTGATCTTCGAGATGCCGTTGCCGCTCGAGTAGACGAGGTCGGGATGCAGCGGATCGGGCCGGATCGTGCCCCATTCCCAGCCGTTGACGGCGTTCCAGTCGAACATCGTCACCGCCCCGTAGTTGCCGCGGCTGCGCGTGCGGATGGCGCCCGTGTCCTGCTGAGTGCCGTAGATCCAGTACGGGAAGCTGTCGTCCGCGGCGACGTGGTAGATCTGCGCGGTCGACTGGTTGTACCAGGTGCTCCAGGTGGCACCCCCGTCAAGGGAGATGCTCGCGCCCTGATCGAGGCCCAGGAACATCCGCTGGCCGTTCGTCGGATCGATCCACATCACCTGCGGATCGTCGCCGCCCGGCGCGCCCTTGAAGCCGGTGAAGGTCGCTCCGCCGTCCACCGACTTGTAGCTCGAGGTCTGGAGCGTGTACACGATGTCGGGGTTCTTCGGATCCACAAACACCCCGCACATGTACCCCCCGCTCACGATGCGCGGATCATCGGCAGCCATCTTTCGCCACGTGGCGCCGCCATCGTCGGAGCGGTACAGCCCCTGATCGCCATAGAGGAACACGCGCTGGGCTCCGGTGTTCATCGCCACCTCCACCGAGGTCCGGCCCGACAGGCGCGGCAGTCCGTTGCCTGACAGCTCCCGCCAGGTGACGCCGCCGTCCGCTGACTTGTACAGAGCGGTGCCGGTCGGCGCGCCGGCGGGTCGACTCTGCTGCCCGAACTGCCACGACCGCAGCTTGTCGATCGGATAGTCGGCGGGGACGAAGTAACCGACCGTGGTCGCGAAGACGACGTCGGGCATGTCGTGCGAGCGGGTCACGAACTGTCCGCCCATTTCATCATCGACGTAGATCACGCGGGTCCAGGTGCGACCGCCGTCCGTGCTGCGGAAGATGCCGCGTTCTTCCGACTTGCGGTGCGGGTCGCCGGCCGCGGCGAGAAGGAGCACGTCCGCATTCCGGGGATCGACGCTGATCGAAGGGATGTGCTTCGTGCGGTCGAGGCCAAGGTGCTGCCAGGTCTTCCCCGCGTCGGTGGACTTGTAGACGCCGTTTCCCTGTTCGATGGTGCCCGCGGTGATCATGTCCCCGGTTCCGACGTAGACCACATCGGGGTTCGACGGAGCCACCTCGACGGAGCCGATGGAGGAAACGTCGCGGATCGAGTCGAACACCGGAGTCCAGGTGGCGCCGGCACTCGTGGTCTTCCACACGCCGCCGCCCGGATAGCCCGCGTAGAAGACACCCGGCTGCTGAATCGCTCCCGCGGTCGCCGACACGCGGCCGCCTCGGAACGGGCCGACGTTGCGCCAGCTCAGGCCCGCGTAGAGGCGGGGGTCAATGGCGGGTCGGGGCGACCCCGACTCCTGCTGGGCGAGCGCAGGTACCGCCAGGCAGGCGAGGACGAAGCTGAGACGGACCTTCGGGCGCAGAGACATGCCGGCGATTATGACAGCGGCCTCGCACGGCTGCTCACAGATGAGGCCCAACGCAGCCTCACCGCCCCTCGGCCCTTCAGCCCGAACCCGACCCCGATCCCGAACCCGTCCGTTCCGATGTAACCGGGGCAGAGCCCAAGCAATTGGGCGTCGCATTGAGGGACGAACGGCTCAACGAAACCGAGCCTCAAGCTTCGAGAGCATCATCGCCGCGCGTGTGAACAGCGCACGCGACGCCGCGACGTCGTCTTGGAGCCCGAGTGCGACCGCGAGGTCGAGAATAGCGATGCATTCCATCGCGCTACCACGAGCGATCTCGTAGTGCCGCCGCTTGACGCCACGGGATGCGGAGCCGAATCCCTCGGCGGTATTCAAAACGGCCGACGACGAAGCACGGAGCAACTGATCCCGAAGATTCGCGCTCAGTGCAGGAGCGATCGGCGCGCAGGCGCGGCAAACGTCGAGCGAAACGCGGTAGACGTCGAAGGTTTCGAGCGTGGTGGTGGCTGGAGTCCGTCCAGGCGCGCGAACGACCGTGGACTGAAGGGCGGGCGCGACGGATGCAGCGGAGGCGGGGTTGGCATTCATGATGAAATCCTTTCGTTTCCGACCGCGACCATCGCGGCCTCACACGAACGGCCGCGATGGTTCGGAACCAGAAAATCCACATTGACGCCAACCCCGCCGTAGCCTGCATCCGGCGTGACCGCCCGCCGGGCCGCGATCACCCGCGCGGAATCGCGGAGCTGATCGCGGCCCGAGGGGGCGGATGACCCGCCTACGGAAGGCGTACACTTCATCCACGCCCAACCTCATTCACGCGTCAGTTCCAATCAGCATATGCACGATGCCCTTCGGCAAGCCGACTTCCTTCGTCAGACCCTGACGCAAGACAAACGACCGTTCGGCATTCTTGTCGGGGCTGGATGTCCCGTCGCTGTCCGAACGGAAACGAACGAGGCACTCATTCCGGACATTGCAGGAATCACTGGGAAAATCGCTGCCGACCTTGGCGCATCACCTCTCGCTGGGGCATTTCGGAATCTGCTCGGCCAATTGCAGGTCGACGGTATTGCGTCACCGACGATTGAGGACCTCCTCACACACATTCGCTCTCTCCGCCAGGTGGTCGGTGCGCAAGAGGTTCGAGGCCTAAACCGCGAACAACTAAACGCGCTCGATTTGAGCATCAGCGATGCCATCGTGCAGTTGGTAAATCGCTCCTTACCCGACCGTCACACGCCCTACCACAGCCTTGCCCAGTGGATTGCTGCTACGCAGCGGTCTGAGCCGGTTGAAGTCTTCACGACGAACTATGACCTTCTCACCGAGCAGGCACTTGAGGCTACACGGGTCCCGACGTTTGATGGCTTCGTTGGTGCCCACGCTCCATTCTTCGACAATCGAGCAATTGATCAGGATGTGTTGCCAACTCGCTGGTGTCGAGTATGGAAACTCCATGGATCCATCAACTGGCAGTTACGGGACGGTGGCAACGTCGTTCGAATTGCACCCACAACCGGCCAAGTGGGTCGAGTCATTCATCCGTCGCACTTAAAGTATGACGAGTCGCGGAGGATGCCTTACTTAGCCCTTATCGACCGATTTAGGGCCTTCCTGAGGAAACCGTCTGCTGTGCTAGTGACTTCTGGATTCTCGTTTCGCGATGAGCACATCAATGAGGTGATTAGTCAGGCGCTGTATGCGAATCCGAGCCTCATCGTGTTCGCGCTCATGTTTGGGGAAATTGAGCAATATGGCAAGGCGACACAGACTGCTCAACGGCACAGGAATTTGAGCGTGCTTGCTGAGAATGCCGCCGTCGTCGGTCGACGCCAAGGTCCCTGGCACGGCTCCGGTGCGGCCGACACCATAGCCGCGTACGCACCGGCTGTGATCCTGAACCCGGAGAACCGAGTGCGTTTTCGACTCGGTAACTTTGCAACGCTCGGCGAGTTCTTAGACGCGATCGTCGGACAAAACCCGACGCCGTCGACTCTGTAGCCATGAGTCTTGATCCGACCCTTCTTGGCACAATTCAGGACGTTCGCGGTTCGGTAGTCAGCGTCGCTCTGACGGCGGAATCCGTCTCTGGCCTTACGTTCATTGACGGGGAAGGGTATCGGCTAGGACAGGTCGGGAGCTTCGTGCGTATTCCAATCGGCTATCTTGACCTCTTCGGCGTTGTGTCGCAGGTCGGCGCCGGTGCGGTCCCGGAACGGCTCGCCGCATTGCAGCCCTTCGGACATCGCTGGATGACTGTTCAGCTTGTTGGAGAAGGACAGTCGGGGCGCGAGTTTCAGCGCGGCGTATCTCAATACCCGACGATCGGCGACGAGGTGCATCTGGTTGCGAGTCAGGATTTGGGCCGAATCTACGGGCGTCGTGACGCCCCGAACTGCATTCGCCTGGGACACCTGGCCAGTGCGGACGCTGTGCCGGCTCTGATCGATGCAAACCGACTGATCTCCCGTCATTGCGCCGTTGTAGGAGCAACTGGCTCGGGTAAGTCGACTACCGTCGTTTCACTCTTACGCGGCCTCTGCGATGCCACGCAGTTCCCATCTGCCCGCATCATCGTGTTCGATATTCATGGGGAGTACGCAAAGCCGCTAGCGAACGCGGCCGACGTGTACTCCGTAGTTCCGAATACCTCGCTCGGAGAGAAGGAGTTGCGGCTCCCATACTGGGCGCTGACCAGCGATGAACTGCTACCAATGACCGTCGGTACGCTGGATGACGTATCACGCACCACCGTCCTCGACAAGATCCTTTCGCTGAAGCAACGCTCGTTACGCGAGCATGCGCGGCCGGGGGTGGATCCGGAAACCGTCACCGCAGATTCGCCTGTTCCCTTCAGCATTCATGAGTTGTGGTTTGAACTTCATAGGATGATTCACGCCACGCACACCGTCCCCGGCACAGCGCAGTCCGTTGACACCGAGGCACTCGCCGTCGATCAGCATGGCGCCATCATCGATCGCGGTGACCCGATGCTCGTTCGTCCACCTAGGTACAGGCCTCAGTCCCAGGCGGCCGGCGAGGACAAGATCTACCTAAGCCCCCCGCTCAACATCCGCCGTCCGGTAGAGGTGCTGGCGTCCCGCCTCCGTGACCCACGACTCGCCTTTTTCTTCCAGCCGACTCCGTGGCTGCCAACGCCCACCACTTCGCCGGAGGCCGACATTGATCAGCTCATCCAGGCGTGGGTTGGGAGCGAAAAGCCGATAGTGGTCTTGGATCTCTCGGCCATACCCACGTCGATTCTGACCCAGCTTGTTGGAGTTCTGCTCCGGATTCTTTTCGACGCTATGTTCTGGGGTAGGAATCTGTCAGAGGGTGCCCGTGAGCGGCCAGTGCTTTGCGTGCTGGAGGAAGCACACGCCTACCTTCAGGAGGGTAGCCCAGGTGCGGCTGCCGTTACGGTGAGGAGGTTGGCGAAGGAAGGCCGCAAGTATGGCCTCGGTCTAATGGTGGTAAGTCAGCGCCCCGCAGAGGTCGACAGCACTATCCTGTCCCAGTGTGGAAGCATCATCGCTTTGCGGCTAGGTAATCACTCCGATCGCAGCCATGTCGCCGGCGCTATCAGTGACAATCTAGAAAGTCTTACGGAGATGTTGCCAATCCTTCGAACAGGCGAGGCAATTGTGTTTGGCGAATGTGTGCACCTGCCCTTGCGGCTCGTAATTGATCCACCACCTGATGCGCAGAGACCGGATAGCGCGGATCCGATGGTCTATGACGGAAACGGACCTGGAGGATGGAATCGTTCCAGGGAGCCTCAGGCATATGGACACTTGGTTGAGCGATGGCGGGCACAGCGTGCTCGCGTGGAGGGACGGGGCCAGATGGAACGAAGTCCGATTAGTTCGTCCAACCTGCTAGCGGCAGGCTACGATGCGTCGACGCTCGTCTTGGAAGTGGAGTACAGGAACGGGCGCCTATACGCCTACTACGATGTGCCACAGGCCATCTACGATGCGCTAATGGCAGCGCCGTCGCCGGGCACCTTTCTCAACGAACACATAAAGGGTACCTACCGATATGCTCGGCTGTGACTTCGTGCAACCCCCAATTTCGTGCCCCTAGCCTCGAGGCGCGGGATCTGGATACCGGATCAGCGTCGAGCGAGTAAGTTCTTCGCCTTTTCCAGGCGCTCGGCAAATTTGCCTCCACCTGAATGCCACGCTTCATGCTGCTCCAGGACGGCGATCTCGCTAATATAGTCCCTTCGTTTCCGCCGAAGAATGGCGAGGTGCTCGTAGTAGGCCGGAGGCGGCTTCCATCGTCGGGTCCGGGCCTCCGCTTCGACTACCGCGATCAAATCCAGAAGAAGCGCCTCAGCGGCGCTCGGATCTTCGCGCTTCAATCGTCGAATGTCTTCGGCGTACTCGGCATAGTGGCGGCCTTTGTAGATGCCCGCTGGATTCTCTGCTCTGATGCGCGCTCGTTCCGTTTCAAGGGAATGAGCCCAGACGGTTGATTGCTCCAGTCCGATCTTCGGCTCAGCGACCCGCTCAGCGCCGCTGAACAGCCCGGCCCATATCGAACGCCCGAATGAAGCCATCATCCGAATCCACATAAACCGTCTCTCCCGTTGGCATCGATGAGGTTGACAGGTAGTCGCCCGGCCGGCAGGTGAACACGACAATCTGGAAGGTTCTTGCATTCCGCGCGAGAAGGCTCCGGAACCAGTCCATGCGTGGCTCGTCGCTCTGAACGAGCTGATCATCCAGAACCACCGCGGTACGCAGATACTCACCCAGGCACAGTCGGTACAGCGTCGAGAGTTGCTCGCGCGTCCCTACCGAGATCCTTTCATAGGACCGAAGGTTCCCTTCGACGAGAACACCCTCCGTTCCGAGCTGTGCCGTTAGCTGAACGCCCTGGTAGCGAAGCGCGGTGAGCATTCCGAACTGCTTCGTGATAGCTGGCGCCAGCACTTGTCCAAGATTGCTCGCTTGCGCCGCATCGGCTTCCTTCATTGTCTCTAGAAGGAGTTTCCATGCTTCGTAGTCCGCCTCAAGCTCGCGCTCGTGCCGCTCAGCTTGATCGAAGGCCTCGACCGCCGCGTAGAGTCGCTCGCGTGCGACCGCCCCCCCAACCTGCTCGAGGGCGCCTTGGCTGCGCTGGATCTCCCGGTCGATGTTCGTGATGTCCTCTCTCACCGTCGCTAGAGCCGCCCGGGCGGCCTCAAGCTCACCGAGAACCAGGCTCCGCTCGGGAACGGGCAGAGCGGCCGAGGCTGCCAAAGCTGAGTGAGCAGTGGTTTCTGCGGCCACAAGGTCTTCGGAAGCCAAGCGCTTGCGCAACTCAGCCAATCGTCCGCCTTCAAGAGCCTGAGTTGTAAGGGCATCCGTGTGCGCCCGCTCCGCGGCGTCGACGGCCGCGCGAGACTTCACTTCCGCCTCGCGGGCGCTACGGACGGATTCGTCCAGGCGGCGCGCTCGTTCGTCCTGAGCGCTGTGAACAGAAGCCAGGTCCTTCGTTACGGTCAGGAGTTCAGCCTTCGTCGCCACAAGGGCCGCCTGGGCATTGGCAGCAGCGACGCTCAGACCCTCCGGAAAGCGAGATAGGGCGACATCGGATGCAGCCTTTTCCTTGTCGCGGCGTTCGCGCAACGCACGCTCTCGCTCAAGTGTGAGCATCTGGGCGGTCGCCGCGTCTGCCGATGCCTTGCGGGCTGCTTCCACCTCGCCAGAGGCGCGCTGTCGGCGCGAACGAAGGGTCACTCCCGGATCCCCGCCCATACGCTGCAGTTCGCTTGCCAGGCTCTCAAACATGCCTTCTGCGAGTCCTTCACGCACGCCGGATGCGCGAAGGGCGGCCTCTCGTAGCAAAACTTCCGTTTCGGCCAGTGCCTCGGTTTGCACCTGAAGATTGTTGATCTCTCGATTCAAAGACGCGAGCTGAGTCTCCAAGTCGCGTGCCTCTTCGATCTTCTCCTCTAGTCCTACTAGGTCCTGTACGCCGGCAGCCGTTAGATGCGGCGCGGCCTCAAGCGTCCAGCGGTCTTCGAGTGAGCGGACATATTCCCGGGCATCAGGCTTCCCGCCGCGAACTTGAATCGTTGCGACATCGGCTATTCCGATGAACAGCTCCGACTCAGCCTCGGCATCGAGGGATTGCGTTATGACCTCTGAGATGGGAACGATTCCATCCCGACCGAGGCGGAGTTCAAGGCGGGCTTGTCTTGGAGTCACAGTGGCCACGAGGCCCACACCCAGGGAGGCCCTTGCCCCCGCAAGGTCCTTCTCAAGCTTCCTCAGGGGAGGAAGGAATGCGGCCACCGGCACGACGAGTCTCTTGCGCCGGGTCAGAAGACTGTCTCGCTCGACGGAGAGCCTTACCAAATCGGCGGCAAGAGCGGTCTTTTTTGCAACTTCTGTCTCGCAATTGGCGAGATGGCGGTCTGCCAGTTGAATGGCCAGTCCGCGATCAAGCTCCTCGCAGTGATCAAGCGCGGCCTGAGCAACCGCCAACATTTCTGCCCGTTTGGCGGCCTCCTCACGCGCATCTGTCGCCTGCTCTCCGAGCTGGGTTAGCTCTCGCTCGGCGGCCGTGGCCGCGTCCACGAGCTTCTGTGTCTCTATTGCGCTCCCTAGGGCCTGCTGCGCCGCAGTCGCAGCTCGATCGGCCACTGCCTTTCGAAGCTCTAGTTGTTGACGGGCTACGGTATCAGTCATTTCCGCGGCTAGGGTCGCGGACCGTGCCTCAGCCTCGGAAGATTTCAGGGTTTCGGCTGCCACTGCCACCGCGGCGCGCGCAAGATCACGCCCCGCTTCGAGCCTTTCGGTACTCGCAGTCAGCGTCGCGAGGGACCGCTCTGACGCAACCACATCATCGGCGAGCTGCTTGATTCGATCGACAGCCTCAAGAGCCACGCGAGCTTGGTCAGCGGCTTGCTTGCAGGCTTCCGCTTGCGCCGCGAGTGTCTCCAACATGTGCAACCGCTCAGCGGCGCCTGTCTCGACCTCTTCGCGACCAGAGCGCTCTGCGATCAGCTTTCGGAGACCCTGCTCCACAACTTCAGATTCATCGACAACCTTTTGTAGAGATTCCTTCTCATCACGGGCTTGGTTGACACGCTCAGAAGCACCCGCAAATACGCTCCCCTTCGCCCGACTTTTGTTGCCCTTTTCCGTATACGCCTCATCCCACCGCTCTTGAGTTTTCCGTAAGAGCAGCAAGAAGAGGGGATCCTGTGCAATGGCCTGAAGGGCTGCCGCGATGCGGTCCCTGCCGCCTCCGCCTATGTCAGCTTCGAGGCTGGTCGTCAAGACCGCACTTACGTCCGCCTGGGTCGACAGCAGAGCAGTCGATAGAAAGCTGGATGGCAGCCCCCTACCTCCACCACTACCACCGGGCTCTGGAATTCCCCAACGCACGACCTCCCGGAGCTTCGCGTCAACAGCCCTGCCTCGATCAACCTCGTCGAAGTCGTTCCCATCCCTCGATTCCTCGAGCACAGAGGAACCGCTCTTCCCGAATCGCTTTCGTACGCGCCAGATTCTTTGCTCTTCAGTCGCAAACGTTAGTTCGACAACCGGATCCCCACCGCCCGCCCAAGGCACATAAGGCTCGCAGGTGGTCGATGCGTGTGGCAACAGAAGGGCCAAGCGAATCGCATCGGCAATCGTCGACTTGCCAAGGTCGTTAGGTCCGAAGAGAACGTTGAGCCCGGGGCCAAACGCGATATCGGCATTGGTGATTCCCCCAAAGTTGTTGACCTTCAGCCGGTGAAGCCTCATACGGCAGACCCGATCTGCGATTCCTGCCGTTGGAGAAGATCGTACAGATGAGACAGGGCGCGTGTAGCACTCTCCCTGGCAATGTCGTCGGTTCCTTCAGCCAGTTGATTGAGCCGGACAACGGTTTCTTTGAGCACTTGAGGTAGATGGTCAGGGAACGCGTCAACTGATCCGACGCGACGGCGTAGCTTCTCCTTGTCGACCACGAGTACACCCGCCCGCCCGTGCGTCGCCTCGGTACCTTGGAGGTCCCTGAGAATCCTCTCCATCTCGCTCTCCTCGGCGAGCGAAACGGTCATATCTAAATGCAGTCTGATGACTTGGCGTTCAAGCTCACGCGTCGTCAGCAACGCCCGCAACTCGTTCATGTCACGGCATCGCACGTCCCGCCAACGCCAGAAAGCCGCCGCCTCAGCTTCAACTCGGGGGCGCGCTCCATGCCGGAACAACGCAACCAGCGCGACGCTGCCAGCTCCGGACTCGTCGAAGCTGGTGGGCTCGGGTGCTCCGGGATACACGGTGGGAACAGGCAAGTCATGCGTAACGTCTCGAAATGAATGGGTATCTCCGATTGCTAAGTAGTCGAGTCCGCGCAGAACACCTGCGTCCTTGCGAATCGGAAAGTTCGTCTGGTGGCCCTCGATATCAAACGTACTGCCGTGAACGCAGCCAATGCGAAGCCGTGTGTCACCGGGCGCGCGAGCGGGAAGCGCCATAGCAAGATCGCTCTCACCGGCCTTCGATCGGCACGGTCGAGCGTACAAAACTGCTTCTGGCGTGATCTCGTAGGTGAAGTCGTCCCGATCCACAACATGGACCCAAGCCGGAAGGCGCGCCCGGAACGGGTGGGAACGGTCCCAGACCGATTCAGTTGTCAGCGGATCGTGGTTGCCGGGGACGAGGAAGACCGGTGGGTGAGGCGTCGGCCGATTCTGGAAGATCCTCGCGAGGCCCTCCCAGAAGGCGGGGACCGGGGACGGATCGTCGAAGAGATCTCCAGCACAAAGCACGGCGGCAACCGAGTTTCTGCGGGCGAGGTCAAGAATCGTTGAGACCACTTCAAGGCGAGCGCGCGACAGCTTCTTTTGCGCCTCTTCTGGGAACGACGGAAATCGCTTCCCTAAATGCCAGTCAGCGGTGTGGAGAAGCCTCAGCACGACGTCTTCGGCTGAGGCGGGACTATCCGAAATGCCGCCCGAAACAGTCGCCTTAACGTCGGAGGCTGGTACCGGAGTCCGTGGTATTCGTCCTGCCATTTCCGATACACCTCGTCTTCTCTCGATTCTAGGATTCGGATACGTTCCTCGAGCGCCTCATCGCGGTCTTCCAACCGCTTGATATCGGCTTCGAGGCGTTCTCGCTCTGTAGATCCGACAACGCCATCGCGACGGATTCGCGCGGATCTCAGTTTCGCCGCGAGGCTGGATCGCTCGCGGCGGCAGACGAGTATTTTGTCTTCCACGAAGCGTTCGATTTGGCCGATTGCCTGTTCGAAATGAGACTGCTCACTCTTCTCCACCTCGCGCTGGTCCATGAATGCCGCCTCATCGACAGCATCATCGAGCCACGGTGGATCGACGCTAACGTCGAACAGGGGCCCATCGCTCGCGGGCAGGCGCGCAATGCGCGCAGCCAGCGAGGGATCAATGGGAAGGCCATCCACCACCGCAGCGGTGATAATTCGTTGCACGGGCTCGAAGCCACGATAGTCGGCGAGAGCGACCCCCAGCATTCCGGTCTTGCCGACGAGGGCCGCCAGATCCGGGTCGAGATCCGCTGTCAGTTGAAGAAGAAGGGACCCGCCCGGCCAAACACGCGCGAAGTCGACCGCGGCCTGAACCAAGGGATGGGCCAGGTTCAAGGACTCCGCTTCGTTGACTCCTCGGACGTCCCCCGTCACAAAGCGGTGGCCCGCCGCCAGCTCCGCCGGCAGCTTGTCACCCGAAACCGCGAAGATGACCCGGCCCTCGTGTTCAGTTCGCTCGTAGGCGACCTCGTGCGCGTCCAAGTATCCTCTTACGAGGCTCGCCAGATCACGATCTAGTTCGCCCAATGCGTTGGGCAAGTCTTCGCGCAATCGGCGAAACACCCTTCGAACGTCTTCGTCGAGCCGCGACTCGATGATCTTGGATGTACGTGTGTATTCCTTCTCGTAGGCGTCTCGCCGATCCCCGATCTTGTCTTTGAGGGCGGCTATCTCGCGAGTCATCTCTCCGACGGAGCGCGAGCGGCTATAGATGCTGCGCAGGTCGCTCTCAAATTCGACTGATACTGCTGAGACCGCAATTTCGGGGGCGTCCGTCCTCGGCTCGTGCAAAACGGCGTCCGATGCGTCAAGGACCCTGCCAAAAAGGTCAAGTTTTTCGCTGAGGATCTCGAAGGTGAGGCGGTGTGCCTCGTTGTCCTTGGCTATGAAATTCACGACCGTTACATCGCGTTGCTGGCTATACCTGTGACAGCGTCCGATTCGTTGCTCGATCCGTTGCGGATTCCAAGGCAAGTCGTAGTTGATAACGGTCTCACAGAACTGAAGATTGAGCCCCTTGGCGCCTGCCTCCGTACAAATCAGGACTTTCGAGCGGGTCCGAAACTCGTGGATCAAGGCGAGTCGCACGGCCACTTCGCGGCTCGGCCGAGACCCGGGAGCGAGCCGGGCTCCTTCCTCTTTCATCCAATTTGCGTGAGCACCGCGCGCGCGCTCGTGGTCATTGGAACCGCGGAATAGCGTGATCTCCGTGTCGAGAAGACCCATGTCCAGGAGCTGGCTGCGCAGGTATTCCTGAGTCGTGATTGACTCCGTGAAGACCACCGCCTTGCCACTAGCGAGTCCATCTCGCCCGAGATCTAGCACTACGCGAATTGCGTCCTGAAACGATCGCGCCTTCGCATCATCAGGGAGTGAATGCGCACGGGCGACGAACCCCTCTACCAGCGCCAATTCCGCCGCGAGCGCTCCACTAGGGATCGGGGCCGCGCTCTCTTCGGACACTTCCGACCGGTCTGGCTCCTCTTCGAGGTCACGATCAAATTCTGCAGCCGTATCTTCTTGCTTCCGCCCCGTCTGAAGGTGGCGCAGCCGCGAAGCAACTTTGTCAAGACTGGCTGCTAAGGCCGGAATCGACGATGCCATGAGACGGTGAAACCCAATCAACAATAGACGACGCTGTCTGCCAGCAAAGGCAAACAGTGTGGGTTGAAGCAGGTACGCGGTCACGTCATCGTATAGGGACTTCTCCTCTGCGCTCATTGCGTACTCGTAAAGACGACAACGGCGTTGTGTGAAGGGACGCTCGAGGAATTCCTGGGCTTGGCGGCGCAGCGTGCGCTGCAGAACTGTTGACAGGCGGCGCTGCAACTCGTGCTCCTGGCCGACAATCAGAGTCCTGTCGTCTTCCGAACAGAACACGTCCCGGAAGGTAGTTATGTCACCGAGCAGGGTGCCTGTGGGCTCGACGTATTGGACGAGGCCCCACAATTCGGCCAGGGAGTTCTGAATTGGCGTGGCTGTGAGCAGGATGACAGGTGATGTCCGAAGAAACGTGCGCACGCGATGCGCCATCCTGGCCTCTTCCGACGTCTCGTCATAGATTCCGTCCCGCCCATATCGCTTGTGGACACCAGCAAAAATCTCGTGCGCCTCATCGATCACAACGAGGTCGAAGGGCGGGGCAGCCCCGAGCACCGTGGCACCCCTCTCGCTGCCTGCGAATTCCCGCCCGACCAAATACACGCCCGGCGCGAAGAAGTTTGAGCCGTCCTCCCGCGCTTGAATGCCAAACAGGCTAAACAGTTCACTCTGCCACTGTCCAATCAATGACTTCGGAACGACCAGAAGGACGCGCTTGGCACCCTCCGCTCTGATCTGAGCGATCACAAGGCCCGCCTCGATGGTCTTCCCTAGGCCGACTTCGTCCGCAAGGATGCAGCCTCCTTCTCGTAGTCGGCGAAGGGCAAAGATGACGGCATCGAGTTGATGGGGATTTGGGTCGATCCGTGCCTGACGCTGGGACGCGGCGTATCGCTCCCGGTCATCGGGGCGCCGGGTGCGCACGAGGTCTTCCGCAAGGAGGCGAAGAGTAAAGGGATGCAGGCCCATCGGATTCGATCAGCTTACCCCCAAGATTGGTCACCGATTCGGAGGCTCGCGCGACTGGCACTGCCCGCCTTCCGCTCCGCACATGACCAAAACTCAGATCCTGCCTGGTTGATCTGAATCTTGCCACGACAAAGATCACCGACAAGGGATTGGAGTCGCTCAAGGGCTTGAGGAATCTGAGGCACCTGTATCTGGAGTTGACCGCCGTGACGGATGCTGGGCTCGCGAACCTCAAGCCGCTGGCGAAGCTGACGTATTTGAATCTTTACGGCACGGCCGTGACGGACGCCGGGCTGGAGCACTTGAAGGGACTGACGTATCTGCGCAATCTCTATGTCTGGCAGAGCAAGGTGACCGATGCTGGCGTCAAGGGCCTGAAGGCGGCCTTGCCCAACGTGGAACTTTCCACAGACTGGGAGAGCGCCGAACTGATGAAGAAGGCTGACGAGGAGAAGAAATAGGCGGACGCCTGCTTGCCGAGGCACCGTCTGAGAAGTTTGGGTTCAGGCGGAGCAATCTCAGGGCGATTGATTTGCGACATTTTGGGTTCGCGGACTTTTGCGGCACCCGTGATTGAACCGACGACCGCCCCTCAGCCTTTCATCCCGATCCCGAACCCGACCCCGATCCCGACCCCGTCCGTTTCGATGTCCCGGGCCCGAGCTGTTGGGCGTCGCATTGAGCGACGAACGGCTCAACGAAACCGAGCCTCGAGCTTCGAGAGCATCATCGCCGCGCGGGTGAACAACGCACGCGCCCCCGCGACGTCGTCTTGGAGCCCGAGTGCCACCGCGAGGTCAAGAATAGCGACGCATTCCATCGCGCTGCCGCGAGCGATCTCGTAGTGCCGCCGCTTGACGCCACGGGACGCGGAGCCGAATCCCTCGGCGGTATTCAAAACGGCGGACGACGAAGCACGGAGCAACTGATCCCGAAGATTCGCGCTCATCGCGCAGACGCGACAAGCGTCAAGAGACACGCGATAGACGTCGAACGTTTCGAGCGTGGTGACGACGGCCCGAGCCCGTTCAGGCGCGCGAACGACTGTGGACTGAAGGGCGGGCGCGACGGATGCAGCGGAGGCGGGGTTGGCATTCATGATGAAGTCCTTTCGTTTCCGACCGCGACCATCGCGGCCTCACACGAACTGCCGCGATGGTTCGGAACCAGAAAATCTACATTGACGCCAACCCCGCCGTAGCCTGCATCCGGCGTGCCCGCCCGTCGAGGTCGCAATCATCCGCGCGGAAGCGCCGTCCCATGCGTCAACCAGCCTTCCGGCTGCCTTACTCGCCTTCGGAAGCTGAGCGGCCTTTGCGGCGCGAAGACCCCTCCCTCATCGAGCCAGCCTCAAAACCACTTAGGATCCACTCGTGGGTTTGCATCCTGAGTTCCCAAAGTCTCCGTACGCTGAGCTGCTCCCCGAAACCCGTTGGTTTCCAGCCGCAGAGGAATTACGAGCCAAGGCTTACGAACGCCTGCTCCCGCCGCTCGTGGCGCGCATTCGAGAGGAAGTCTATGAGTGGCGGAAGCGAGACTACGACGGGGCGTCTGCCACCTCGCGAGCCCTCCTCCGATGGTGGTTCGGCCAGGACCATCCCTGCGAAACGGGTGACGGAACGCTCTCGAGCTTCCGCTACTACTTCGCACAACGGGAGGCCGTCGAGACGATCATCTGGCTTCACGACGTCAAGAAGGCGCGCGACAAGTTTGACCTCCTGCGGTTCGATGCCTCCGGCGCAATCTCCTCCTCGATGTTCGATGAGCAATGGCCACGCTACGTCGTCAAGATGGCCACGGGCGCTGGGAAGACGAAAGTCTTATCGCTCCTGATCGCCTGGAGCTTCTTCCACAAGACCTACGAACCCGACTCCACTCTGTCGCGAAACTTCCTCCTGATCGCGCCCAACATCATCGTTCTTGATCGCCTCCGCACCGACTTCGACGGCCTCAAGATCTTCTTCGGCGATCCGATCCTTCCCGACAACGGCGTCGAAGGAAGAAACTGGCGCGACGACTTTCAGATCACGCTGCATATCCAGGACGAAGTTCGAGCCCACCCTCCAACCGGAAACATCTTCCTGACCAACATTCACAGGGTCTTCCTTGGGGACGTGCGTGAGCCCTCCCTCGACGACGACGACCTGCGCGACTACTTTCTCGCTCCGTTTGGCAAGAAACCCACCGGGAAGACGACGGACTCCAAGATGGATCTTGGCGAGATCGTCCGGGATATCGACGAGCTCGCCGTCTTCAACGATGAGGCTCACCACATCCACGACCCGAGGATGGCGTGGTTCAAGTCAATCCAGGACATCCACCACAGGATGATCCAGAAGGATCAAGCCCTTTCCCTGCAAATCGACGTCACGGCGACGCCGCGCCATGACAATGGCGCCATCTTCGTCCAGACCGTCACCGACTATCCGCTGGTTGAGGCCATTCATCAGAACGTGGTGAAGCATCCTGTGCTCCCAGACGCGGCGAGCCGCGAGCGGCTGAAGGAGAACACCAGCGCCATCTTCTCGGAGCGCTACGACGATTACCTACGCCTCGGCATCGAGGAGTGGAAGAAGAGCTACGCCGAGCATCAGGTGCTGGGAAAGAAGGCAGTGCTCTTCGTCATGGTCGACGACACGAAGAACTGCGACGAGGTCGGCGCTTATCTTGAGCGGATCTGCCCGGAGTTGAAGGATGGCGTACTCGTCATCCACACCAAGAAGAACGGCGAGATCTCTGAAGCCGGGAGCAGTCGCGACAAGGACGAATTGGACCGCCTCCGGAAGCAGGCCAACGAGATAGACAGCCCGCGGAGCCCATACACAGCCATTGTCTCCGTCTTGATGCTCAAGGAAGGCTGGGACGTCAGAAACGTGACGGTGATCGTGGGTCTCCGCGCCTATGTCTCGGAGGCAAAGATCCTTCCGGAACAGACCCTCGGAAGGGGCCTGAGACGCATGTACTTCGGCACGAGCACACCCGAGACCGTCTCGCTCATGGGAACGCCGGCGTTCATGGAGTTCGTCGAGTCGATCCAGGCCGAGGGTGTCGACTTCGAGCGACGACCCATGGGCGAGGGGCCGACCCGGCAGGACTCGTTGGTCGTGGAGGTCGACGACTCCGGAATAAAGGACATCGACGCCCTCGACATTCAACTGCCTCGACTCACGCGTCGGTACAGCCGCGAGTTCAAGAACCTAGAAGCTCTGGATCCCGCAACGCTCGGCAATCCTCGAATCCCGCTCAAGCCATTCACGGACGAAGAAACCCGTGAGATCGTCTTCAAGAGGATGATCGACGCCGAGATCGACCACACGATTCGGCTCGACGGCGCGGGAACCATCGATCATCGTTCGGTCGTGGGTTTCTTCGCTCGTCAGCTCCTCAAGGAATTGCGTCTCGTCGGCGGATACGACGTCCTCTACCCGCGCGTGCGGGACTTCATTGCACGCCACCTGTTCGAAGGCGACGCAGTGGCGCTCGACGACCCTCAGGTGCTGCGGAATCTTTCCGAGCCGGAGCCAGGTAAGATCGTCTTCGATTCATTCAAGAAGGCCATCAACGCCCTCACAGTCACAGATGCGGGCACTTCGCGCATCGAAGACTTCATCCGCTTGCGTGACACCCGGCCCTTTCGGACCGAGCATCGCCCGTACTTGTCGCCCAAGAAGTCGATCTTCAGCAAGATCGTGGGTGAAGCGCAGGCCGGTGGCTTCGAGCTGACCTTCGCAAGCTTTCTTGACGGAGCCGACGACGTCGCTGCGTTCTCCAAGAACTATCTGGCTGTCGGCTTCAAGCTGGACTACGTTCGCGCGGACGGCGACCTCTCGAACTACATCCCAGACTTCATTGTCCGGACAAGCGGCGGTGAGGTTGTCATCATCGAGACAAAGGGCCGGGAGGAACTTGACCTACCACAGAAGATGCGACGGTTGAAGGAGTGGTGCGCGGATGCGACCGCCGCAAGCGAGCCGATTGGAGGTATGAAGTATCGGCACATCTTCGTGGATCAAGAGGGCTTCGAGAAGCACACCCCGCGCGACTTCGGCGGCCTTGTGAAAACGTTCCGGGAGTTCCAGGAATGAGGGGGGCCGACCGACCGAAGCAGCCGAAGACTCGGGAGACGGCCTCCGAAGGGACCACCCGCCAACTGCCGGCGACCGCTTCTGGCCCAGAACCGAGGAAGAGGAAGGGGAACTGATGGCGAAGGGCCCGGCCTACGACCTGTCGGACGCGGAGAAACGCGACCTGGTGCAACTCATCCAGGCGGGAAAGCCGTTGCCCGAGAAATACCGGTTCATTCTGTTCGAGGACAAGCGTGAGGTTGAGCTTGTCTGGAACGGCAAGACACGCGAGGTGTGCACCACCGTTCTGCCGTTTCAATCGCTTGAGCATGTGGACGAGCCACGCAAAGACGCGGTCAAGGAGCGAGAGACGCTGCCCCTCTTCGACACGCGCGGCCGGCAGATCAAGGGCTGGACAAACAAACTGATCTGGGGCGACAACAGACTCATTCTTTCTTCGCTCAAGAGTGGCCCGCTTCGGCAGCAGATCGAGGACGCGGGTGGACTGAAGCTGATCTATATCGACCCCCCGTTCGACGTCGGTGCCGACTTCTCGATGGACATCGAGATCGGCGACGAGACGTTCCACAAGGAGGCGAATCTTCTGGAGCAGATCGCGTACCGCGACACTTGGGGCCGTGGGGCGGATTCGTTCATCGCGATGATCTATGAACGGCTGGTCCTGATGCGGGACCTGATGGCGGAGGATGCCTCCATCTACGTCCACTGTGATTGGCGGGTCAATGCCCTCATTCGGGAAACCCTCGACGAGGTATTCGGCCATTTCATCGCCGAGATCGCCTGGAAAAAGCTGCGCTCTCCCAAAGGACAATCAGCACATTTCTCTAACGTGAAAGACAGCATCTTCGTATTCAGTCGCGCGGGACGCCGCGTCTTCAACCCGCAGTACGTCCCCAAGGATGAGCAGTTGCTTCAGACTCACTACAGGCATATCGACGAGGCTAGTGGCCGACGCTACAACTTGGCTGATTTCACGCAGACAGGCTCGGGACCTGCTCGCATGTTCGGGGGGAAGGAATTATCCCCGCCGCCGGGGAAGCACTGGATCTGGTCACAGGATCGAATTGACGAGGGAATGAACCAGGGTCTGATCCTCTTCTCGAAGAGCGGAATGCCCTATGTCAAGCGCTACTTCGATGACAACGAAGGAACCAGGGTGGGAGATATCTGGGAAGACATTTTTCCAGTCAATCAAGTCGCGAAGGAGCGTCTCGACTATCCGACGCAGAAACCTGAAGGCCTCCTGGAGCGGATCATCAAAGCATCCAGTTGCGAAGGCGACCTAGTAGCAGACTTCTTTGCGGGGAGTGGCACGACAGGGGCGGTAGCGGAACGCCTGGGTCGACGGTGGATCTGTTCAGACTTGGGCAAGTTCGCGATTCACACGACTCGCAAGCGTCTCATCGGCGTTCAGCGCCAGCTCAAAGATGCCGGCAAAGACTTCCGTGCCTTCGAAGTGCTGAATCTCGGCCGCTACGAGCGACAGGCGTATCTCAATATCGGCGGACGCCTCAGCGGCGAACAGAAGGAACGGGCCCTCGCGCAGAAGGAGCACGAGTTCCGCGAGTTGATTCTTCGCGCCTACAAGGCCGAGCCGCTCGCTGAATCCGGGCTTTCGTTCTTCCACGGCAAGAAGTCCGGCCGACTCGTAATCGTCGGACCGATCAACCTTCCGCTTGGCCGCCTCTTCGTCGAAGAAGTCATTCTCGAATGCCGTAAACGCAACCTCACGCGCGTCGACGTTCTAGCGTTTGAGTTCGAAATGGGTCTGTTCCCGGCCGTTCTCGAAGAAGCGAAGGCCAAGGGCATCGACCTTCAGCCGAAGTACATCCCGGCCGAAGTCTTCGACAAGCGGGCCGTCGAGAAGGGCCAAGTCGTCTTTCACGACGTGAGCTTCGTCGAGGCGGTGCCGCGCTACGACAAGAAACGAAAGCTCGAAGTGAAGATCGAACTCGTCGATTTCTCGGTCTTCTACACGCAAGGCATCGCCGAAGCCGCGATTGAAGGCCTCCGAGAAGGCAAGAGCGAAGTCATCTGCGATCAAGGCCAGCTCGTCAAGATCATCAAGGACAAGAAGGGTGTCATTTCACGCGAGCGCCTAACGAAGACCTGGCAGGACTGGGTGGACTACTGGGCCGTCGACTTCGACTACATGAGCCGTAAGGAAATCATCAAGGTTCCGCGCAGCATGGAGACGCAGGCGAGCATTCCTGGGGCCGAACCACCGCAACGCGCGCTCGTGGACTACGAAGACCAGTGGACCGGCGGCTACATCTTCGAGAACGAGTGGCAGAGCTTCCGCACTCGCCAGAGCCGCGACCTCGAACTGAGCAGCGCCCCCCACGCGTACCCCAAGCCGGGCCGCTACACAGTCGCCGTCAAAGTCATCGACATCTTTGGTAACGACACGATGACACTCGTCCCGGTGAATGTGGGCTAGCCACCGAACTGAGCCGCGAGGGCCACGAGCCGTTTGCGAGGACCTCGTCAGGTCCATTGCATTCCTAGCCGGCCCGCGTTGAGAGGGATTATGGGACGACCTCCACTCTCACTGTAGCGAATGACATTAGACCGCTCGGATTCGTTCCGCCTATTTGGTACGTTGTCGACTCTTTGGGCCTTACGTTCACGCTCCCGTCCGCCGGAACGTACCCGATGCTAGGGATAATCAGGACGCTAACTGCATTGGTCGTAGACCAAGTGAGTCGCGCAGCCTGTCCCTTTCGTATGACGCCCGGTGACACCGTTATGGCCACTGAGGTCGCGAGCGTTTCGAAGGCGGACGCGGGCAGGTTGTTCAAGCGAGAGGCGCTAATCAGCGCTCGCGACTCATCGTCGAGTATGTCTGATGGCGGGGCAGGGGGGCTACGAATCTCGAAGATGCGTGGGACCCAGAGTAGTAGCACCATGCCGAGCAGGGTGGCAAGAGGAATTGCCTGTAGGCGTCGGATATTCGTAGCTTGGCCGTTAACCACCCATCGGATCGGGTGTCGCCTGAGTAAGGCCTCGGCCGCGAGCGCCACTCCAAGGAACGCGGCCGTTCCAAGATACGTGACGCGTGGGGAAATTAGAGAGATAGCATTGCTCGCCGCGTCGAGGACCGCTCCCACCATCAGGAAGCCAAGAACCGCCGCGGCTACGATGACGATGATGCGTTGATGAAGGGGTCGGAGGGCATTGCTCATGGGAAGACTCTCAGTCCGGCTAACACCAGGGATCAGCTGCAAGGGCCGCCCTCAACGACTGCTCCGCGACGAAGCGCGAGGGGCTCACCTTGCGGACCTTGTCAGTTGCATCCCGTTGTTAGGCAGCATGCCGCGTGTAGTGCTTATCGAATTCCCCCAGAATCGCTGGACTGTAGAAGTCCTTTTTGCCGCTCTTGGGGTTGTCCGGATCTAGAAACCGAGCTCGGACGAACTTAGGATCGGCCATCAGGGGCCGCTTGATTCCTGAGAACTTGGCGTTGGACTTGAAGTCGGAGTATCGCTTCTTGAGTGCTTTCAGCAAGTTGTCGTACGTCCACTTGTAGATCTTCTTGAAGTCGTCGTCCGTGAGCCGCATCTCGGGTGCCGAAGGGTCGTTGCTGATCGCGATGGCGAGTGCCCCGGCAGGCTGTGTTCTCTTGAATGAGAGATTCACGTCGAGTGCAATGTTGAACGGTCCATCGCTCGCGTCCACGTTGCTGGCCATTTGCGCCAGGAAGCTAATGAGCTTGCTTTCGTCGTTGGACAAGATGACCGCCGAGCCGCCGCTCGAGGCGTCAGCGAAACCGATCGGCATTAAGAAGAAGTGACGCCCCGACATGTCATGGTGAAACCACAGCCGGGCGAGCTCGACGAAGTTGCGCACCGCTGCTGTACCGACTTCCAGAACCTGTTTGGCGAGTTGGGGGCTTGCTACGACGAAATGAACCGCGCTATCACGAACCTCCGTCAGTGCCTCTAGATTCCCCTTGATGGCTGGCGCAAGCTTGACCCCCGACCGATTCTCCAACTCTGAAATCACCTTGCCTAGGCCGTGCGATAGGGGTGTGCCCGACCGATTCCGCTTCAGGCAGAGCGCGACCGGACCACCAGCCCTTTTGGGCCGCCTTTCGGTCACATAGAGAGACCTGGTCCTGTTTCCATTCTCTGCGAGGAGTTTCGCCTTGAGGAGGAGTTCCCAAGCGTTCAGCGCGAGGATGGCAAAGGTTTCTTCGCGATACTCGAACGTGGGCTTGTTGTAGACCTCGATTGACGCGAGGAGGGCCCCTTCCGCCTTCTGAAGGAATCGCACGGCCAGGTCGGTCATTCGGTCAGCCTCTCTGCCTGCCTAACGTAAAGGGTTGTTCACGTAGTCGCGGACACGATGACGTGAATCGATGGAGTGATGGTTCATAGCGATTACGTGAACAACCTGTTGGACTAAACCGCGGGCAGCGACGCTATGTAGTTTGTAGGCGCGGGAGGGGGTGGGGAGGGGGGCGCCTTGCGGCTTTGGGGGGGGCCGTAGGCACGCGGCATTGGCCCGGGGCGGGGGTGGCGGGGAGAGAGGCGTT
>JANODX010000235.1:0-13385 GCA_031412915.1 Vicinamibacteria bacterium | reverse complement strand
TGGCGGTAGCCGTCGAAGCTGAGGCCCAGCTCGACGTTGTGCGTCAGCACGTGGTTGTACACGAAGCCGCCGGAGAGGCCGGAGAAGTCGCTCTTCTCGACGAAGTAGAGCGAGCGGTCGTCCAGGAAGAGCGTCTCGTTGCCGCGCGGGAAGTAGCCGCCGAGGCGCAGGTCGAGGCCGCCCGCGGTGGCACGGCTCGCGCCCGCCACCATGAGTGCCAGCAGGGTCATGCTCAGGATCGCTCGTCGCACGATGAATCTCCTTTCGAGCCCGCCACGTCCTCCCTCTCAGCGGGGAGGGCAGCTCGTCTTGGGCTGTCCGCCGACGGGAATTGCAGAATGAATGCCAGCCGATCTCCGGCTGTAAACCGTTTCTAATGTTCGACTTCGTCGAGAGTGTCTGGATGGGAGTGTCCTCTGGCGGGGACGATCGCTACTCGAGGGGGCCACGGGGGAAGGCTGGAGGCGGCGACCGGAGTCGAACCGGTGAATAGAGGTTTTGCAGACCTCCGCCTTAACCACTTGGCTACGCCGCCTCGGACTTGCCGTCTCGTCATGGACGACGGAACCGCGACTATATCCGAGCCGAAACACTTCTGTTATCGGAAGAAATAAATGCCCGACGATTATGCACATATTAAGTCTATATATTTGAATGAGTTAGCACGAAGCGCCCTTCCTTCGAGCGAAGATAGGGGCCGTTGACGGCGAAGGCCCGAGACGCTAAATTGACAGGGCTGGCGCCGCAAAGCGCGGGAGTAACTCAGTGGTAGAGTGCCACCTTGCCAAGGTGGACGTCGCGGGTTCGAATCCCGTCTCCCGCTCCATCGGTCCCTAGCCCCCTCCAAAGGCCTTCAAGGCCCTTCTTCTTCTACAATCCGAGACCGGAAACGGCGCGAAGACCGCTAGCTCGCGTCGAATGCGCCCTTGTGGTGCTGTAGTTGTTCACGTCCCCCGACCACGTCGATCGCCACGACGTCGAAGCGGATCAGGCCGTCGCTGAGGCCGTGCCTGGCCGCGAAAACCCTGGCCGCGCCCACCACTTTCCGCATCTTTGACGGGCTGACGAACTCGGCCGCGGTTCCGTGGCCCGAGGCTTCCCGCCGTTTGACCTCCACGAAGACCGTCGTTTCGTGGTCGCGAGCCACGATGTCGATCTCGCCGAAACGGGTCTTGAAATTCCGATCGAGGATCGTGTAGCCCAGGCTGGACAGGTACTTCAAGGCCGTTCCTTCGCCTGCCGTCCCCCGGTCCTGAGCCAGAATGCCGGGGCCTCGTCTCACACCCGCACCCTCTTCCACCTCGTGCCTCTGGCGGTGTCTTCGAGGACCACGCCTCTCTCTTGAAGGGCCTTCCTGGCGATGTCGGCGGCCGCGAAATCGCGACGCTTGCGGGCGTCCTGACGCGCCTCGAAGAGACTCTGTTCCTCCGCCGACAAACGGTCACCCTTCGGAGGTTCGAAACAGGCGAAGACCCGGTCCATGCGCCTCAAGGCGTCGAGAAGGACCCTCGCTCCGTCGGCATTCACCAGACCGTCGTCAGCCAGAGTGTTTCCCTCGCTCACCAGTCCGTGGACGGCGGCCAGAGCTTCCGGGGTGTTGAGGTCGTTGGCGAGCGCCTCTTCGAATCCGATGAGGGCGGCACGAGCGGCGCCGACGGTAGCCTCGCCCGCCGCGGCCACGGAGGGTCCGCTCACTTCCTCGAGCAGCCTGTTCCAGAAAGTGTGAATCCGGGCCAGGGCCGTCTCGACCTGGGCGAGGCCCTCCCATGTGAAGTTGAACGCCTTGCGATAGTGCGACTGAGTCAGGATGTACCGGATCTGATCGGACCGAAAGCCCTTGGCCAGGAGGTCGGGGATGCTGTACACGTTCCCTTTGCTCTTGGACATCGTCTCGTTCTCGACCAGCAGGTGGTCCACATGCATCCAGTGCTTCACGAACCGCCGGCCCGTCCCGCATTCGCTCTGGGCGATCTCGTTCTCGTGGTGCGGGAAGATGAGGTCGATGCCGCCGCAGTGAATGTCGACGGTTTCGCCCAGATACTTCATGCTCATGGCCGAGCACTCGATGTGCCAGCCCGGCCGGCCCCGGCCGAATGAGGCGTCCCACTGCGCCCAGGGGGGTTCGTCGCCCTTCAACTTCCAAAGCACGAAGTCCCGAGCATCCTCCTTCTCGTACTTGTCGGTGTCGACGCGCACTCCGGCCCTGATCCCGGACACATCGAGACGCGAGAGACCACCATAGGAGGGAAAGGAGGCGATTCGAAAGTACACACTGCCGTCGACGGTGTAAGTGTGGCCTCGAGCCGTGAGCTTCTCGATGAGCGCCACCATCTCGGGCACATGCTCCGTCGCTTTGGGCATGACCTCCGGGATCTCCATCCGCAGGGTGGCCAGATCCTCGAGATAGGCCTTCGTGGGAGCCTCGGTGAACTCCCGAAGGTTCGTCTCTCCCGCGGCCGCGAGCTGGATGATCCGGTCGTCCACGTCGGTGATATTCATGACTTCGAGCACGTCGTGGCCGAGGAGCTCGAGCGTCCGCCGCAGGATGTCGGTGGCCACGAAGGTCCGGAAGTTGCCGATGTGGGCCCGGCTGTACACGGTGGGTCCGCACACGTAGATCTTGATCGGCTGTCCTTCGGAGGGAACGATCTCCTCGATTCGTCCGCTCAGGGTGTTGTGGAGCTTGAGTCGCGTCATAGGGCCTTGAGGATCAACGCGGTTCGATCGTCGGTGAAGGGCCGACCGGCCGCAAATTCGAAGAGGGATTGATCCAGGAGACGGAGAATCTCCGGCGCGCTCTTGCCCCGCAGCGCGCGCACGCAGGCCACCACGCCCTCGGATCCGAATTCGTCGTCGCGGACCGATTGCGCCTCACTGAGGCCATCGGAATAGATGGCCAGCACATCGCCCCGGAGGAAAGTGAATTCCCCCTGCACGAAAGTCGTATCGGGAAGAAGGCCCAGGACGGAGCCCCCGGCTTTGAGCTCGATCAATTCCGCGCCGCGGACGATTGCGGGCGGCAGATGCCCGGCATTCACATAGATCATCCTTCGGCGGATCGGATCGAGTTCGGCGTAGAAGCAGGTCGCATAACGATGCGAGGTGTTGGCGTTGCGAATCAGTTCGGAGATGCGGGCCAGAAGATCGACGGGAGGAAGGCTCCCGGCAAGCGACCGAAAGGCCGCGTGGGCGAAGGCCATGATGAGGCTGGCGGGAGTGCCTTTGCCGGAGACATCGGCCAGGATGACGGCAAATCGTGAGTCGGCCAGGGGAATGACATCGAAGAGATCGCCGCCCACGCTGAAGCAGGCCTCGCTCGACGCCGCCACCTCGAAGCCGGGAATGGACGGCAGCACGGTGGGAAGAAGGCTCTTCTGGATCTCCCTCGCCACCCGCAGTTCGGAATCGGCGCGCGCCTTCTCGATCCGCATCTCCTGGGCTTGGGCCCCGGTGAGGGCAGCCAGCGCTTGACGACCGACGGCGTGGATCAGATTTCTCTCGCCCTCTCCGAACTCTCCGCTGGCCAGGCGCTGGGAAAAGAGGATGGCGCCCTTCTCTTCGCCCGAGGCGAAGCGAAAGATGAAGTCGAGGCGGAGGATCTTGAGCGAGGCCTCGGGGGTTTCCGTGGAGTTCCCCTCCCCTTCCACCGAAGCCCAGGGGATCCCCTCGAGTGACGTCACGTTCTTGACCCCACGCGAGGCCAGCACGCGAACGCGACCGTCGGGGGTCGAGGTCAGAAAGGCAGCGCGCAGGATGGTCAGATGGCCCATGAGCGAGGCGAGGGCGATGGAGGCCACGCGCGCCGGATCGAAATTGGTGGAGAACTCGCGGCCGAGATCGACCAGAGTTCGAAGCTGGAATTCGGCGGATGCGAGTTTCTCCTTGTCGCTCAGAGGATTCTGGGGAAGCCGCTTCACCAGGCGGCAGACGTTCCTCGGGCCCTCACGCTCCCGCACCACGGTGTCGGCGATGCGCTGGACCAGGGTCAGGCCCAGGCCGCCCCGGGCTCCCTTCTTCGCGAGGTCCTTGAGGTCGGCCGGAGGATGCAGCCGCGGCTCGAAGGCGACGCCCTCGTCGCAGATCTCGGCGCAGAGGTAGTCCCCTTCGAGAGCGAGGGTGATGTCCACCTCCCCGTCCGGCCGCCCGCCATAGGCGTGCTCGATGGAGTTGGCCGCGCACTCCTCGACCGCGAGGGCCCACTGCTCGCTCTCAAGCGCGCCGAAACGGTTCGACTCCGCAACCTCCCGGGCCCGCTCGTGGACGACGGACAGGTACTTGAGGTCGCTCGGAACGGCCAGGCGAAGCAGAACGGAGGCCGAGGGTTTCACACCCTGACCAGGAAACTCGAAACCGCTTCCTCTTCGGTCCTGAAGATCTTGAACAGATGAGGCAACCCCACCATCTCGAAGATCGCCGACACCGACTCCGAAAGTTCGCAAATCCTGAGGTCGCCGCCGTTCTCGCGAATCTCCTCGATGGTACCGACCAGCGCTCCGAGGCCGGCGCTCGCCACGTACGCGAGCGATCGAGCGTTGATGACCACTTCGAACCTCCCTCGATCCAAGAGGGAGCGAAGCGCGACATCGAAGGTTTCGACGGTGTGCGCGTTGATGAATCCAATGGGGATCAGGACCGCGACCTGGTCGCCTTCCCGAGTTTCGACGGTCAGTTCCTGTTTCAAGTTGGAGAATTCTCCGCAAGGCGCCGCCCTACTGCGCGCCTTCGAACTCAAAGCCTATCCCGGTTCCGTCGATGCTGGGAACACGGCCCTCGTGGGCGCCTCTCCGCCCAGTTGGCCGAGGGAAGGCACGCGTTCCGCTGCGCGAACGTCCGCCCCAAGCTGGGCCACCAGATCGTCGGCCGAGTCGAATCGGCGTTCGTCGCGCAGGCGGAGGAGAAAGACGAGACGGACGGTCCGGCCGTAGAGATCGCCGGAGAAGCCCGGGAAGTGGGCCTCCAGCCGGCGCTCCGCCCCGGCGAAGGTGGGACGCAGGCCCAGGTTCACGGCCGCGCGACGGCAGGCGGCTTCGCCTTCGATGAGCCCTTCCGCGGCGTACACGCCATGGCCGAGGGCCGAGACCCCTTCCAGATCGACATTTGCGGTCGGAAAACCCAGGCTCCGTCCGCGGTGATCGCCGTGGAGCACCCGACCTTCGATCTCATAGGGCCGGCCCAGCCACCGCTGGGCCAGAGCCAGATCACCTCGAAGCAGGGCCTCGCGGATCCGCGAGGAACTCACCCGTCCGCCTTCATCCTCGAGGGTCGGCACCTCGACGGTCTGGAAGCGGCCGCGGCCCAGCGCGCGCAGGGTTTCGACGTCGCCGATCCGATCCGCGCCGAAGCGAAAACCTGACCCCACCACAACGCAACCGGCCTTGCCCTCCTGCACCAGGGCCTGCTGAACAAAACCGGCGGGCGAGAGCCCGGCCACGGCCTCGTCGAATCGAAGCTGCGCCAATTCTTCGACGCCAATCTCCTCGAGCCTGCGCCTGAGGGAGGTCAGGGTCTGGATCCGGGGCGGGGCCCCGCGAGGGGACACGACGCTCGCCGGGTGGGGATCGAACGTCATCGCGGTCGGGGTCAATCCCCTCTGCCGTCCCTCCTCCACGCACGCCCGGAGAAGCCTCAGATGACCAAGATGGATCCCATCGAAGTTGCCAATGGCCACGGCCCGGCGTCCGGACGGGCGAACATTCCTGCCCAGGGGCTCAATGCAGAGTTCCAAGCCTTACTTTTTCGAAGCTCCGGCCAAAGGCGGGGCCTTCGATCCGGCCGGACTCGCGGGAGACGCTTCTCGAACCGGCGCGCTCCGAATCTCGAAAACTCGATCGATCTTCACCGGCCCCCCGGGACCCGAAGCTTCCACGGCATACCCCGTCCGGGAAGAAGTCAGCGTCAATCCGGAAACCGAGCCCTTCGTGGCCAGGCCTTCGGAAACGAGTTCATCCATGGACGAGGGCAGGCGGCCGTAAGCCAGGCGGAATCCACGGATGCGGCCGTCGGCAATCTCGAGCCTCTCCAAAAGGCGGATGGAGGAGGCGGTGTTCACCGCGGGTTGGATGAGGGGGGGCAAGCCGAAGACGCCAAAGGGGGAGGCGAGGTTTCGGTAGACCCCGAAGAGTGCCGCCAGTATGGCCACGGCCATGAAGGCAAGAGCGGAGGCGCCGCCGGAGTCGGCGGACTTGACGCTGGCGGTCAGGCCCTTGACCTCGGTGAGAGCCACCAGATCGCGGTCCATGAGGTCGAGGAGAGTCCGGCACACCGCGAAATCGTGGAGCGGGGTCGACTCGACAATCTGCTGGCAGGTCTTCCTGCCGTCGACCGCGTTGAAGACCAGCAACTCGTCGGGCGACAGCGCCAGCTTCCCCGTGCCGTAACCGGCGCCGTAACCGGCGCCGAGGCCGGAGGCAGGGCCGTCGGGGCCTTCTTCCTCACTCCCTCTGGCCCCGACCTGGCTCGGTTCGATGGTTCGCTTGAAGACGGAAGCCATGGACGGAATTCGGCGCTCGATGATCGGCCACTCGTCGACCATCCGGATGCCTTCCATCAGCACGAAGTCGGCGCCCAGCGGAACCACGCCCATGCGTTCGTAGTCGACCGTGTTCTGGGTCTCGAAGTTGTATTCGCCTTGACGCCAGCGGAACAGACGGAAGACCACCTGGAAGAGCTGTGCTTCGACGGCCCGGCGCAGCGTGTCTTCCGAGATGATCTTCTCGGAAACGAGAATATGTCCGAGCCGCTGCATGGTCTGCTTTTGAATGGACAGACCCCGGTCCAGCTGGTCCTTCGTGATCGCGCCCTGAGTGAGGAGTGTGCTGCCGATCCGGTCGGAAGGCCGGGAGGTCGATGATTGGCCGGCCACGATGTTCCCGCCATCGAAAACCACGTTGACCGACTCGCCCTCCGTCTTGAGATGCAGCGTGCCGGTCTTCCGTTGAAGCCCGATGAGTTGAACGATATCGGGGAGACCGAAGTCCTTGAGGGTTCCTTTGAGCGCCATCTCTCTAGGCCTCTTCGTCCGCTTTGACCGGGCGCCTTCGGGTCACCGCGACCACCGGCGCTTTGGGTTTCATCGCCTGCGCGGCCACGTAGGTCAGGGCGGCCACGGCTCCAAAACCCATTCTCAGAGTCGAACCCAGGGGGTCACCGGCGACCAGGAGAGGTGCCAGATACTGAACGGTCAAGAGCCCGCCCATGGCCATCGACCAAAGCAGCAGCATGGGGAAGCCCACCACCAGGTGGCCGACCGACAGGTGGCCGGACCCCGGAGCGGCGAGGGAGGCCAGGCGATGAAGCCAGGTCCTCCGGGTAAGGTGGCGGCTTATTTCCTGATTCTTCGCCACCCTCGCGGCCGGCGGAATTCCCCGCTTCACCACGAAGAGGTGATGGCACTGGGAGCACACGTCCTGGGAGGTCGATCGGGTCTGGCAGAGCCAACAGAAAGTGGCGCCGCACTTGGGGCACTGTTTGCTGAAGCTCTGAACGCCTCTGAACTTCATGACTCCGGGGATGAAAAGGAGCAGAGCGATGGCGACGATGGTCAGGCGGCTGACCGCGTTCCCGATGGTCAAGTGAAGAACGGGGAGGTGGTCGCCGAGAATGCGGGAAGGAGCGGGAACGATGTCCGGAGGAGCTTGAAGATCCGATCCTTCGCGGCTGAAGGAGAACAGCCGCTCGTAGCGAGCGAGGGTCGGGGCGTCGAGGGCATCGCCTTTCTTGCGTGACGCCTTGCTCTGATCGAAAGCCAGGGTGTTCACCTGCACGAGGGACAGGTTGTAGAGAGCGGTAGCCCGGTCTTTGGCGGAAAGCGACCCTTCGCTCGCCTGCCTGAATCCGGGTTCGGCGCCCGCGAAATTTCCTTTGTTGAGTTCAAGGGCGGCGGCATTGTGGGCGAACCTCGGATCGACGCTCGCACGCGCCTGCAGCGCCGCCGCGGCCTCCTCGAAGCGTCCGCCCCGCCGGGAGAGGCTCGCCGAGAGGAGCGACCATTCAAGATCGGTCGGATCGGCGGCAAGCCGTTCCTTCACCAGCGCCTCGGCCTCGGCCGACGTGCCCCCGGTGGCGGCGAGATAGAGCGGTCGGGCCACGCGGGCCGCCTCGACCGCGCGCTGGTGATCGATCGCAGGAAGCGCCAGGCTCGCCAAGGCCAGCCCGAGCAAGAGGAGGATGGAGACCGCCTTTTCCGCGCGAGACTGAAAGACGAAGAGGAGGGTGAGCCACCAGAACGGCAGATACCCCCAACCCATGAAACCGGCGAGGGGAAGCGCCAGGAACAGCACGGCCATGAAGAGGGCAAGCGGTTTCAGGGGTCCGGACAGTCCCTCGGCCACGTCGTGGCTGAACACCGCCGCATATCGGATGAGAACGGCCAGGGAGAAGCCGACCGTGAAAAGAGCGCTGATGGTGAGCAACCCCAGAAGCCAGGGCGAGAGGAGACGGCCACGCTCGAGCGGGTTGGCCCAGGCCAGGTCGAGGGCATCTGAGGCCTCCCCGAGGCGACCTTCGACTTGGGCTTTGTGAACGTGATGCGCCGCCGAGTCGGGGGCAAAACGAATAGCCAGATCCAAAGCCGCAACCGCATCGGCCTTCGCACCCTCGCTGGCCCGGACCTCGGCCCGGCCCGAGAGCGCCCCGGCCACGTCGTCGAGGCTCGAGAGGTTCCTTTCCGCTCGCCTCCGCTGCAACGCCATCGCCGCCCTGGACGCGGCGTCCTGATCCTGCAGCTTGGTCGCGTCGAGCCAGGCCTTGAGGTCGGGGCCGAAGTCGTCGGTCGGACTCACGAGCACGTGGGCGCCGACCTGGGCGATGAGAGGAGCCGTCGAACCGGGCGACGGAGCGGCTTGCGGGGCAGCCGGGGCCTGGGCCAAAAGGAGAGACGAGAGGGCCGACGCGAGAAGGAACGGGGTCACGAGGTCGATCCCTTCGCGGAGGCGACAAACGCGAGACGGAGATCGAAGAGGATGGCCTCGATGATCCTCGACTCGTCCTCGGTGCGGCGGCCCTCGGTCTTGTCCTTGAGCATTTCGAGGGCGCTGATCACCTGCCTGACCCCGCCAAGGTCCTTGTCTTCACGGGCCAGGAAGTCGGCGGCCTGGGTGGCGAGCGAGACGATGAACGAAGAAAAGGTCACCACTTCCTGCGAATCCTGGGTTCCGCGAGGGCGAGGGGCGGAGGACGAGGAGGCCCCGGGGCCCGAGGCTTGCGCAGGAGCGTCCTCCTTCACCGGAGCCTCCTCCTTCACAAGAGCGTCCTCTTTCAATTGACCGTCAGCCGTGAAGTGGCGGCGGTCGGTCACTTTCAGATGGGGTTCGTCCTCGTCCATACGTCCATGGATCGTACACCACCGCTGAACCAGAAAGGAACGCCCGGGGCGAGGGTTTGAGTATTGCGCCAATGTGGCTCCCGACAACGCGTGTCTGATTCATCAAAATGGAGGTCGCCTTGAGTTCATTCTTTCTTTCCCTCGTTCTCGGCGCGGCTTCGCCGGTGGCACCGCATCCTGCGGAGATCCGATCACCTGAGAGCAGACCTCATGCTGATCCTGGACGGGCCGATCCATCCCACCATGCGCCCCACTTTGGTGTTCGGAGCGCGCGAGAATCTCACCGCCGAAGTGACGGTCTACGGCCCGAAGATGGGCCTGCACTCCGGTCACTAGGGAAACTGGGTTCCCAATCCGGGCATGCGCCTCGCTCAGCTCCTCGCGTGCATGAAAGACGAAGACGGACGGGTGAAGGTGGCCGGGTATCACGATACGGCGCTGATCAGGCGCCACGAGGCCCTGCAGTACCCATCCCTCGCTTCGGGAACCCCCCTGACCCCGGAACTTGACCCGGCGGCGCCACCGGCTTCCGAACCGAGGAGGAATGGACTAGAGTCCAGCAGGCTTTTTGCCGGGTAGTGCCAAATGGGGCACAAGGAGTGCTCATTGGAGTTGGGCGTCTCAAACCACACAACGCTTCATCCCATGGACGAAAACACAGAAATCCGGATTCTGATCGTTGACGATGAGCTCTTTGCGCTCAAACTCCACGCCCAGCTGCTGGCCCAACTCGGTTTCACCGCGATCCGCACCTGCCGGAGCGGCCCGGAGGCCTTGGCTCGCCTCGCCGAAGACTCCGAGCATCCGGACCTGATCCTGCTCGATCTGAACATGCCCGGGATGGACGGCATCGAATTCATCAGACGCCTGGTGGATCGCCGGTTCGAAGGTCGTCTGGTCCTGGTCAGCGGCGAAGATGAACGAGTGTTGAAGACGGTCGAGAAACTCGCCGAGGCTCATCACGTCAGAGTCCTGGGCCACCTGAGCAAGCCCGTTAACCAGGAGAAGCTCGCCATCCTGCTCCGAAGATGGCGGCCATCGGCCGGCACCTTCGAAATCCCGTGGAAGAAGCAGTACTCTGGAGATCACGTCCGGCAGGGGGTGGACAGCAATGAGCTTGTCGTCTATTACGAGCCCCAGGTCTCGGTCCAAACCGGCGATTTCGTGGGCGTCGAGGCTCTGGTCCGTTGGCGTCACCCCCAGGACGGCATCGTAGTGCCGCAACAGTTCGTCCCCGTGGCCGAGGCCACCGGGGCCATTCACAAGCTCACTCGGTTCGTCTTCTCGAGCGCCCTGGCGCAGAGTGGGGCGTGGAGAGCGGCGGGCCTGCCCCTGCATATGGCCGTCAACGTCTCCATCGACGCCCTGTCCTCCCTCGACTTCGCCGACTTCGCAGCCGAGCAGGCCGCTCGCTGCGGCGTGTCCCCGAAAGACGTGATCCTCGAAGTCACGGAGAGCAGGCTGATGCAGGACCTCAGAGGGCCGCTCGAGGTGCTCACGCGCCTGCACCTCATGCGTTTCCAGCTTTCCATCGACGACTTCGGCACCGGCTATTCGTCCTTGCGGCAGCTTCAGGACATACCCTTCAGCGAACTCAAGATCGACCGGTCCTTCGTCCATCGAGCCACCGTCGACCAGACCGTGCGCACGATGTATCACACCTGCCTCGGGCTGGCCAAGCAGCTGAAAATGGTCGCAGTGGCCGAAGGGGTCGAAGACCAATCCGACTGGGACTTCGTGCGGTCGACCGAATGCGAGACCGCTCAGGGGTACTTCGTCGGCCGGGCCATGCCGGCCGAGGCCATACTCTCGTGGTCGGCCAAATGGCGCGAGCGCGTGCGGAAGGACTTCGCCGACGAGAAGTAGCCCGAATCGTTCGAAGGGCTTCGGTTCCTCAACCGAGGGGTATCATTCCGGGGCGGAGACGCTATGAGACCCTCTTTACCTTCCCTGCCCGCGGCCGCCGCCGCGTTGATTCTGACCATAGCCGCACCCGCCTTCGCCCAGAAGGCGGTCGTCGTGGTGCGCCACGCGGAGAAGGTCGACGAGAGTGCCGACCCCCTCCTGTCGCCTCCGGGAGTGGCGAGAGCACAGGCGCTCGCCAGGATCCTCCGGAGTCTCGACGTCAAGGCCATCTACGTCACCCAGTACCAGCGCACCGCCCTCACCGCGGCGCCTCTGGCCGAGGCTTTGAGCCTTAAGCCCACGCAGATTCACTCGGATGCGACGCCTGAACTCGTGGCGCGCATGAAGAAGGAACATCCGAACGATGTCGTTCTCGCCATCGGCCACTCGAATTCGGTCCCGCGCATCCTGACTCTCCTGGGCGGCGTCGAAACTGCCGAGATCGGTCCCAACGAATACGACAGTCTTTTCGTGGTCGTTCCCGCGGCCGCCGGCCCGCCGACCATCCTTCGTCTGCGTTACTAGCCGGGGCGGATCCCGCGACCCGCGAGGGGAGCAACCCACCAGAATGGTGGGAAGGGCGCAGCCAGGGTTACGACGGCTTCAGATCCTTCAACATGATCAGGAGCATCCGCGAGGCCTCTTTGGCGTCGACCGCGTGGGGGACAGTTGCCGGCATCAGGACGAGGGTCCCGGGGACGGCCTCCACCGGCAGGCCTCCGATGGTAAGGACCACCCGACCTTCGAGGACCATGACCAGGGCATCGAAAGGAGTGGTGTGCTCGGTGAGCCCCTGTCCGGCATCGAAAGCGAACAGCGTGACATTGCCGCCCGTGGTCCTGGCCAGAACGCGGCTGGCGATCCCCTGGGGCGTTGGCGCGATCAGCGATGGGAAGGCCAGGGCCTGGGCGGCTTGAAGCGTGGATTCGATGGGCATTTCGCGAGCATGACACGTCCATGCGGACGCCCGGTGCGGAACAGAATGTTTTCCCGCTCGCGCCTATGGCATTCTCGCGTTCGAGCGCTCCAGTTCGCCCGCCAGGGTGTCGACGAGTTCGCTCTCCGCTATCAGGGCCTTCGCCACGCGCACGATTTCGGCGTCCGCTTCGGCCCAGGCCTTCGCCTCGATCGCCTCGCGGACTCCGGGCACGGTCTTGACGCCGTAGCCCGTGTAGACGCCGGGCGCGTAGAGAAGGTGCTTGTACCAGGGCCTTCGGAGCAGGCCGGTCGGGTCGAGGAGGCGCCGTTCGCTGCCGATCAGGGAACGATTGAGCGACTGCAGGGTCGCCACGGGCACGCCGGCAAACCACGCTTTGCCCAGCGCAGCCTCATAACGCTCGGCCCCCCTGGTGAGGGCGGTGACCGCGTTCTCGATCGGCGCGAAGTTCAAGTACGGCGGGGCCTCGGCGTGGGTGGGCGAGACGGTCGGGCGCCGGGGATCCTGGACGGCGCGGAACACGCCCTCCCCGATCTGGCGATTACGCTCGGCGATTCCGTCCCGCTGTTCGTCCGCCAGGGTACGGAGTTCCTTGAGATACATCTTCGTGGTATCCGCGAGGCCGGTGAACTCGAAAGGCAGGAGGTCCGCGCGGGCGAGGCGCAACACCGCGGTGCCCACGGTCTGGGCCAGGGCCTTGCCATAGGCGAAGTCCTTGTCCGAGAAATTCGTGTACCAGTAGAAGTCGTCGTAGATCGAGTGATAGATCCCGCCCTCGTCCACGCCTCCAAAAGCGAGGTCGAGCGAGGGCACGCCCAGGTGGTCGAGGAAGGAGGTGAAGTCGGTCCCGGAGCCGAGGGCGTCGATGCGAAGGTCGCGCCGCTCGCGCAGTTCTCTGCGACCATCACTACTCGCCCGGGAGAGATCGCCAAGGCGGCGTCGCTCATGGACGGTCAGGCCCGTCTCGGGGTCTTTGATGTCGCGCGCGACATCGTTGATGAAGCGCTCCAGGGTGTGCGAGCCGCCCATGCTCAGATAGCCGCGGCCACTGCTGTCGGTGTTGATGTAGGCGACCGCATGCTCGCGCAATTCGGCCGCGTGCGCCTCGGCCCACTCGGTCGAACCCAGCAGCATCGGCTCCTCGCCGTCCCAGGCCGCGAACACGATGGTGCGCTTCGGCTTGAAGCCCTGCTTGACCAGCTCGCCGATCGCGCGCGCCTC
>JANODX010000234.1:0-42843 GCA_031412915.1 Vicinamibacteria bacterium | reverse complement strand
GGCCTTGTGTCCGGCGTAGCTGGCCTCCATGTACACCCCGGGAAAGCCAGGAATGGTCGGATATCGCATGTTCCAGACAAATCGATTCAGCCCCTTCGACTTCGGCAGCACGGGTTCCGGCGCGGGGCCGCCCTCCCACTTCTTGAAATCCGCGTCCTTCTTCGACGAGAGAGTTCGCACCAGCCTCCCCTCGGCGTCGGTGATCTCAAGAGTGATGTCGTCGGTTTTCTGGAGCTCCGGCAACTGGTAGTACACGACCACGCCGTTTGCAGGATTGACGCCGCGGAACTTGTTCGCCCCGGTGAACTCATTCTCCGGATCGTCACCGTCGAGTTCGCTTCCCCCGTTGGCCAGGTACGCCGGGGCCGGCTGATACACCGAAAAGGCCGGAGTGTCCGTCTTGTACTGGCGGATCAAGGACAAGTCGTCCAGGATCCAGAACGACCGGCCTGAGGTGGCCGCGATCAGGTTGCCCTGGTGAACGCGCAAGTCGGTGATGGGCGTGATCGGCAGATTCAGTTGGAAGGGCGCCCAGGCCTTGCCGCCGTTCCAGGAGACAAAGACGCCGAGTTCGGTGCCCGCGAAGAGAAGATCGCGCCGTACGCTGTCTTCGCGCACCACCCGGGTGAAGGCCTGGCCGGGAATGCCGCTGTCGATCCTGGCCCAGGTCGCCCCGTAGTCGGTGGTCTTGTAGAGGCTGGGCGCGTGATCGTTGAACTTGTAACGGGTGGTCGCGATGTAAGCGGTCGCCTTGTCGAAGGGCGAGACTTCGATGGCATTCACCAGGCACTCCGCGAGTCCGGGCGGCGTCACGTTCTTCCAGGTGGCGCCGCCGTCGCGCGTGAGTTGGACCAGGCCGTCGTCGCTCCCCGTCCAGATTACGCCTTTCTCGTGCGGCGACTCCAGCACGTAGGCGAGCGTCCCATAGTTCTCGGCTCCCACCGCCTCGTTGGTGTAGGGACCGCCGGGTGTGCCCTGCTTCGCTTTGTCGTTCCGGGTGAGATCGGGCGACACTTCCCTCCACGTTTTGCCCATATCCGAAGTCTTCAGCAGGTACTGCGACCCGTGGTAGAAGGTGTTGGGTTCGTGTTTGCTCCAGATGATGGGGGCATTCCAGTTGTAGCGATACTTCATGTCCTTCGCGTCCATGCCGAGGTACTGGATGGGCGCGGCCATGATGTTGGTGCCCGCGGTGGCCTTGAGATCGACGACCTCGATGGTGCCCTGGTAGCTGCCCCCGAGAATGAAGCGTGGATTGTCCGGGTCGAAAGCGAGGAAGGCGCTCTCGCCGCCGGCCGAGGAGGTCCAGGCCGAGGCGGTGATGCCGTCGGCGTTTAGCTCGCGGCTCGCGATCGAGACCGAAGAGTTGTCCTGCTGCCCTCCGTAAATCCGATAGGGAAACTGGTTGTCGACGTTGATCCGGTAGAACTGCGCGGTGGGCAGATTGCTCTGCGTGCTCCAGCTCTTTCCCTTGTCAAAGGTGATGGACGCGCCGCCGTCGTCGGCGATGATGAAGTTCTGGGAGTTGTCAGGGTTGATCCACAGGTCATGGAAATCCCCGTGCGAGCCGGACAGCTTTTCCCACGTCTTTCCTCCATCCGTTGAGCGCAAGGCGGGAGCGCTCAAGACGTAAATCGTGTCTTCGTCCCTGGGGTCGATGAACAGCTCGATGTAGTACCACGCGCGCTGGACGAGGCGCGGCTCATCCGTGACCTTCCTCCAGTTCTTGCCGGCGTTGTTCGAGACGTACAGGCCGCGCTCGTCCTTGTTCGAGTCGCTTTCGATCAGCGCGTAGACTCTTTCCGGATTGGAGCGGCTGACCGCGATCGCCATCTTGCCCATCTCCAAAGGCAGGCCCTCCTTCATCTTCTCCCAGGTCTCGCCGCTGTCCGTCGATTTGTAGAGGCCGCTGCCCGGCCCGCCGCTGATCACCTTCCAGGGCCGCCGGCCGTGTTCCCACATCGCGGCATACATGATTCGCGGGTTCGTGGCGTCCATCGACAGCTCCGAGGCGCCGGTCTTGTCGTCCACGAACAGCACGTTCTTCCAGGTGGCGCCGCCGTCGGTGGACTTGAACACCCCGCGCTGGGGCGAGGGCGTGTAGAGCGCGCCTTGGGCCGCGACATACACGATGTCCGGATTCTTCGGATGCACGATGATCCGGGAAATGTGCTGGGTCAACTCCAGGCCGATCCTCTTCCAGGTCTTGCCCGCGTCGGTCGATCGGTACACCCCATCGCCGTGATGGGTCATCACGCCGCGAACGGCGTGCTCGCCCATGCCGACGTAGACCACGTTCGCATCGCTTTCGGCCACCGCGATCGCGCCCACCGAACCGGTCTTGAAGTAACCGTCCGAGACGTTGCGCCAACTGATGCCCATGTTGTCGGTCCTCCATAGCCCCCCGCCCGTGGTGCCCATGTAGTAGGTCCTGGGATCACCGATGACACCAGCGCCGGCGTTTGAGCGCCCGCCTCGAAACGGTCCGATCGAACGCCACTGGACCGGCTTGAAGGCGGCATTGAGGTCGTCCGCCCCCGGGGGCGCAGCCTGCGCCTTAAGGTTCAGGAGGGCGAAACACAGCACATAGGGCACAACCATTTTCTTTGACATAGTCTTCTCCGTTGATTCTCGAACCGAACCGATCCGTCCGCTACCGATTGCCGGATTTGCAGCGCCCGCGCGGGCGGCGGTACGCCGTTGCACCCTTTTTTGATTCTTGCCGGGTGGGCGAGTCTATTGGATCTCTCGCCGCCCGGGACCATGGCCCATGGGATTCGTGGTCTGCTGCGTGGATGGCCACGGGTGCGACCGTCCATACGTTCGACATCGAGCTGTATGCGATCGGCCCCCGCCTCATTGCCGCTCTCGGGTCGCGGCTCGACGGGTGCATAAGGAAAGTCCTGTCCTTCAGGGATAGGATGTGCGCCATCGCGCCAGCCACGCCTGACCCCGCAACCTGGAGGTCAGCTTGATCCGAGGTAACTGAGCCATGCGTTCCCGACTCCTGCCCATCGTGGCCCTGTTCTTCGCCTCCGTGAGCCCATCCTTCGCGCAGATGACGAGCGGCGGCCTGGCCCTCGATCCCGCGCTCTATCAGGACTTGCGGTATCGCCTGGTCGGGCCGTTCCGCGCGGGGCGGACGGTCGGTGGGGTGGGCATCCCGACCCAGCCGAATGTCTTCTTCGTGGGCGTAAACAACGGCGGGGTGTGGAAGACCGACGACGCCGGTCGCACCTGGAGGCCCATCTTCGACCAGGCACCCACGGGATCGGTCGGCGACCTCGCGGTCTCGCCGTCCCATCCCGACGTGCTCTACGTCGGGACCGGCGAGGGGCTGCATCGACCGGATCTCGGGGTGGGCGACGGCATCTTCAAGTCGATGAATGGCGGGCGGTCGTGGACCCACACTGGTCTCGGGGATGTCCAGCAGGTGGGCCGCATCATCGTTCACCCGACCGACCCTGGCATCGTTTTCGTCGCGGGTATGGGCCACCCGTATGGAGCCAACGAGGAACGCGGTGTGTTTCGCACCACCGATGGTGGAAAGACGTGGGCGAAGGTCCTCTACGTGGATCACAACACCGGCGCGAATCAGGTGGAATTCGATCCAACCCGACCGACCACGGTGTATGCGGCGCTGTGGGCCCACCGCGAAGGCCCCTGGGAGAACGGGAGCTTCTCGGGGAAGACCAGCGGCCTCTACAAGTCCCTCGATGGCGGAACCACGTGGCGCAAGCTTGTCAATGGTCTGCCCGGTGAGACCGACGGCGTGGGGCGCATCGACTTCGACGTTGCGGCGAGTGACTCGAAGCGTCTCGTCGCCCTGGTGAGCGCGGGGGCCAGGTCGGGCGTGTATCGGTCGGACGATGCGGGCGAGAACTGGGAGAAAGTCAGCAGCGACCGGCGTCTCGGGGTCGAGATCCGCGTGCATCCGAGGAGCCGCGAGGTCGTGTTCGCGGCGGGAACGGCGTCCTACCGGTCGGACGATGGCGGCAAGACGTGGACGAGCATCAAGGGCGCTCCCGGCGGCGACGACTATCAGCGCTTCTGGATCAACCCCGAGCAGCCCGACATCATGCTCTTCACCGCGGATCAGGGCGCGACGATCACCACCAACGGCGGCCGGACCTGGAGTTCCTGGTACAACCAGCCCAGCGCGCAGCTTTATCACGTGACCACCGACAACCAGTTCCCCTACTGGATCTACGGCGGCCAGCAGGAGAGCGGGGCTATCGGTATCGCGAGCCGCGGCAACGGGGGACAGATCTCTCTGCGCGACTGGATCGGGGTGGGCGCCGATGAGTACGCGTACGTGGCGCCCGATCCCTTGAACCCCGACATCATCTACGGCGGCCGTCTTCAACGCTTCAACCGCAAGACCGGGCAGTCGCAGAATGTGGCGCCCGAGACGCTGCGCTCCGGTCGGTACCGCATCCTGCGCACCATGCCGCTGCTCTTCCATCCCGCGGATCCGAAGATGCTTCTTTTCGCCACCAGCGTGCTCTGGAAGACGACGAACGGGGGCGAGCGGTGGGAGACCATCAGTCCCGACCTGTCTCGCGAGAAGCCCGAGGTGCCGGCCAGCGTCGGTGACTTCCGAACCCCGGCTCTCGACACCATGCCCCGGCGTGGCGTGATCTACGCGGTCGGCCCTTCGCCACTGGACGTGAACACGATCTGGGCGGGGACCGACGATGGCCTCGTGCACGTGACCCGCGACGGCGGCCAGAGCTGGGCGAATGTCACACCGCCCGCACTTCGGGCGTGGGACAAGGTGTCACAGGTCGTGGCCGGCCACTTCGACGTGAAGACGGCTTACCTCAGTGTCAACGCCATCCGCCGAGACGACGGCCATCCGTACGTCTATCGCACCCACGACGGCGGCATCACCTGGACCCTGATCGCTACCGGGATGCCGGACAGGGGACCGGTCAACGTGGTGCGTGAGGATCCGAAACAGGCGGGCCTGCTCTTCGCGGGCACGGAGCGCGAGGTGTACTTCTCCGTCGACGATGGGGAGCGATGGCAGTCTCTGCGCATGAACATGCCGGCGTCTTCGGTCCGTGACCTGGTCATCAAGGATGACGACCTGGTGGTGGGCACGCATGGACGGTCGATCTGGATCCTCGACAATGTCGCCCCCCTGCGTGAACTGGCGCAGGCCGCACGCGCCGGGCAGGGGTATCTCTTCTCGCCGCCGGTGGCGACGCGGGTACGCGCGAACATGTTCTTGGACACGCCCTTCCCGCCGGAAGAGCCGATGGGCGCCAATCCGCCCGATGGGGCCAGCCTGGACTACGCCCTCAGCGGAAAGGCGACGAGCGTGGTGGTCGAGATCGTGGACGGACGGGGCGAGGTGGTTCGCCGGTTCGGAAGCGACGATGGGCCCGAGCGGATCGATCCCTCCACTCTTCCGTACCCGACCTACTGGTTCCGCCCACCGCAATCCGTCTCGACCGCGCCCGGTCACCATCGCCTCGCCTGGGATCTGCGCTACCCGCCTCCGCCCGGCAGTGCGCGGGAGTTCTCGATCGCGGCCACCTACCGAAACACGCCGACTGGCCCGGTCGGGCCGTACGTGCACCCGGGTCGCTACACCGTGCGGCTGACCGTGGACGGAACGGTGGTGGCCCCCTCGCCTGACCTGTCGAGTCCCTCGCGCCGCATGTTCACGATGAAGATGGAGCGTCCGCTCGATGTGCGCATGGATCCGCGCGTGACCATCAGCGCAGAAGAGCTTCAGCGGCAGACTGACCTTTCGGTTGCCTCCTATCGCGGCTATCTGGCGGCGCAGAAACTCCGCGACACGATCGACGCGGCACTTCCGGGCACGGCCGCAGACCCCGTACGCCGGGCCGCGTTGCAGAAACTGCGCGGCGTCGGGCAGCCTGGCGATCAGGACGTGCAGTACGGCAGCATCACCGTGGCGGCCGAGGGCGCAGAGACGGTCGTGGGCCTGCAGGAAAAGTTCCTGTACGTGCTGAACCTGTTACAGGCCGCCGACGCCCCGCCCACGTCGCAGGCAGCCGCGGCGGTGAGTGCGCTGCAGAAGGCGCTCGCGGTTCTCGAAACGCGCGGACCCACGGTGCGTTAGCCTCAGGACTCGTTTCACGCAAGGTCGCGGAGGGTCTCGAGCGCCTGGAATCACCGCGCTGACATGAACCTGGATCAGACCCTGGACGCCTAGGCGCGCACAAGAATTCGCGCGCTCGTCGATACCTATCGCGTGCGCTGCCGGTGGTCGTTCCGGCCGGATTTCTATCCGGAAACTGGTTCAGGAATAGGAAGCGCCGAACCGCCCGAGCTACCGGGCTTGGTTCACGAAGCGGGGGGAGCGATCCGTCAGGCTCACTCCCACCAGCACCACCGCCGACACCGCGAAGGCCACGAGCAGCGCCAGGTCGATGTTGAAGAGGCCCTGGAACGGTCCCGGCACGCCGGCCGCGAAGGCGGCGAGGCCGATGGCACCGCCCACCGCCATCGCCGCATAAGCACCTCGGGTGGTGGCGCGCTTCCAGAGCAGACCGCCGAGCAGGGGGACGAGCAGGCTCGCCATATAGGGGTAGTTGAAAATGATGATGGTGTCGAGGATCCCCCGGGCGCGAAGCGCTATCGCCACTCCCAACACCAGGGACACCGCGACCGCGAGCCGGGCATAGAGCACGGCGTGTGGGAGATCGTCCAGCTCCGCATTCGGGTTCAGGACCTTGTTGTAGAAGTCGCGCGAGAAGCAGCCGGCGAGCGAGATGAGCAGCGCGTTGGCGGTGGACATCGCCGCCGCGAGCAGGGCCGAGACCACGATTCCGGCCAGAACCGGGGGCAGGGTGGTGCTGACCACCTGGGTGAGCACCGCGCCGTCCTTCACCGCGGGGAAGCTCTGCTTGCCCGCAGCACCCACCAAAGACGAGCAGAAGCTGACGATGACCACGAGTGTTCCCGCGAGAATGCAGCCCCACTTCGCGACGCTGGCGTTTTTGGCCGACTGGTAGCGCATGAAGGCGTCATAGGACACCGAGATCGAGAACAGGAACGGTGTGATCAGGAAGACGGCGCGGGTACCCATGCCGGTGGGGACGAAGGGCGTCGACAGAAGTGTGCCCAGGGTCCCTGGCCCCGCTTGAGTGAGAGCGGCTACCGCCACGGTCGGGATTCCCACCAGGATGATCGCGACCTGCACGGAGTCCACGGCCACGACACCCCACATTCCGCTCATCACGTTCGAGAAGAAGATGACCGCCCCTATGACGAGCACGGCCTGCGAGTATTCGAAGCCGAAGCCGGTCAGGACCGAGCCCGCGGCCATGAGCTGCGCGGCGAAGATGCCAAGCAGGCTCGGGATGTTGGACAGCCAGGCCCACAGCCGCACGAAGCGGCTCTCGCCGTAGCGAATGGCGAAGAAGTCGATGGGGACGACACCGCCCAGGGTGCGCATCTTCCGGGCGGCCACGAGTCCGGCCAGCATCGTGCCCACACCGCAGCCGAGTCCATACCAGGTCCCGGGCCAGAAACCCGACGACGCCCCCACCTCGGCCCCGCCCAGGACCACACCTGCTCCGATCTGGACCGCGGCCAGGGAGGCGGTGGTGAGGGCCAGGCCGAGATTGCGCCCGGCCAGGAGGTAGTCGGAGGCGCGCAGGATGCGTGAGCTGAACGCCGCTCCCACGACCAGGACGGCGAGGAGGTAGAAGACGATGATGCCCACGATCATGTGGGGAAGACTACCCGGCGCCGCCTCCACATGAAACCGTTGGCCGCGGAAAAGACCGAGAGGCGGGGCTATCTGACAAGATCGGTGTCCCCATGAATCAAGTGAGTCTGTTGCTTCTGATTTCTGCCCTGGCGGCGGAACAGGCCGGGACGCCAACGCCAACGCCGTATGTGGCGCCCGCGGCGACGCCCTCGGGCGCCGCGGCCGAGCAGACGAGTCAGGGCACGAAGCCGGGACCCGAGCTGGTCGAGAGCTTCGATGGCATCGGTCTCGGCTTCAGCGGACCCCAGGGCATCGCCCAGGTGAGGAATCCATCCGACAACAGCCTGGCGGTGGGGCCCAATCACATCGTTCAAACCGTGAATGGCGGCGGCATGGCGGTGTTCACCAGGAAAGGCCCGCGATTCGCGACGACCGGGAAGGTCCTGTACGGACCGGTTCGGGCGAACAATGTCTTCAAGGGCTTCGGCTCCAACTGTGAAGCCCGCAGCAGCGGCGACGTCGTCGTGCGCTACGACCAGTTGGCCGATCGCTGGTTGATCGTGTTGCCCCTGTTCTCACGCGGGCCCGTGCGGCCGGATCAGATTGCCCCGGCTCCGCCGGGAGTCACCCAACTGAGTGTGCCGGGGGTCGCGAATCAGCCGGGCCCGGCCGTGGTCCTGTACCAGCCGCCGCCGGCGTCGTCGACACCAACACCAGCACCGATGTCCTCGTCGACCACCGCGCCGCCGCCATCGCCGCCGGCCGGCCTCCTCGGGCCCTACTCGATGTGCTACGCCATCAGTGCGACACCCGATCCGCTCGGCGCGTACTACCGCTACGAGTTTCTGCGTCCGCTCTTTCCCGATTATCCGCGACCGGCGGTGTGGCCCGACGGCTATTACGTTCCCACGAGCACGAGCGACGATCGCATCTCACAGACCGTCGCCACCGAGAAGCACGCGTGCGTCGTCGATCGCGCGAAGATGCTGAAGGGGCAGCCGGCCACCGAGCAGTGCGTCATCATGCATGATGTCAACTTCCTCAACAATGCCGACATCGACGGAAAGGCGCTTCCGCCAACCGGCGCGCCGAACATCATGATGGCGGCGGGCGGGCGGCAGCTCGACAACATTCTGAAGGACGACGTCATCAACGTGTGGCAGTTCCACGTCGACTGGAAGGACCCGAATAAGACGTCGGTCGAAGGGCCTCAGGTGATCAAGGTCGCGCCGTACCACTACTTGTGCGGCGGCCAGCTCACCTACTGTGTGCCCCAGCCCGGCAGCGAGCTTCGGCTCGACGCGCAGGGAGACAAGCTGATGGCGCGGCTCGTCTATCGCAAGTTCGATGGACATGAGAGTGTGGTGGCTGCCCACTCCATCGACACCGCGAAGGGCGGCGGCGGCGTGCGCTGGTACGAGTTCCGCGTCAACAGGGACAAGGCGCGAAGCGTGGCCTTGTATCAGCAGGGCACCTACGCACCCGGGGGGTTCTATCGCTTCATGCCCAGTCCGGCGATGGACAAGTACGGCAACATCGGCATCGGCTATTCGTTCGGTGGATCGCCGAACTTCGCCGGGCAGCGATTCGCGGGCCGACAGCCGAACGACCCGCTCGGCCAGCTCACACTGCGAGAGACCATCCTCGTCGAAGGCGAGGCCGCCGATGGAGGTCCCGGCGCCGGTCGGCCGCGCGCGCAGCGGTGGCAGGACTACACCCAGACCGCCGTCGATCCGAGGGACGACTGCACGATCTGGTACGTGGGCGACTACGTCAGGAAGGGCGCCGTCAGTTACTCGAGCCGCATGGGCGCGTTCAGGCTCCCCGGATGTTCGACTCCGGGCGCGTCGGTCCGGTAGGCGAGACGCCAAGTGATCGGCCCGCCGCGGGGTGACCGTAGATGCTTGGGGTGTTTGCTACGGACGGGACGCGCTCAGCCGCATCGAAGCGTTCTGAACGCGTGGCGCCCTCGCCAGTTTGCGGTGCGGAAACTCGGCCCGGTCCCGGCAGAAGTGGCGGCCGCCTGGCCGGTAATGCCCCGTTCACTTCTTCAAGTAGCGCTTCAAATCCTTCGGGCCGACTTCCGCCCCGTACACGTTTCCTTTCGCGTCCACCGCCACACCTTCAGCCGCGCTCGTCCCGTCGGTCGGCGCGGGATCCGGGATGAAGTACTTCACGGAGCCGTCCGTGGCGCTTCCGACGCGGATGCCGCGCTTCACTCCCGGGTTGTGCCCGTAGCCTTCGTTGTCGGTGGACTCCGAGTCGGCGACATAGAGCGTGTCGCTCTTGTCGATGGCGACACCGCTGGGCCGGCCGAACTGTTTCCAGGCCGCGATGAACTTGCCGTCCTGGTCGAAGATCACGACCCGGTTGTTCGTCCGGTCGGCGACAAACAGCCGACCCTTCGAATCCATGGCCAGCGAGTGCGGTCCGTCGAGTTCGCCGGGGCCGGTTCCGGTCTTCCCCCATGCCTTGATGAACTTCCCGTCCTTGGAGAACTTCACGATTCGGTTGTTCGGGCACGTGCAGCCATCGTGTCCGTCGGCCACGAAGACGTCTCCGTTCGGGGCGACCAGCGTATCGGTGGGAGCGCCGAACGTGTCGGGTCCTTCGCCCTGAACTCCGGCCTTTCCGAGGGTCAGCAGCACTCTCCCTTCAGGGCTGAACTTGACCACCTGCACGCCCTTCTTGCGCTGTGCGTCCACATGTTGGTCGGTGATCCACACATTGCCGTCCTTGTCGACGTGGATTCCGTGGGGGAACAGGAACATGCCCGCCCCGAAGCTCCTGAGCAGCTTTCCTGACGGGTCGAATTCGACGACCGGCGCCGCGCTCGAGTCGGCGCAACTGTTGGCGCCGCAGCGGTCGTAGGCCCAGATGTTGATGCCCTTAGGATCGACGTCGACACCGGCGGTCGATCCCCATTTCCTCCCATCCGGGAGAGGGCCGAAGCTTCTGCCCGCCTGATAGGGATTGGGAAGATCGTTTCGAACCCCCTGGTCGCCGCCCTGGGCCCCGACTCGTCCTTCGCTCGTCCAAATCAAGCCGGCGACCGCCAAGGCCCACAGGGTCCCCAGTGTTTTCAGGCGCAAAATGATTCCTCCTGCCTCTCCTCCGCTGATGCCTTCGCGGAACCCGCAATATACGAAACTTCAGGCGCGTTAAGGGTATGATTCGCCACCTTTCTGAGGAGAACACATGCGCATCACTCAAGCTCGCGCCAGACTCATCGCTCTGCTCGTCGTGGTCGGCGCCGAGGTCTTCGTGGTCTCGCGCGACCTCCTGGGCCAGACTTCCGTCGAAGCGCCGTACTTCGAAGTCGATCCGATGTGGCCGAAGCCGTTGCCGAATCACTGGGTCCTTGGAATGTCGATCGGCGTCTCGGTCGATGATCGCGATCACGTCTGGATGGTCCACCGAGGCTCGTCCACCCTCGCCAACATGGAAAAGGGCCTCGAACTGAAGCCGCCGACCAGCGAGTGCTGCGCGGGCGCGCCTCCCGTGCTCGAGTTCGATCCCGAAGGCAATCTCGTGGGTCACTGGGGCGGTCCGGGCGAGGGCTATGAGTGGCCCTCCTCCAATCACGGAATCGCCACGGACGACAAGGGCAACGTGTGGATCGGCGGTAATGGTCAGGAGGACGCCCAGGTGTTGAAGTTCACCAGGGCGGGGAAGTTCGTTATGCAGATCGGGAAATCCGGCGCGCGGAAGGGGCCGCCCGGTAAGGACGGAAAGCCGACCTATGTCGGCGGCAGCAGCGACACCCAGGCCTTTGGCCGGGTGGCCAAGATCTTCATCGATCCCAAAGCCAACGAGGCGTATCTCGCGGACGGGTATCTCAACAAACGCGTGGCCGTCGTCGATGCGGATTCCGGGAAGCTCAAGCGCTCCTGGGGTGCTTACGGCAAGAAACCCGACGACACTCCCCTCGGTCCTTACCAGCCGGATGCGCCGGTGGCGCAGCAGTTCAGGAACCCGGTGCACTGCGCCGATATGGCGAACGACGGTCTGGTGTACGTGTGCGACCGCCCGAACAACCGGATCCAGGTCTTCCAGAAGGACGGCACGTTCGTGAAGGAGGCCTTCTTCGCGAAGAAGACCCTGGGCGACGGCTCGGTCTGGGATGTCGCGTTCTCGAAGGACCCGGCCCAGACGTTCCTCTATGTTGCCGACGGCTTGAACGAAAAGATCCGCGTCCTGCGCCGCGACACTCTGGAAGAGCTCACCACCTTCGGCGCCGGGGGCCGGCAGCCCGGACAGTTCTTCGGCGTCCACAGCATCGCCACCGATTCGAAGGGCAACCTGTACACGACCGAAACCTATGAGGGGAAGCGCCTCCAGAAGTTCGTCTACAAAGGGCTCCGCACCGTGACCAGCCGGGACCAGGGCGTCGTGTGGCCGAAATGAAGAGGCCGCCCCGGAACCCATGCGCCCGGCCACGTTCTCGGGGATGATCCCGTTGTCGAGACCTCCCTTCCAGGGCCGGCGCACGAATGGCTGGGCCAGGAAGGCGTCTCTCTCGTTGCTCATCGCCCTGCCTGCGGCGCTGAGCGCGTATGCGCAGACCTCGGCGGCCCCGCCCGTGGCCGCAACGACCAAGGGCCGGGTCTACAGTCTCGCCCAGGCCGCCCGGGGCGAACTCACCTATATGACCAAGTGCGTGTCCTGTCATCCGCCCGGGACCTACAAGGGCGCGGTCTTCCTGAACTGGCAGGGCCGGTCGTTGGCGGAGTTGCTCGCGTTCCTCATGGAGAAGATGCCGAAGAGCGACCCCGGCAGCCTCGCCCCCAAGGAATACGCGCAGGTGATGGCCTACCTGCTCAAGATCAACGGAAATCCCGCGGGCCGCGTCGACCTGCCGGCGGACACCGCGGCTCTGCGCGGCACCACGATCAACATTCTGCCCGACAAACTCTCGGCATCTCAGTAACCCTGACGGAAGGACAAGAAACATGTCACCTCGGTTCCAGCTCACCCCAAAGACGGGCACCGCGTTCCTCGCGGCCATTGCCCTCGGCGGCTCGCTCGCCGCGTTCGCTCAGACCCGTGGGGCTTCGCAGGCCCCCGCCCTGGTGCGGGGTAACCCGCCCGGAGAATGGCGGTACTGGGGCGCCGACGCGTGGAGCACGCGGTACTCCCCCCTTGACCAGATCAACGCGTCGAATTTCGACTCGCTGGAACAGGCGTGGAAGTGGGACGTTGGACCTTTCGGGTCCGATGAGTACTACCGCACGACCCCGCTGTACGCGAACGGGCGCATCTTCACCGTTGCCACCACTCGCCGCATCGCCGCCGCCATTGATCCCGCGAACGGTGAGACCTTGTGGATGTGGCGCATGGACGAGGGCATCCGCTGGCAGAAGGCGCCCAGGCAGTTCGCCGGACGCGGCCCCGCCTATTGGACCGACGGCACAACCGAGCGGGTGATCGTGGCGACCCCAGGGTTCCACCTGGCTTCGCTGGACGCGAAGACCGGCGTTCCTGATCCGAAGTTCGGAAAGAACGGTGTCGTCGACATGATGGAAAGCCTCGGATTTCCCATGGTGCCGCTCGCCGTCGATGATGCCGGTCCGTTCATCATCAGTGACGCCGCTCCGTATCGACAGGCCAAACCCGGCGAAACCTGGGATGCCGAGAAAGGCATCGGGGCCGACGGAACCGTGGGCGTCGATCCGTTGCAGGGGCAGATCGCCTCGAGCTCTCCGCCCATCGTGGTGGGCGACGTCATCATCGTCGCGAACTCGTCGATTCACGGGTATTACCCGATCAAGCTGCACAACCTGCCGGGCTACGTTCAGGCTTTCGATGTCCGGACCGGCAAGCCGCTCTGGAAATTCAACCTGATACCGCAGAAGGGAGAGTTTGGCGCGGAGACGTGGGAGAACGGGTCTGCGCCCGGCACCCCCGGGGTCGGCAAGAACGACGCCTGGGCGACCGTGTCCGCGGATCCGGATCTTGGTCTCGTGTACATCCCCGTCGGCATGCCGCTCAGCGACGAATATGGCGGCCACCGGCCAGGTGACAACCTCTTCGGGAACAGTCTCGTGGCGATCGACGTCAAGACCGGCCAGCGCAAGTGGCATTTTCAGATGGTGCATCACGACATCTGGGATTACGACACGCCCATGGCGCCGAACCTGATGGATCTGACCGTAAACGGCCGGGCCCGCAAGGTCATCGCCCAGACCACGAAGCAGGGTTGGATCTACACGTTCGATCGGGTCACCGGCGAACCCATCTGGCCGATCGTCGAGACGAAAGTGTTGCAGAGCGAAGTGCCCGGCGAGAAGACTTCGCCCACCCAGCCGATCCCCACCAGGCCGGAACCCTACGCGCAGCAAGGCCTCGAGGAAGAGGACCTGATCGACTACACGCCGGAGATCAAGGCCGCGGCCCTGCGTCTCGCCAAGCTGTGTCGGATGGGACCGTACTACATCCCGCCTTCGCTCGCCGACGGCGCCACGCCGAACGGTTTCAAGTGTTCGTGGTACGCGCCGGGGGCGTCCGGGGGCGTGAACATCGACGGCGGCGCGTCCGTGGATCCGGAGACCGGTTTCCTGTACGTCGCCTCCCTGACGAGTCTGAGCACGACCGAAGTGGCCAAGGACCCGTGCTCGGAGCATCGGTACACCCAGGCGCCGCACGACAGTTGCGGACAGATCGGCGCCCTGCCCCCGCCGCCCGGCTACACGCCACCCCAGAAACCGGCGGGCGTATATGAAGAAGACCGGCCCGAAGTCGCGGGTACGCCTGTCCCCGGAACGACCACCATCGCCGGCATCTCGATACTCAAGCCGCGTGAACTGGGCGGCATCACGGCCTACCGGATGAACACCGGCGACAAGGCGTGGTGGACCGCCAACGGCGGCTTGTTCACGCCCAAACCCAAGGCCGATTCGCCGGATGCGAAGCTGTTCGCGGGCGTCACCCTTCTGCCCCAGAGCCCCCGCGGCCAGGCTCAGGTGATCACGACAAAGTCCCTGGTGATCTACGGGACGGGGCGGGGCGGCGGACCGCCCGGGTCGGAGCCCACTCTGTTCGCGGTGGACAAGGCGACGGGAAAGCAGGTCGGCGCATTGCCCATTCCCACCCACACCACCGCCGTGCCGATGACCTTCATGCACAAGGGCCGTCAGTACATCGTCTTCGCGACGGGCGGGGGCACGCAGGCGTCACTCATCGCCCTCCGGCTGCCGAACTAACCGGAGCGCGCGCACCCGTAGGACTCCGGCCGGTCGGCCGTTCAGAGCGGTTGACGCTCGCGCTCTTTTGCCACCCGCATTCCCGCCTTCTCGATCGCGCGCTGTTCGCTCGATCCCGGTGTGGCGGCGGGGTTGGTGTGGTTCAGGTGCACGAACACGATCTTTTGCCGTTCCTTTTCCGGAAGGCCCGTGAATCGGGCGAGAGACTCCGCGATCAGAGGGTGCGGCACCTCCGACATCGCGCGCCCGGGAAGTTCAGCGGCGTCGAAGAAACTTCCGTCGAGATAGGCGACGTCGACGCTCGCGATCACGTCCTCGATCCGCCGGCTCCAGCGCTCCCACTTGTCGATGTCGGGCAGCCAGAGCAGGGATCGGGAAGGCCCGCGAACGATGAAGCCGTACGTGTCGCTGTACTCGTCGCGATGAGGAACCGCGATCGGTGTGAGGGAAAGCCGATGGTTGAGCTTCACACCGTGGTCCGCCTCGAATCGCTCGATCGCGATGTGCTTCAGTTTCACCAGCAGGTCCCACGGCCCGTTCGTCTCCAGGAAATGGGCCATGCGCTCCGAGGCGAGGATGCGCTGGCCGGAAGCGCCATAAGACTCCCGCCCGAGATGCATCAGTCCCGCGTAGTGCCCGACGTGGGCGTGAGTGAGGGCTATGGTCTCGAAGAGAGGTGGTCGTGAGGAGGCCTTCGGCCTTGGCGCCACGCGATCGGCCGCGTCGACCTGTTCGCGAATATCCGGAGTGGCGTCGATCAGAAAACGCTCCCCCGACTCCGGGTCGACGATCAGAAGCGACGCCACCAGGCGACGCCGTCCCGGATCCCTTCGTGCCGCCTCGTCCTCCGGCGCGGCGCCGCCGAGCTGGGGCAGACCGCCATCCTGGGCGGTGCCCAGCACAAGGGCGAAGGGATCGCGAGCGGGTGAAACCGACGGGGCGGCGGCGGAATGGAACGCGCCCAGGGCCGATAGAGCGATGACGGCGACCGTACGCGCGCGGATGGGGCCTCCCACTCGCGCTCAAAAATTGATGAGGGTTCGGATGGCGTCCTTGATGTTCGCGATCTGCGGCAGGGTCGCGTTTTCAAGGGCCGGGTGATAGCCGACGAAACAGTCGAGAGCGCCCAGTCGCTTCACCGGTGCGTCGAGGTACGAAAACAAATCGTCGGCGATCCTCGCCGCGAGCTCGGCCCCGTAGCCGAAGGAAATCTGGTCCTCGTGAGCCACCAGGACCCGGCCGGTTTTCATGACGCTGGTCCGGATGGCGTCCATGTCGTACGGATTCAGGGTTCGAAGATCGAGGATCTCGACGGACACGCCTTCCTCTTCGAGGTCCCGGGCCGCCGCCACCGATCGTTGCACCAGGGCGCCGAAGGTCACGATGGTGGCGTGCGATCCTTCGCGCGCCACCCGGGCCTTTCCAAACGGCACCATGTGATTCGGTCCGGGGTAGGAGCCTTTGTTGTAGGTCTGGCGGTAGAGATGCTTGTGTTCGAGGAATATGACCGGATCGTCGCAGCGGATGGCGGTGCGGAGAAGTCCGTTCGCATCTTCGGCGTTGCTGGGAATCACCACCCGGAGTCCGGGGATGTGGGTGAACAGGACTTCGCCGCACTGAGAGTGATAGACGGCCCCGCCCTGGAGGTACCCGCCATACGTGACTCGAACCACGACCGGACATTTGAAGTTGCCCGACGACCGCCAGCGCATGAGTGCTAGTTCATTGCGAAGTTGATGGAAGGCGGGCCAGATGTAGTCGAAGAACTGGATCTCCACCACGGGCTTGAGGCCGCGGGTGGCCATGCCGATGGCGCGGCCGATAATGCCCGCTTCCGCGATGGGCGAGTTGAAGACGCGGTCCGAACCGAACTTGCGCTGGAGGTTGTGAGTGACCTTGAAAACGCCGCCCTTTCCCTTCACTTTGTCGAGGCTGCCCTCGCGCGAACAATCTGCGACGTCTTCACCGAAGACCACGATCCGGGGATCTCGCGCCATTTCGTCCACGTGGGCTGCGTTCAACAGATCGACCATGGTCTTGTTCGGGTTCGGGGCCGCGCCGTACTCGGGCGGCGAGTCGAATTCCCTGGTGGTGGGATCGATCGACGAGTACACCCACCACGCCGCGCTTTCCGCGGCCGGAGCCGGCGCTTGCAGCGCGCGGTCGGTGGCGTTTTCGACTTCCAGGTCCACCTCCGCCCGAATCGCGGCCAGCTCGGCCTCGGTCAAGAGACCGGCGGCTGTGACGCGGGCCGGGAAGGCGTGCAAAGGATCTCGAGCCGCCTCGGCTTCCCGCTCCGCGGGCGGTCGATAGAGGCTTTCGTCGTCGGACAGCGAGTGGGAGTAGGGCCGAATGACCTTCGCATGAACGAAGGCCGGGCCCTTGCGCATTCGGCAGTATCGAACCGCCTCGCCCAGGGTCTGCAGACTGGCCACGGGATCGCAGCCGTCAACTTCGAGCACCAGCAGGTCGGGGAACGATCGCACCAGTTTGCTGATGCTTCCGCCCGCGGTCTGGACCTCGACCGGCACCGAGATGGCGTACCCGTTGTCCTCCACCAGGTAGACCAACGGCAGTTTGAGGTTGCATGCGGTGTTGAGGCTTTCCCAGAACTCGCCCTCCGAGGTCGTTCCTTCGCCGCAGCTGACGAAGACGACCTCGTCGTTCTTGAAGAGGGGCGAGGCGCCGCTCTTCTGCATATAGAGACCGGCTTCGGCGCAGCCCACCGCCTGCAGGAACTGTGTTCCCACCGGCGAGGACTGGCTCACCACGTTCAGCCCCTTGTGGCCCCAATGCGAAGGCATTTGTCGTCCGCCGGAACTTGGGTCGTCTCTGGCCCCGACCGACCCCATCAGCATCTCGGTCGGGGTCATGCCCAGGGTCAGCATGAGCGCGCGATCGCGGTAGTAGGGGTAGAACCAGTCGTAGCCGGGCCGGAGAGCCATGCCCGCGGCGACCAGAACGGCTTCGTGACCCGCTCCGCTGATTTGAAAGTAGATCTTGTTCTGGCGCTTGAGCGCTATTTCCTTGTCGTCGATGCGCCGCGACATGTAGATGATCCGATAGATCTCGCGCACCACCGCGGGGTCGAGACCGACAGGAGCGATGCTTGGAAGGGCCGGCGCCTCAATCCTGGGCGGGCCGGGAGGATTGACCGGAGCTTCTGTTACGGGGGGCGCCGGGGCGGTGCGTGTTGGAGCTTGGGCTGTCTTTGGCGGCTGTGACGAGGGGGGGAGGAGGGCTGCGAACGGGCCGCTCTCACGCCGTTTCTCAGCGTCCGTGGGTTCGCTTTGGGAGAGGGGCGCCTTTTCCGGGGACTCCTTCTGAGCAAGTGGTGATGACCTCGGCGGAGAAGCCGGCTGCGCTTCGTTCAGAGAGGCGGGCTCTGGCTCCGGCCGCGATTCCAGTTGAGCAGCCTGAGCGGGCTGCTGTGACTCCGTTTGAGAAGCCCGTGCCGCATCGGAGCCCGCGGCGGCCAGTTCCGCAAGAAGCGATCGCGGAGCCTCGGTTGCCGGATCGGCCGCAAGCGGGTTGGACTCAAGTCGACGGCGCTGGATCTCTCCGGTGTCGATGCCGACGACGACCTCCGGTTCAGGTTCGGGGGTCGGCGACTTCGAACTCTCCGACTCCGACGAGACGAGGTTTCGATCGATCTCGCCGCTTGCCGCGGCGTCGCCCAGGCGCGGTCGTTTGACCGCCGTGGTGAAAGTATCCGAAACAGGGCTCCCCGGAGGCCGGATGTTGGACATGGCGCCCTCGAGAGCGAACGGTGGCGGAGCAGACTCGATTCCGGCCAGGCTGTAGGCACCCGTGGCGGAGAGATGGGCGATCTCTTTGTCGGCTTCCGCCTTCTGGGCTTCCGGGGCGAGGACGGGCGCCTTTTCGGTCACCTCCTCCTGTTGCTGAGCCCGTTGCGCCGCTTCTCGGAGCATCGATCCGAAGCCAAGACTCTCCGCGGCAGCGACGGTTGGGGCGGGTCGCGGAATTTCCTCGGCGACAAGAGGCCCGACTTCCACTGTGCTCTCGGAGACGATGTCTGCCCTTGCGCCCTCGACGTTTAGAGGCGCCTTGGAAACTCTCGCTATTTCCTCCAGGAGCTCGTTCGAGAGTCCGGACGTCGCTTCCTGGCCGCCGAGGCTTTCGCGAATGACGGTCGAGGGCTGGATTGCAGCGATCGCCTTGTTTCTCGATTCGACCGCGGCCACGATGTCGAGAACACTGCTCTTCTGGAGTTCGGCGGTGGAGAAGTTTCGAGCCGAGAAGGCGTCGAGCGAGGCGGAGGTCTTCGAGGCGTCCTCTGACGCCGGGAGGAGAGGCTTCGGCGCTTCCTGGGCCGGCTCGACTTGACGGTGGCGCTTTTCGGGCGACCCCCATTCGAAGGAATCCGGTTTCTCAGAGGTTTTTCGGGGGGGGTTTGTCCCTGGCCGCGTTCCTTGAACACCCTGGGCGGCCGGCTCGCTTCCCGTAGCCCCTTTGCGGTCGGGCTCGAAGAAGAAGCTCCGAACTCGACTGACAACCTTGTTGAAGACACTCATAGCTTGGGCTATTTGTCGGGGAATTCACTCAGGATCGAAGGAGCAGGGTGGGGGGAGTGTAGCAAGGCGGCTGAAGCTCCTGTCAACGAGGCGGGCAAAGGACTCTCGGGCCACAGTTTTCCATACAACGGACCCCAATTGCCGCCTTGTAGGCGAAAATAAGACGAATGTACTGTGAGCTCCATGCCTGTTCCGCTTTCTCTTTTCTGAGAGGTTCCTCGAGTCCCGAGGATCTTGTCGCGCACGCGTCGCGACTGGGGCATACCGCAGTTGGCCTCACCGATCGCGACGGTCTCTTCGGGGCGCCGAGGTTTTTTCAAGCGGCCAAGAAGGCGGGCGTCCGGCCCATCGTGGGCGCCGAAGTGTCTTTGTCGAACGATTCGTTCGTGACCCTGCTGGTCGAAAGTCGAGACGGATACCGAAACCTCAGCCGCCTTCTAACCGCGCGCGCCAGAGCTGTGGAGATTCCGAATCCCGAGGGGAAGGGGGTTGGTCCTGACGTCCTTGGTCATGGTTTCGACGAGCCCGAGAATCTGAAGGGCCTGGCCGCTCTCACCTCTTGCCCAAAGACGATCGACTTGCTCGTTCCTCTGTTCGGAAAAGATCGATCCTTTGTCGAAGTGCAGCGGCATCTCACCCGCGAGAGCCACCGCAATGCGCTCGGCCTTCTCGATCTGGCGGCCGCCCACGGCCTCGAAGCCGTCGCCACCAACGGTGTTCTGCACGCAACTCCCCCGGGCCGGCGCCTGGTGGATGTCTTCACCTGCCTGCGCCATCACACCACTCTGTCCCGGGCGGGGCGGCTTCTGTCCAGGAACGCGGAGCGCCATCTCAAGCCGCCCGCCGACATGCAGTCGCTTTTTGCCGATCGCCCCGAAGTTCTTCGAAACACCGAAGCTCTGGTCGATCGACTGCGCTTCACACTCGAGGATCTCGGTTATCGTTTTCCTGACTATCCGCTGCCGAGAGGCGAAACCAGCGACTCGTTTCTTCGCGCCATCACGGAGGCGGGGGCTCAACAACGCTATCGCCCGTATCACGACAAAGCGCGTGCGCAAATCGGCAAAGAGCTCGCGGTCATCGCCAAACTTGGCCTCGCCGGCTACTTCCTCATCGTCTGGGATCTCATGCAGTTCTGCAAGGCCGAGGGCATCCTCGCCCAGGGCCGCGGCTCGGCCGCCAACAGTGCGGTCTGCTACAGCCTCGGCATCACCGCGGTCGATCCGGTGGGCATGGAGCTGCTGTTCGAGCGATTTCTGTCCGAGGAGAGGGGCGAGTGGCCCGACATCGACATCGACCTGCCATCGGGTGACCGGCGCGAGAAGGTCATCCAGCACGTCTATGCGAAGTACGGTCCGCATGGCGCGGCCATGACCGCGAACGTCATCACCTATCGGGAGAAGAGCGCTTCACGCGAGATCGGAAAGGTGCTCGAGTTGCCCGATGAGATGGTGAACAGCGTTTCCCGGCAGATGCGGCGGTTCGAATGGCGCGACACGAAGGACACGTTCGATGTCCGTCTGGAACGCGCGGGGGTCGACCGGAACGATCTTCGCCTCAAGGTCTTCGCCCGCCTGTTCCACGACATCCAGGACCTGCCGCGCCATCTCGGCCAGCACTCGGGCGGGATGATCGTGGCCCAGGGCCGTCTCGATGAAGTAGTGCCGCTGCAGCCCGCGTCCATGCCCGGGCGCACCATCGTTCAGTGGGACAAGGAGGACTGCGCCGATCTCGGCATCATCAAGGTCGACCTGCTCGGCCTCGGGATGATGGCGGCACTGCAGGACACCATCACGATCCTCTCCAGCACCGGGGTGGATATCGATCTCGCCCACCTGCCCCCAGACGACCCAAAGACCTACGCGATGCTGCGGGCCGCCGACACCGTGGGCGTCTTTCAGGTGGAAAGCCGCGCTCAGATGGCGACCCTGCCCCGGATGAAGCCGGAGCGGTTCTACGACCTCGTGGTCGAAGTGGCGATCATTCGCCCGGGTCCGATCGTCGGCCAGATGGTCCATCCGTATCTGGATCGCCGGGCCGGCCGGAAGCCGGTCGAGTATCCGCATCCATCGCTCGAGCCCATCTTGAAACGAACCCTGGGCGTGCCTCTGTTCCAGGAGCAGCTTTTGCGCATGGCCATGACCGTCGCCGGTTTCACCGGGGGCGAAGCCGAGGAACTGAGGCGCGCCATGGGCTTCAAACGGTCCGAGAAGCGCATGGCCGAGATCGAGGCCAAGCTGCGCGCGGGAATGGGGAAGAACGGCATCGGCGGATCGGCGCAGGATCAGATCGTCAAGTCGATCGCGTCCTTCGCGCTCTACGGTTTCCCCGAGTCGCATGCCGCGAGCTTCGCGCTCATTGCCTACGCCAGCGCCTATCTGCGCGCCCACCATCACGCGGCGTTCGTCTGCGCGCTTTTGAACAATCAGCCGATGGGGTTCTACCATCCGATGACCCTGGTGAAGGACGCGCAGCGACACGGTGTGAAGTTTCTCCCCGTGGATGTGACCAGGAGCGAGGTCGTCTGCACTCTTGAAGGAGGCCCTCTCCGGCTTGGGCTCAATTACGTCACCCGCCTTCGTGCCCCGGCCGCCGCGGCCATCGTAGAAGAACGGGGGCGGAGGCCATTCGCCTCGATCGAAGACTTCGCCCGGCGCACCAGGCTCCACGCCGACGAACTGGAACGCCTGGCCTCGATCGGCGCGTTCGCCGCTTTCGATCGAACCCGCCGCGACGCCTTGTGGCAGGTGGCGGCCCTTGGTCAGTCCACCGGACCGCTGTTCGAGGCCTCGCAGTTTCAAGACCCGCCGATCTCGCCTCTGCCCGCGATGTCGACGCTCGATCGCCTGCGCGCCGACATCATGGGCACCGATCTCACCATCGGCCCGCATCCGGTGGCGCGGTTTCGCGACATTCTGGAAGAAGCGGATGTCCTGCGGGCGGCCGACCTTCCTTATCGCCTCGATGGCGACTTCGTCCGGGTGGCGGGCGCTGTTATCTGCCGACAGCGTCCGGGCACCGCCAAAGGTTTTCTGTTCCTGACCCTCGAAGACGAGACGGGCCTGGTCAACGTCATCGTCCGCCCCGATCAGTTCGACCGATTCCGAAGGCTGCTCACCGAGGCTCCGCTTCTTCGAGTGGATGGCGTACTTCAGGCGAAAGACGGAATCACCATCCGGGCCATCAACGTGAGCCTCATCAACGAAGAGCCGGAGGCGGCGCTTCCTCCGATCCCGATTCGGAGCTTTCGGTGAAGCCGTCTATCTTGAGCCCGGAACCGGTACCAAGAAACAAGATCCAGGCCCCCCTGCGGACCCCCTGAGGCTTTCGCCCGAAAAATGACCAAATTCAGATCCGTCTTCGCGTGTCAGGCCTGCGGGTTTCAGAGTTCGAAGTGGCTGGGGCGCTGCCCCGAATGCGGCGACTGGAACACCTTCGTCGAGGAACGCGAAGAGATTCAAAGCGCCAAGGCCGCCAAGCAGCAGCGCGTCCTGTCCGAGACCCTCGCCCGGCCCAAGCCCTACGAGACGGTGGACGCCGGCGATGCGCCCCGGTTTCCCTCCGGGATCGGCGAGTTCGACCGGGTTCTGGGCGGCGGAATCGTTCCCGGCTCGCTGGTGCTCATCGGGGGCGAGCCCGGCATAGGCAAGAGCACGCTCCTCCTGCAGGTGGCGCAGCTGCTGGCCCGGACGGGCGGAGCCGTTCTCTACGTCTCCGGTGAAGAGTCCGAAAGGCAGATCAAGCTGCGCGGCGATCGCCTCGGCCTCGCCGGCGGCGCTCTCTATCTGATGGCGGAGACCTCGCTCGAGAACATCCTCGAGCAGGTCGATGTCTTGAAACCGACATCTCTGGTCATCGACTCGGTTCAGACCATCTACTCGGCCAGGTTCGCGTCGGCGCCCGGTTCGATCTCGCAGGTTCGTGAGGTGGCGACCCAGCTTCTCTTCGTGGCCAAGGCGCGCAACATCACCACGTTCATCATCGGTCACGTCACCAAGGACGGGTCGCTGGCCGGTCCCAAGTCGTTGGAACATATCGTCGACACCGTCCTGTATTTCGAGGGCCAGAAGAATCACCACCACCGTGTCGTCCGCGCGGTCAAGAACCGGTTTGGATCGATCAGCGAGCTCGGGGTCTTCGAAATGACCGGAGCCGGCCTCATCCCCGTCTCGAATCCCTCGGCTCTGTTCCTTTCCGAACGGCTCCCCGGTTCGCCAGGGTCGGCGGTCGTGGCCACGGTCGAAGGCACCCGCACCATGCTGGTGGAGGTTCAGGCCCTCGTCACCAGCGCCTCTTTCGGGTCCCCCCGGCGGATGGCTCTGGGCCTCGATCGCGACCGGACCTCCCTTCTCCTGGCCGTCCTCGAAAAACGCGCCGGCTATCCCCTCGCCGGCCAGGATGTCCACGTGAGCATCGTGGGCGGGCTCGAGGTCGAGGAGCCCGCGGTCGACCTCGGGATTGCCGCCGCGGTGGTCTCATCTTTCACCAACAAGCCGGTGCCCGAGAAGACGGCGGTGTTCGGCGAGATCGGTCTGGGGGGCGAATTGAGATCGGCGGGTCAGGCGGCGTTGCGCCTTCGCGAAGTCGCGCAGATGGGTTTCGAACGATGCGTTGTTCCCGCCGCCGGGGGCGCCCTTCCCCTGGCGGATGTCCCGTCGTCGCTCAAGGTGGAAGCGGTCAGGACGCTTGACGAAGCCCTTCAGGCGATCTTCGACTAGGCCGAAGCCCGCGCGCGCCTCACCCGCGGCGATGTCATAGACTCCGCGGTCCTCCAATGCCCGAGACCCCGCCCAAAGAGCCCCTCTTCACCGGGCCCTTCATCGCCATGTGGGCGTTTTCGTTCAGCGTGTTCGTTTCGCTTTTCATGCTGCTGCCCGTGGTTCCCTTTCAGGTACTCGCCGAGGGTGGCACCGAGGCCGAGGCCGGGCTCTTCATGGGCCTTTTGACCTACTCGTCCGGTCTGTCGGCTCTTTTTACGGGCGCTTTGTCCGATCACATAGGGCGTCGGAAGCAGTTGATCATCTGCGCCTTCGCCATTACCACCTGCGTCCTGCTCTACGGTGTTCTGCCGAATGGGCCCCGCCTGGTTTTTGTGACCCTGCATGGCGTCTTCTGGTCCGGGCTGCTTCTCGCTTCCTCCGCCCACATCACCAGCGTCATACCCGCGGCCCGGCGCGCCGAAGGCCTGGGGTACTGGGGTATGTCATCGCTTCTGGCCGTGACCGTGGCTCCCACCGTCGGATTCTCCATCTACCGGCACGGATGGCTCGTCCTGTGCCTTTCCGTGGCGGCCATGAACGTGGTCATGGGGCTCATCGCCTGGTCGATTCACGAGAGCCATGTAGGGACGCCGGGCTGGCCCACCACGCGGGAGCTCAGGGGTTCGCTCAATTTCAGCGTGCTCCGGATCTCGCTCGCTCTGTTTCTCTACTCGTTCGCCTTCGGCTCGGTGACCTCCTTCGCGGCGCTCGCCGCGGATGAGCGAGGGATCGCTCCGCGGGAGATCTTCCTGACCACCATGGCCTTCGCCACGTTTCTTTCGAGACCGGTTCTAGCGCCCTTTCTCGACCGCCTTGGACATGCGCGGATGTTTCGCGTCTTCGTGGCCATGATTCCGGTCGGCCTGGCCCTCTTGTGCTTTGCCCGGACCCGGTCTGAGATGGCCTTCTCGGCCACGGTCTTCGGCCTCGCCTATGGCAACTGCCATCCGGCGTTCACCGCGTACATTCTGGGCCGGGTGGACGAGCGCGGACGAGGCGGGGCTTTTGGCGGGATTCTCGCCGCCTTCGACATCGGCATCGGCACGGGGTCCATCCTGTCCGGGGCCCTCGTCCATCAGTTCGGTTTTGGAGTCGCCTTCGGGACGGCCACCGTCCTCTCGGCCCTGTCGATTCCGTACTTCAACTGGGCGAGAGTTCGGTTTGAGCGCGATAATTTCGTCCGTCCGATCGGCTCGATGGCTGCACCCGCCCTCTAACAGACAACCCGAAGGCCAAGACCTGCCATGACTCCCCCCTCGCCCCGTCCCCTCGCGGTGGTCTGTCTTTCCGGGGGAATGGACTCGGCCGTTACCGCGGCCCTGGCGCGCCAGACTCATGATCTGGCTCTCCTGCATGCGAACTACGGCCAGCGAACGGAGGCGCGCGAACTGGCGAGCTTCATCACCCTCGCCGACCGCCTCGGTGTCGCGTCCCCCCGCCGTCTGGTGGTCGACTTCACCTCGCTACGCCAGATCGGGGGCAGCAGTCTGACCGATCGATCGATCCCGGTCCGTCACGGCGGTCCTGAGGACGGCGTCGTGCCCAGCTCCTACGTTCCCTTCCGGAATGCCCACCTGCTCGCCGCTTCGACCAGTTGGGCCGAAGTCCTCGGCGCCACCGCGATCTTCATGGGCGCGGTGGAGGCCGATTCCTCCGGGTACCCCGATTGTCGCCCTGCCTTCTTCAAAGCCTTCGCCCAGGTCATCCGACTGGGGACGAAGGCGGACACGAGCATTGCCGTTCTCACCCCGGTGATTTCGATGAGCAAAGCCGATATCATCCAGCACGGAATCGCCCTCGCCGTTCCCTTCGAAGACACCTGGTCGTGCTACGAGGCGGACGATGAAGCGTGCGGTGAGTGCGAGAGTTGCCGGCTGCGCCTCGCCGCCTTCGAAAAGGCCGGCCGGGCCGACCCTATCCGCTATCGACTCCGCCCAAAGTCGTGAGACACTCGTGCAGATAATCGAACAGGAGAAACCCATGAAGCATCCCCTAATGGCCCTTGCGGCCCTCCTCATTTCTGCGTCGATGGCGTCCGCTCAATCGGGTGGCGTTCGCGGCAAGGTTCTGGACGACAAGGGCGAGCCCATCGATGCGGCTGCCGTGAAAATGGAGTTCCAGGGCGGCGTCACCCTGACCTTCGACAGCAAGACGAACAAGAAGGGCGAGTTCATGCAGATCGGCCTGCGGCCGGGGAACTGGAAGTTCACCTACACCAAGGAGGGCTTTCAGCCTTTCGCCGCGTCGGCGCGGATCTCCCTGGGCGACGCCACCGTTCTTCCTCCCACCAAGCTTGCCCCCAGGAGCGCCGCCTCCGGCGGGGCCGAGGAGATCACGAAGAGCTTCGGGGAGGCAGTCGCGAAGATTCAGGCGGGCGACTTCGATGGCGCCATCGCCGCCTTCGACGCCATGGTCGTAAAGAATCCCTCGCTCGCCGAAGCTCACTACAACAAGGGTTTCGCCCAGTTTCAGAAGAAGGACTATGGAGCCGCCGAGGCTTCGGTCCTGAAGGCGATCGAGGTCAAGCCGGACTATGGCGACGCCCGGGTCCTGCTCTCGAACATCTACACCGCCCAGGGCCAGAAGGACAAGGCGGTGGAGGTGATGGCCGCGGGGGCGGGAGCGGGCGACCCGAAACAGCTCTTCAATCTCGCTCTGGCTCTTCTGAACAGCGGTAAGAGCGAGGAGGCCACCGCCGCCTTCGTCAAGGCCGAGGCGGCCGATCCCACGAACGCCGAGGTTCAGTACTATCTCGCGACCGCTGCCCTGAACGCGGGCAAGACCGATGAATGCGTGACCCGCCTGGAGAAGTACCTCTCCATGGGGCCGAAGAGCGACCAGAACAAGGCGACGGCCCTGGGTCTCATCGGCGCGCTCAAGAAGAAGTAAGGGCCCGCACCTGGCACCTTGACCCTGACGAGCCGCCTCCGTGCCGTCCGCGGGCGGATCGCGGAGGCCGCGCGGCGCGCCCGCCGCGACCCGGCAAGCGTCACTCTGGTGGCGGTGAGCAAGTTTCAACCCGTGAGCGCCATCGAGGAGGCCTATGCCGCCGGCCAGCGTGTCTTCGGAGAGAATCGGGTTCAGGAGATCGAAGAGAAGAAGGGCCTTCTGACTTCGCTCCTCGCTCACCCCGATCCTCTGCGCCTCGAGTTGATCGGGGCACTTCAGTCGAACAAAGCGAGGAAAGCGGTGGCCTCCGTTTCGCGCATTCAGTCGATCGATTCCGCCGAACTGGGCGTGCGGGTCGGCCGAGCGGCGAAAGACATCGGCGTCTTGATGCCCGTTCTTGTCCAGGTCGACCTGGCCGGCGAAGCCACGAAGTCGGGGGTGCCCGAAGCCGGTCTGCTCTCGGTTCTCGAATCCCTGGCTTCGGTGCCGGGAATCCGGGTGGAGGGCCTCATGGCCATTCCGCCTCTACTCGAAGATCCCGAGAAGGTGCGGCCGTACTTCGTGCGCCTCCGCGCGCTGAGAGATCAAGCGGTCGAACGAAGTCTCTTGAACGGCCTGGAACTTTCGATGGGCATGTCCCATGACTTCGAGGTGGCGATCGAAGAGGGCGCCACCATAGTACGCGTCGGGACGGCCATCTTCGGCGAACGGCCATCGAAAACCCCGCAGGCCTAGCCTCGCCGTTCAGTGGACCCAGCCCGAGTCCTTGGGGTCCTTCCTTCCATCCTTGTTCCAGCCACCCTCGACGATCTTCAGGCCGGGGTTGCCGCGTTTCGGGGCGAGGAGGCGATTCAGCTTCAGTTGGGCGGCCAGCGCCGTGCCCCCTCGGATGTACGCGAACATCAAAGCCATGCCCAGGATGTGCGGGGCGAAGTTCGAGAAGCCGTACATGACGGCGAAAAGCCCGGTCATCCCCGCGGTCAGATAGAGCAGATTCTTTCCCGCGGCCGGCAGCATGAGCATGAAGAGGATGGTCCGGTTCGGAAAGAGGAGAGCCCAGGCCACGATCAGGGCGTCGGCCAGCGGCCAGATAGAAAGGTATCGAGCCCGGCCCACGTCGGCCCAGACGAGCCCGAGAAGGCTGGTCAAAATACCTGTCCCGACGGCCACGCCCAGGCAGACGACAAGATATCGAGGCCCGCCCCACAGTGCCGCCAGGTCGCGACCGAACACCCCCAGCATCAAGGATCCGAAAACGAGATTCTGTCCGTCCGCTTCGAAGAAGGCCCACGTGACCAGACGCCAGATCTGACCCTGCACTGCGAGCGCAGGGGACAAGAGGGCCAGGCTCAGGGCGGGAACGCCGAAACGCTCCGCGAACGCAAGCAGGGCGCTGCCAAACACGACGAAGACAATAAGGACGAGCGAGGCCATGGGCATGGACTGACCAAGCAGGGCGACGGGTCGATTCAGAAACGGGCGTCTCATCATCCCCGATGGTACCGCGGGCGAGGCACCCCGGGCTAGGATCCCCTGGTCACAGGAGCAAGGGAACGCCTCGAATCATGAGCCACGAACTTCCAAGCGCCGACCTCGTTGTCCGCAACATCGGCCTCCTGGCCTCCCTGAAAGGGCCGAGGCCAAGGCGGGGGCCGGACCTCAGGGACATCGGCGCCTTGAAGGCGGCGGCGGTGGCGTCCGAGCGGGGCCGCATCGTCTTCGTGGGGCCGGAGGCCGACCTCGGCCGTGGGGTTCGCACCGCGGAGAACGTGATCGAGATCGATGCCCGGGGCGCCATTGTCCTGCCCGGCTTCGTCGATGCGCACACTCATCTCGCCTACGCCGGCGATCGTGACGACGAGATCCGAGCTCGGCTCGCCGGAGCGACCTATGAGCAGATCTCCTCTCAAGGGGGCGGGATCGTACGGAGCGTGACCGCGACCCGCGCGGTCGCAACCGACGATCTCACCCGAATCGTCCGTGCTCGCCTGGACGGCGCGCTCTCCCTGGGTACGACCACCGTGGAGGTGAAGAGCGGCTACGGCCTGTCCATAAACGCCGAGAGGAGATCCCTCGAAGCGATACGGGAAGCGGCGTCCCGGCATCCGGTACGCGTGGTGCGGACGTATCTCGGCGCTCACGAGGTGCCCCTGGATCGCCGTTCCGATCGCGAGGCCTACATTGCGGAGCTGGTGGACCAGGCCATCCCCGAAATCGCGCGCCTCCGCCTCGCTGATTTCGCGGACGTGTTCTGCGAGCGCGGCGTTTTCAGTGTGGACGAAAGCCGCCGCATCCTCCAGGCGGCATCCGCGTCGGGCCTCGCCTTGCGAATTCATGCCGACGAGTTTTCCGATACCGGAGGAGCCGCGCTTGCCGCCGAGTTGAGCGCCCGCTCCGCCGACCACCTCATAGAAGTCTCCGATGCCGGAATCGCGGCCCTGGCCAGCGCCGGAACGGTTGCCACCCTTCTTCCGACCGCGTCGTTCTTCCTGAAGCTCGGAAAGTTCGCTCCCGCCCGCAAGATGATCGACGCGGGGGTGGCGATTGCTCTCGGCTCCGACACCAACCCGGGTGGCGGGTTGTCGTCGTCCATGCCTTTCGCGATGACCCTGGCCTGCTTCGGGATGGGCCTGTCCCTCGAGGAGGCGTTGTCGGCCGCCACCATAGGCGGGGCGACGAGTGTCGGTCTCGAGAACGAAGTTGGGAGCATCGAGCTCGGAAAGCGGGCCGACCTGTTGGTCCTCAAGAGCGATCGGCTCCTCGACCTCGTCAGAGTGGGAGAGAACCCCGTGGCTCAGGTCGTGGCTAGAGGTCGCCTCCAGCAGGCACAAACGCGGGCGGAAGCACCACCCGCGTTTCTCCTCGATGGAGCAGGGGACGGCTAGAAGTTCGCGCGGATCTGGAGTTCGATGCGACGGTTGCCGGCGTCGCCTCCGCCCCCGCCCCCACCCCCACCCGGGCCGAAGCCCATGAAGAAGCCGGCCAGGCCCGTTGACTCTCCGAACTTTGGAGACGAGAGGTTGCCCACCGGCGTGCCTTCGTTCGTGCGGTCCAACAGGTTCGAGATGTTCACCGCGAAGGTGAGGCCCGGGCCGCCGGAGCCGCCGCCACCCATCATTCCACGCCCACCGCCACCGCCGTGGTCCCCGCCGCCCCCGCCCATCCCACCCATTCCCATCGGAGGGCCGCCGCCTTGAGGCCCCCCTGCGCCGGGAACTCCTCCGGGTGCGGCCGTCCTGGACTTCTTGAACGCGACGAACTTCGAGATGCGCAGAGAGAGGCTCGCGAAGTTCGGCCCGAGGCCATAATTGCGGGGGATGATCGCACCCACGCCGGTCGTATTGAGGAGGCCGTAATCGGTATCGATGACCGCAGTCTGGCCCGCCGTTCCGAAGCTTGGCCGATCGGAGAACACAGTGTCGAGATTGAAGTCGCGCCCGCTGGTGATGTTGAACGGGCGGCCGGTGGAGAGAATCAGCATGGGTCCGACCTTGATTCCCCAGGGCGCTTCGATGTTGCCACCCGCCATCAGCCGGTGCCGCACGTCGGAGGAGGCTCGGCCGTAGTCGGCTTCGAGATCGGTGGGAATGGCCGGAAAAGTGTTGGCGCCGTCGGTGTCGCCTTTGGCCCAGCCGAGGAAATATCGGACGAAGAATGAATTCTTTCGACCCGGACGGCTCGAGAGGCCCGCGACCACCTGAAACTGCCTGGTCCGACCGGTGGTCTCGTAGGAGTAGACGGCACCTGGGCTCGCCAGAGGGCGCGAGCCATCGGCACGGACGGCGTTGATGTTCCTCGATCGAAGCTGGTGGTCACCACGGGAGCCGATGAGGGCAAGGGATCCCGTCATCCCCCCCATCTGCTGTTCCAGAGAGGCCGAGCCCTGGATCGACCGGGGCGCTCGAGTTTCCTCGTCGAGAACCCGGGTGTTCTGCGGCTGCGAAAACCGGTTCAGCATCTCGACGGTCGGGACGCTGACCACCGATCCGTTCGTGACCTTGATGGTGTCCAGAATCAGAGGGTCGGTGACCACGTACTGGAGGCGTCCACCGTTCAAGTACCGGTTCGCATCGAGCACGAGGCCGTCGTTGACGCGGTCATAGAAGACTCCAACGCCGCCGCGGACGACCGACTTTGGCGTCCTTCCGTCCTTGTTCATCTTGAGCGAATAGGCGAAGGAGACGCGTGGCGCCAGATCGAGGTGTGACTTCAGATTGGTCTGAGTCTCGGCGCGGAGGCCAAGGCCCAGCACCAGTCGGTCGGTCTTCTTCCAGTCGTCGTTGAAGAAGAAGCCAAGGTCCGTCTGGGCCACGTTTGCGCTTGGATCTCCGCCGGCCACGGTGTACTGGGAGGCGCCCCCTCCGAGGAGTCGGATTTGCGCGGGGGAGAGGCCGCGGGTTGCGAGCCCGAGTGTCCGGCGGTACCGCTCGAGGCTCTCCACGGGCCCGATGATGGGCGCGCCATCGGCGCCGAGGATGGGGTTGAAGTTCTCATCGAGGGCAGGGCCAAGGCCGCCCGCGAAGGTCACGACACCGGCGAAGTTGTTTCGCGAGAGTTCGTCGGTGGTGTTGCGCCGCACCCTGAAGCCGCTGCGGAAAGCGTGCTTCCTGGTGGCCCAGGACACCACGTCCGAAAGCTCGAAGCGCGTTCCGTCCGTTGTCGATCCCACCGCGGCTCCGCCGCTGCTGAAGGACTCCTGAACGGTGAGTGCTGCCTGTGGACTCTGGGAGACCTGGCTGCGACCACTCGATCCGAAACGTATCCGCACCTCGTTCACCGCCCGGCCCAGAATGCTGTTCAGAGTGAGGTCAGCGTTGTTCTCGGAGTTGTTCGAATCGAACCCCTTGGAGGGCAGATTGAATCCCCCGATGCCGCTGTCAAGGGCCTTGTTCTCCGAGTGCGAGTAGCGGACGGTCAGCGACTGATTGCCGTTGATCTGCCAGTCGATGCGAGGCGAGTAGGTCAGGCGGCTCGCCGGCCGGGTGAGGGTCAGGGCGACGGGAGTGCTCACGAGGCTCGGGTTGAGGACGACCGCGTTGATGGTCTGGTTGTCGTCCGAACTCCGGTAGTCGGAGTCGAACGAGAAGGAAGCTTTCCCCTTGGCGATGGGCCCCGCGAACTCGACGCTGTAGTCCTCGCGGCTGTAGGGCGGTTTGTTGGGAGCGTAGGGGTTGCGGGTATTGAGGGCATCGTTGTTGTAGCGGAAGGATGCGCCGCCGCGGTACTTGTCGGTGCCGGGTCGCGTGAAGATCTGGATGTGGCCGAAACCCATGCGGTCGAACTCGGACGAGAACGGATTCGAATTCAGCCGGACTTCCCGAATGGAGGCCTTGTTGGGCATGCGGCCGCCGGTGAAGCCATCGATGGAGATCTGCCCGCCGTTGGGGCCGCCTGAGTTACCGGCCAGGGCCTGAAGGTAGGCGGCGAGTTCGTCCGGGTCATCGGGGAGAGCCTCGATATCGGACTCCTTCAGAACGATGGCGCCCGCATTCTGCGAGGCGCCCAGGCTCAGTGCGGCCGCCTGCTCCTCGACCGTCACCGCTTCGGAACGCGCCACTTCAAGTCGGATCTCCTGAGGTGTCGGGGGGCCGGACTTGAGTTCGATATTGGCCGCGGCGTAGGCGACGAAGCCGGGCTTTTCGGCGGTGACCGCATAGAAACCCTCCGGGACGACCACCCGGAACCTGCCTTCCTTGTCACTCGTGATCTGGTGGCTCGTCTCCCCCGTGAGGGTCAACTTCACTCCCGACACGCTGGCGCCGGTCTGGTCCATGATGCGGCCCGTCATGATCGCTTCGTCGGCGAGGGCGAGGGCGAGGGCGAAGGCCAGGCCGCCCTGGCCGAGGAAAGCGACGACCATGGCCATGATGGTCAGGGTGCGACCGAGTGCGAACGGCTCGAGACGGGCGAGGAACTTGCAGGGGTTCATTGGTTCGAGTGCCGATCCTTGGGAACGGACCAGTTGAAGGTGCTTGTGAAGGTGAGCATAAAGAGAGGTTCGCGGTGTCTCAGGGAACGCCGAAGGCGCCATCAAGAAGGCCGGCTGGCATTCCGACATCGACACCGCCGCTGCGGTTGGCCCGCGAGGCAAAGACCTCGATTCCGGCCAGCATGTTGAAGGCCGTGGCCTTGTCCGAGGCGTCTATTGTCCCGACCACCGCTCCTACCCAATCGTCTTTCTTCAGGTCCGCCACGGTGATGACCGGCATCTTCTCGATCATGTCTTCCATGGTGCGCCCGGCTCGTGCGCCGCCCCCTGGGCCATGGCCGCCCATCCCCGGAGTTCGGCCGGGATCCGGAGCGCGGCCTCCTCCGGGGCGTGAATCGCCCGGGCGGGTCCCCGCTGGTGCGCCCGTGCCTTCAGGCGGCGGTCCCCCCGGCCGGCCTGCCCCGAAGCCCGAGAGTGCCGCGAACATCGCCGCCATCTCTGCGGGGATCTTTCGAATGGAAGCGGACGGGAGGATAGAGACCATGAACTTCCGGTTCGACTGAAGATCCTTGACGCTGAGCAGGCCGGTAGCCTGATCCACTTTCTCTATGGCGAGGGCCATGGTCCTGAAGTGGCCGAACACCACTCGTTCGGCGGTCATTCGCGCCCCGTCTGCCGACCGCGTGCCCAGCACACGCACCTGATCGCCCTCGGCCAGTTCGGCGACCGTGGCGGGTTGTGCGTCGACGAACTTCACCGACGTGTCCGCATAGCGATGGATGGTCGCTTTCCCGGCGTCCACCACCAGCGAACCGGGAGTCGAAGGCTGAGCACCCGAGGGTGCTTGTGCAGGGCCGCCGGTCCGCATGGTGAACTCGCTCTTCGCCGGCTCGGCGGCGATCAACGTTCCGGCCACGCCGCGCTCGCGCCACGCTCGCTGTTCGCTTTCCTCCCGGGCGGCGAGATCGGTCATGGCCATGACGACGATGCGGACAGCCCCGTCGATCCTGCCCTCGGCGCTTGCGCCCCCGCGGACGAGAACCCGGTCTCCCGGGCTGATGCTCGCGAAGGCAATCGGCGAGGCGTTCTGAAGCGATGTCTCCCCGGGGGCGACCTTCACCACCGTCGCTTTCTCGGCCAGGCCGACCATAGACTCCAGGCCAGCCTCGGACCTGATCTTCATGGTTCGGGAATTCACGTCGACCGATTCCACTCGACCAACAACGCTCGACGGCGCCGGGGCTTGAGCGAACGCTTGAAGGCTGGCGAGGCTCAGCAAAGCCGCTATTCCGAGGGTTCGTCGCGTGGGTGGTCTCTTCAAAACGCTCTCCAAGAAAACGGGGTTCGGGGAAGCAGTCTCACTTCTCCTGAACTGTCGCATTCGTGTCTTAAGTAATGGTTAAGACTCGATTTCGGTGACGGTGAGCCGAGATCCGGTCGGATCATGCCGCATCCCCAACAGCGCCCCTCGTAATCTTAGACCCCCCGTGTCGTCCGCAGGTTGAGGCCACGGAGGTGTCTTGCCGAGCCAAGAAGAGACGCCGCGCCTCTGGACGTCCGGGATTCACGATGAAGCGATTAGTCTTGCATCCCATGCGACCCGCTCTCCTTCTCTTCGGACTGGCATTGGCCTCCACCGGAAGCGTTCAGTCTCCCCACGCCGCGCCGACCTTCCCGGTCAGGCCACGTCTCGTCGTCGTCCTCTCCATCGACCAGATGAGATACGACTACCTGACTCGGTTCAAGCCGCTCTTCGCCGGGGGGTTCAAGACACTCATGGAGAAGGGCGCCGTGTTCTCCAATGCGCGCTATCGGCACGCGAATTGCGAAACCGGGCCGGGACATTCCGTGATCTTGTCTGGTCGCAGTCCGCTTCACTCCGGCATCGTTACGAACGACTGGTTCGACGAAGGACTGGGGCGCCAGGTCAACGTTGTCGAAGATCCGACCGCACGTCCGGTGGGAGGTCCGGGCCGCGGCGCTTCGCCGGTCAACTTCATTGGCTTCACGCTGGGCGACATCTTGAAGAAGCTGGCGCCGGAGGCGAAAGTCGTGGGGGTCGCGCTCAAGGATCGGGCGGCCGTCCTGATGGCCGGACCCCGCGCGGACGCCGCCTATTGGTTCGAGCCGGGCCCCGGACGGGTCATTACCAGCAGCTACTACATGAAGGCGGCGCCCCCCTGGCTCGACGCGCTCAACGAAAGGCATCGGCCGGAGGCATACGCGGCAAAGGGTTGGACCAGACTTCTCGCCGACGAAAGCGTCTACCGAAAGTACGCGGGCGAGGACCAGGTCGCGACGGAGGCGGATCTTCAGGACACCACGTTTCCGCACACGATTCGAGAGGCTCCGGGCAGTCCGGCTTTCTACGATGCCTTTCGCCGCACGCCGTTCGCGGACCAGCTGATCCTCGAGGTGGCGCTCTCCGCGATGAAGGCCCACGAACTGGGGAAGGACGGAACCACGGATATTCTGGCCATCGGCTTCTCGGCGACGGATGTCATCGGCCACGCCTTCGGTCCCGACTCCCAGGAGATTCTGGACCAGTTGCTCCGGCTGGATCTGACTCTGCAGCGTCTGTTCGCCGAGATCCAGGCCAAGGTCGGTCTCGATCAGGTGGTCTTCGTTCTGTCGGCAGATCATGCGGTCATGCCCCTGGTCGAAACCCTTCAGAAGCAGGGCCTGAGCGCCCGGCGTGTGAAGCCCGACGAACTTCAAGCGGCGGGGATGACCGCCCTGGAGACGCGCTTCCCCGGAAAGAAGGATCTTGTCGCCGCCTATTTGCCGCCTGACTTCTACCTGAATCTGGATTCGATCGCCCGGCAGGGCTTGCGGCGCCCTGATGTGGAAGCGACCCTCTCCGAAGCCTTGATGTCTACCGGAGCGGTGGCGAAGACCTACACCGCGTCCGACTTCGCGGCCGATCCTCCGCCGGCCTCGGATGACCCCTATTTCGACGCGGTCAGGCGTTCGTATTTCGGTTCGCGAAGTCCCCATGTCATTGCCCGGCTCAAGGAGCACGTGTACCTGTCCACATATCCCGGAGGGACCGGCCACGGCACACCGTACGAATACGATCGGCATGTTCCCCTCATCTTCATGGGGCCGAAGATCAAGGCCGGAGCCTATGAAGGGGACACCGGACCCGAGGACATCGCTCCCACCCTGGCCCTCCTCCTCGGGATCGACTACCCGCTGCAGGATGCTCGACGCGTCCTGACGGAGATGATCGAGCGCTGATCTCTCCGATCCCGCCATCGCCTCAGGGCTTGGCGGGTGCGCGAGCGATCGGGGCTTTGTTCAACGAGAGAACGTTCGCGAGCAATCGGTAGGCTCCCGGCACGCCGTAGGGAAGCTGGCGGTGGAAGGCGTACGCGAAGTACGTGTAGTGGCCTTTTCCGTGGGTGGCATGAACCCAGCCGCCCCGCTGCTTCTCCTGACCCTTGTCCCAGGTGGCGATCATCGGCGTGTAGGCCTTGTCCCACTCGGTGAAGAACTTCGACCCGCGCTGTTCAACCCAGTTTTCGAAATCCACGGCCGTGATCTTGTTGGGGTAGTTGAAGACCGGCTCCTTCGGAGCCAGGATCTCGACCGGAGAGTCCTCCTCGGATACTTCCTCGGCGCGTCCCGGCAGCTGTGCCGGATAAGGCGCCCACTTGTTCGGGACGAACTCCTGGGTGTTGTAGAGCACCACCAGGTTGCCGCCGGCTTTCACGTAGTCCATCAGGCGCTGGTTGTAGGTCTTGAGGTCCTCCCGCACCGCGTAGGCGCGGGTGCCGGTCATGATCGTGTCGAACTGCGACAGATTGGAGCTCGACAATTCCTTTTCACCGAGGAGGGTGACGGTGGCTCCGAGCTGGCTGAGGCCCGAGGGGACCTGATCGCCCACCCCCATGACGTAGCCGACTTTGAGGCGGGCCGGCACGGCCACGTCGATGCCGCGCACGCTGATCGTCGACGGCCGGTACAGGAGCCGGGTCTCGAGGTCGCGCTTCGCGATGATGGCGTAGCCCTCGGTGTACTCGCGGCCGTTGGCTTTGGCCACCGCCTGGATCTCGTAAGCCTGGTTCTCGAGAGTGGGGATCGAGACCGTGAACTTGTAAGCGCCGCGTTCGCCGGCGCGCGCGTACTTGAAGGGCTGGCTCGCCGGAGTCGACGTCCAGCCCGCGGGGAGCTTCAGGGCGAGAGCGCCCGAGATGTCGCCCTCGACATTGTTCAGGAGGTCGACTTCGATGGACACCTGCTTCCTGACCGCCTTGAGCGGCACCACCGCCGCGCCCGGGGTCACGGTGAGGGCGAGGGCCGGAACCACGCGCAGTTCGCGCATCTCGTAACCGTAGGGCAGGTTACCCTCGCGACGCGTGACCCCTTCGCGTGCTTCCACGTCGACGCCTTCGACGGTGTAGCGAGCCACCGCGACCGCGGGAGCAACGGATGCGGGCCGGTGGATCTGGGACTGGTCGGCCACGTCATAGCGCGACTGCTGGATAGAGGGCCGAGTGAAGTACGGCTTCGAGGAAAGCGACGCGTCGTTCGCGAGAGAGACCGAGAAGCGCTGAGTTGCGGTGGTGTTGTTCTTGAGCGACGTCGCAGGCGCGTTGCCGGTGGGGCTCGACTGCCAGCCCGCGCCGGTGGCGAGCGAGATCCCGCGCATGGTCACCTCGACCGAACTGCGGTTGGTGAAGAAGGCGCGAACTTCGAATGTCTGACCGGGGACAGGTGCCGCCATCGTCGGAGGCGGCGCGAACTCGGCGAAGGGGCCGGTCGCTTCCGGGACGCCCGCGGGCTGCGACATGGCCTTGAAATCCACGCCGAGGGCGGCGGTGATGGCGGTCTCGAACTGACGCTCCTTGATCTTGAGGATGAAGGTCGCGCCGGGCTCGCCGCCGCCGAGAAGAGCCAGCGCCTCCCGGGTGGCCTTCAGGCCGCGCGCCAGCGCGGGGACGGTGGCGGAGGGATTGGTGAGCGAGAAGGCGGCCACCGCATTCGTGACTTCCCGGTCGATCGCCTGCAGCGCCGCGTCGGCTCCTGAAGGCGCGGTCCGGCCGAGGGCTTTGAAGAGGCCGGGGAGGGTGGTGTCGATCCCGTCGAAGAAACTCTCCTCCTTGTCGGGCGAGGTCACGGTCGAGCCCGAACGCTTGTAGTAGCCGTACTGAGGGCCGCGGGAGCGCTGAAGCCGTCCGCTGTTCTGCGAGCGCTGGAACGAGAGGCCGATCCGGGCGAAGTTGTTGTAGGTCTCGCCGAGCCAGGGGCTGTACGCCCCCGGATCCACGCGGATCGCCCACTCCTCGTTTTCACGCTGTCCGCCGAGATAGACCTTCATCGGCTGCCAGGGCCGCAGACCTTCGCTGATCTGCTCGGGGAATATCTTCGGGTCGCCCGCCGCCTTGAAGGCCTCGTTCGTGATCAGGCCGGCGGTCTGATGGTTGCCGTGGCCGTCGCGCTGAGTCCCCTGGAACCGCGAGATGAGGACGAAGGGACGGTTGATGCGGATGACCCGGACCACGTCGCGAAGAACGTTCTCCTTGCCCCACTTCTCGAAGGCTTCGTCGAGTCGCTTGGAAAAGCCGTAGTCGGCGACGGTGGTGAAGTACTGGTCATCGACACCGTAGTAGCGGTCGGACACCATCAGCTCCTCGGTGCGGATCATGCCCAGACCGTCGAACAGCTCGGAGCCGATGGCGTTGTCGCCGGACTCGCCGCGGTTGAGGGTCAGGAGGGAGAGGCGCGCGCCTTGGCCGCGTGAAAGCTGGGAGAGGACACCGCCGTGCTCGTCGTCGGGATGCGCCGTGGTGTGCATCGCACTCGCGGTGGTCTTCAGTTTCAGGATCTTCTGCCAGACGCCGGCCGCCCCCTGGTCCTGGGGGAGTTCCACTCCGGCGAGGGCGGACTGCCGGCTGAAGACGGCGAGCGCGAGCAGGACGGCCAGGGACAACTTCAAGGACTTCATGGGGGTTCTCCGTTTGGTTGATGGGCTGCTAAGAACGAATTCGGCCGCTTGATCCCGGGTGCGACTGACGTGGTGCTTGGAGCAGGCCGGATCTACTCCGGCTGCAGCGATGGGGGTTTCTGGATGACTTCGCGGTCGCGAGCTCCTCCAGGGCAAAGTCGCTTCGCTGCCAAGAGACACGTTTCTGGACGGCCCATTCCAGGCGAAACGGTGGCTGAGCTTGTCGAAGCCACGACGGTCCCTTCGACAGGCTCAGGGACCGTTGGGCCGCGTTTCTCCCCAAAGTCACGGACACCGTCCATGAACGGCCTCGTTTGTCACCGCCCCCCGGCTAAGAAGCTAGAAGTACAGCTTGAGCGCGAACTGCATCTCGCGCGGAGAGTTCCTCACGCCCGTGATCACGCCGAAGGTCGTGGGGTTCGCCACGCTGGACCCCGGGAAAGCGTAGTTTTCCCAATCGAGCATGTTGAAGGCCGAGGCGCGGAACTCGACACGTCGGCCGCTCGGAAGCGGGAAGTTGCGGAACAACGACATGTTGAGGTTCTTCCCCCCGGGTCCACGCACCGTGTTGATCCCGCAGTTGCCGTGCGTATTCGCGACCGTATCCGCGAACTGCGTTGTGTCGAACCACTTGGTGAGGGTCTTGTCGAATCCGGACGGCTGAGCATCGCCCAGGCAATTCGCCCGGCTGCTGTGGCCTCCGCCGGTGTTGCTTCGATTCGATCCCGAGATGGTAAACGGACGACCATCCTCGAGGCTCAGAATCCCATTCAGGCTCCAGTCGTTGAAGATCCGCCCGATGCCCTTCAGTTCGGTGCCGCGGCCCCGGCCCGCGGGAAGTTCGTAGATAAAGGAAAGAACGAACCGCTTTTTGATGTCGAACTCCAACGGACCGTAGTCGGCATCCAGGTTGTACACGTCTTGCGGCTGGTTGCCGGTGGCGCCCCCACCGGCCGCCAGGTGGTCAAGGAAATCGCCCTTCGCGCTGCCGTAGGTGAACGACGCGGTGAATCCCAGACCCTTGGTCATCCGCCGCTGGATCTGGGTCTGCAAGGCGTTGTAGTCGGTCCGGCCCACGGTGCGGATCTGCTCAAGGTAGGCGGTCCCGTAGCCGTACTGCGCATACGGGAACACGACGCCCGAGGGGGTGATCCTCCCCTGATTCAGATTGACGATACGGCGGCCGTTGCGCACCTTGTTGCCGACGTACTGCACCGAGGCCGACATCGTATCGCTGAGCTTGAAATCAGGGCCGATGCTGAACTGGTGGATGATGGGAGTGTCCTGATTCGGATCCTGAATGCGCCACTGGATCAGAGCCGGATTGATGTCCTTCGGAGTGAGGGTGATGAATCCATCTCTGAACGGGTAGGTCGGAGCCTGGTTGGCATTCGCCGCGGCGACGTCGGCGTCGATAAGTTGCGGCGGATTGAGGGCCATCTGACTTTCCGAGCCGTAGCGATCCGTATGCTGGTAGTAGATTCCGTAGCCGCCCCGAATCACCATCCTCTCGTTCGCCGAATACGCGAAAGAGAAGCGCGGCGCGAAGTTGTTCCGATCGGGATGGATGAGTGAGCGCTCGAACAAGCTACCCGAAGCCTTGCCCAGGACGCGCTGTCCGTTCGTGGGGTCGATGTTCGTCATCGTCCCGTTGCGGTCCAGCATGGGGGTGAAAAATTCGTAGCGCAGGCCCAGGTTCACAGAGAGCTTGCTGGTCGGACGCCACGAATCCTGAGCGAAGAACTGTGTCCCGTCGGTGTAGAGGTTCGCTTCGTGGAACGTGGTCAGGCGCTGCTGAGTGGCGAGGCCCAGGATGAAGTCGGCAATGCCCGAACCGGTGTAGCGCGCATCGGCGAAGTTCATTTCTCCGTTGAGCGAGCGGAGGTCAATGTAGTCCACTGCATCCCGGCGTCTTTCCACGCCGAACTTGAGGGAGTGGACGCCGCGGTTCCAGGCCAGGGAGGCCGAGAACTGTTTAATGCTCGAGGTCTGGAACTGGGGGCGGAAGAAGGGTCCGCCCAAACGAGTCAGCCCGCCGATACTCGTGTTCGGGATGCCTCCGCTGTACCGGGGGTCCGTGGGGATGCCTTTGAGCCCCACCTGGGAATTGATGTCCTGGCCGAACGCGGGATGGAAGGTGTCGCCCTCGATCTTGTTCCAGGCTCCGCGTACGTCAAGCACCATGGCGGTGCTCAGGTTGCGGGTCAGGCCGATGACCGCGCTCTGTCCCTTGATGTCGATATTGGAGGCGAAGTCGCCCGAAGCCACGGGGCCAAGCACCGGTGGTTCCCTGCGCTCCGTCTTCGCATACGAGTAGCGGGTGAAGAGGAGAGTCTTGCCGGAGGCTCCCGGACGGGCGTCAAGACGGACGTCATAAGAGTTGATCGCGTTCGTCAAGGGGTCGTTGTTGATGTAGTTCGGGAGGCCGAAGCTGCCCGGCTGTCCCGCTTTGGCGAGTTCGGAGGAGATATTGGGCAGGGGATAGAGAGCCATGAGCTTTGCGGCGACGGGGTTGATGCAGCCGGGGCTGATCACCTTGGTCGTGGCATTGACGCATCCTGCGGGGACGAACTGGTTGCCGCCGCTGACCGCACGCGACAGCTCGATGAGATTTCCCGTTCGCATGAGGGCCGTGGGCACCACAGCCTGGTTGCTCTGGGCCTGGTTGGTGCGGGTCCCCTGATAATCCACGAAGAAAAAGAGCTTGTCCCTCACGATCGGGCCGCCCAGGACGCCGCCGGCCACGGTTTCGTCAAACTTCCCTTTGGGCCGGCCGGCGGCCTTGTTCGCAAAGGTATTCGCGTTGAACTTGGAGTCCCGCCCGAAACCAAAGAGCACGCCCTTGAAGTCGTTCGAGCCCTGCTTGATGGAGGCGTTGATGACGGCGCCGGCGGAGCGGCCGAACTCGGCGGAGTAGGTGCGAGTCTGGATCTTGAACTCCTCCATCGCATCCACCGGCGGCGCAATGACCTGGGGCGTTCGCTCCTGCAGGTTGGTGGAGAAGGAGTTGTTGTCCCCGCCGTCCAGGACGAAGTTGTTCCACGTGGCGAAGTTCCCGTTTGAGTTGAAGAAGGTGTCCTCACCACGGGACGAAACACCCGCCCCCGACGGAACGACGCCGGTCTGAAGGAGGGCCAGTTCGCTGTAGCGGCGCCCCAGCAGCGGAAGGTCGTTGAGCTGCTTGGAGTCGACCGCATAGCCCATTTCCCCGGTCTGCGTATTGAGAAGCGGCGCTTCGCCGTTGACCGTAACCTCCTCGGTCATGGCGCCCACGTCGAGGGTGAAGTTCGCTTTGATCGTTTCCTGGACATGGAGCTGCACCGCCGACCGGACGGTCTTCTTGAATCCGGAAAGCTCGGCGGTGATTACATAAGAGCCGATGCGCAGGTTGCGGAAGCTGTACTGGCCCTTGCCGTTCGTGGTGGCGGTGAACGAAAAGCCGGTGCCCTCCTGGGTTGCCACCACGGTGACGCCAGGCAGCACGCCGCCCTGAGGGTCGGTTACGTCGCCCACGATGGAGCCGGCGTCGATCTGAGCCAGGGCGGGGGTGGGCGAAGCCACGATCAAAGCGAAAGCCAGGGAACAAGCCGAGAGGGCGAATGAGGCCCCCATCGAAGGTCGGGTCATGGTCATAGCTCCTGAAAGGTTGCCGCGTTTTACGGAGCGCCACTCGCTCACGCACCTGTCTAAGTGCGAGGAAGATACTCCCAAGGGGGGCAGAGAGTCCAGAGCACCGGCAGGGCCGGGTGTGCGACATGTTTGTGGGTGGAGAGCGTCAGTTCGCGCCAGGCGAAGCGGTCCGATAGTAACGAGGCTGTCGGGCGGTCGCTGAGGGAGGTCCGTATTGAAGTACTCGGTGACGTTCGGGGGAAGCCGATCGCATCC